>JASBZF010000007.1 GCA_029983625.1 Pauljensenia sp. | reverse complement strand
AAGCAACACCCCCGACCTCGTCAATTGAGAGACGAGGTTAATCGTGAGAGACGATCAGCGACCTGTTCCATGTCCTTGTCACCTCGTCCTGACAGGTTGACAAGAAGGAGGGGCTGCTCATCCTTCGTCAGGCCTGCGGTCGCGTTTTCGCGGGCGATCTTCAGTGCCTGCGCAAGGGCATGTGAGGATTCCATCGCCGGAATAATCCCCTCACTGCGCGACAGGAGAGCAAAAGCCTCAAGCGCTTCCTCATCCGTAATACCAACGTAGGAAACACGTCCGTTCTCGGCGAACATCGCATGTTCTGGTCCGACCGAAGGATAGTCGAGACCGGCGGAGATTGAGTGCGAGGGGAGGACTTCACCTTCATCGGAGAGCATGACGAAAGAGCGCATCCCATGAAGAGCGCCAATGCGTCCCGCGCAGATCGGTGCGCCGTGTTCGAGCGTATCCAGGCCCTTACCCGCTGGTTCAACGCCGATGAGTTTCACCTCAGGATCGTCGATGTAGTGCGCGAAAGCGCCGATTGCATTCGAACCGCCCCCCACAGCGGCGATCACTGCATCGGGGAGACGACCGTAGGTGTCGAGCATCTGGGCACGTGACTCCAAAGAGATCACCGACTGGAACTCGCGGACAATCGTGGGGAAAGGATGAGGTCCTGCCGCAGAACCGAGGAGGTAGAAGGTGTCCTCAAGTCGTGTACACCATTCTTCCAGGGCCTCGTCAATCGCATCTTTTAAGCCGGAGGAGCCGCGCGTGACGGGAACAACTTTTGTGCCCATGAGTTCCATACGCTCGACGTTGGGCTTTTGTCGGGCGACGTCATGGGCGCCCATGTAGATCGTGCATTCCATCCCCATCAGGGCCGCGACCATCGCGGTTGCAGTCCCGTGCTGACCGGCACCGGTTTCGGCGATGATGCGTTTCTTTCCCATGCGTTTTGCTAGGAGCGCCTGCCCGAGGACGTTATTGCCTTTGTGTGCTCCTCCGTGTGCGAGGTCTTCGCGTTTGAGGAGGATACGTACACCGCCCTCGGCGGGGAGGTTACGGCATTCGTAGATCGGGGTTTCGCGACCGAGGTAGCTTCGGCGCAGAAAGTTGAGTTCCTCGTGGAAGGCTGGGTCAGCCATTGCGTCGGCGTAAGCGGCTTCCAATTCATCGAGGGCGGGGAAGAGCATGTCAGGTACCTCTTGGCCGCCGAATCGTCCGAAGTAGGCGGGGAGGATGGTGTCGCGGACACGCGCTTCAGGTAGGCCGTCGATTTGGCCGGTGGGGATACGGTTTGCTGTTGGCGCAGCCCCTGCAGGTTCTGTTCGGGAAGAAACTGGGGTGGTCGTCATAGAAGTGTCCTCCTGGTTGGGTCGAGGCGGGCCAGGAAAAACAAAAAGCCCGCCACGGGTGGCGAGCTGAAATGAAATACGACATCGAGTGGCTCGCCCTTAGGGGAGCCACCACCATGAACGGGTGTTCATCGACATCATGACGACGATAGTAGAGCATCCGTGCGGCTTTGCGCTACAAGCATCCGCATAGTGGGCGCGAGCTGAAAGGTGATGCGTGTGCGTCTCTTCTGTGGCTGGACTACAGTGGTATGCGATGTGGATCCGGCCTTGTGTCTGAAGATGCAGGGGCATCACCGGGGAGTCTTCGGAAGAACGGGCGTTTCAGCACGGCACGCCTTACTAGAACCGGACGGGTCGGCCCGACACAGCCTTCAAAGAAGCGGTCTCGCCCTCGAAAACCGAGGAAGAGGCAAGCGGGGTGGTACCGCGGGTCCCGGCGTCGCCGGTCCTCGTCCCTGTGAGACGAAACAAACGAGGACATGATGACGAAGCACGGTTCCTACCCGCGCCACCGCGATACCGAGGTGGAAGCCAGCCCGTCCTTCCCGCAGTTGGAAGGCGAAACCTTGGCGTTCTGGGCCGCCAATGACACCTTCCAAAAGTCCATCGACATCCGACCTGCTGGCGAATCCGGAGAAAACGAGTTTGTTTTCTACGACGGCCCTCCCTTCGCGAACGGCCTACCGCACTACGGTCATCTTCTCACCGGTTATGTCAAAGACGTCGTCGGTCGCTATCAGACGATGCTCGGTCGCCGCGTTGAACGCCGCTTCGGTTGGGATACGCACGGCCTCCCCGCAGAGCTTGAAGCTCAACGTATCCTCGGCATCGACGATGTCACTGAAATTACCCGCGAAGGCGGCATCGGACTCGAAGCGTTTAACGAAGCGTGCCGCAGCTCCGTTCTGCGCTACACGAAAGAGTGGGAGGATTACGTCACTCGTCAGGCACGCTGGGTCGATTTCTCCAAGGATTACAAGACCCTCGACCCGGACTACATGGAGTCTGTGATCTGGGCTTTTAAAACCCTGTATGACAAGAAACTCGCCTATGAGGGCTATCGCGTCCTGCCCTACTGCTGGCACGATCGCACTCCTTTGAGCAACCATGAGCTCAAAATGGACGACGATGTGTATCAGGATCGTCAAGACAATACGGTGACCGTCGGTATGCGTTTGGAAGAACCTTTCCTTCCTGACGCTGCGCAACCCGAACTTGTTTTGATCTGGACGACGACTCCCTGGACGCTTCCTTCAAACCTTGCGGTCGCCGCAGGACCAACAATCGACTACGTTGTCGTGCGCGTCGCCTCTGACCTGTCTTCACCCCTTGCGGGAGAGACCGTCATCCTCGGTAAGGAACGCCTCGCCGCTTACGTAAAAGAACTCGGCGAAGAACCAGAAATCCTTGCCACACTGAAAGGCTCAGAGCTGGTTGGTCGCCGCTACCACCCGATCTTTGACTACTACGATAACGCTGAGCATCGTGCCGAGGGCGCGGCCCCCGGTCCGAAAGGCTGGACAATCATTTCCGGTGATTACGTCACCACCGAAGATGGCACAGGTCTGGTTCATATCGCCCCGGCTTTCGGTGAAGACGACATGTTTGTGTGCATGGAAGCGGGCATTCAGCCCGTTCTTCCCGTTGACGAGGGCGCACTCTTCACTTCGGAAGTATCCGACTACGAAGGTCTCCAGGTTTTTGAAGCGAACAAGCCGATTATTACTGACCTGCGTGACGGCAGTGGTGCGATGGCGCGTCGCGACCCGGCTATCCGTTCCGTCCTCGTTCAGCAAAAGTCCTACGTCCACTCCTATCCGCACTGCTGGCGTTGCCGCAAACCCCTCATTTACAAGGCTGTGTCTTCCTGGTTTGTGAAGGTCAGTGCAATCCGCGATCGTATGGTTGAACTCAATCAGCAGATCACCTGGACGCCTGAGCACACCAAAGACGGCATCTTTGGGAATTGGCTGGCAGGGGCCCGCGATTGGTCGATTTCACGCAATCGTTTCTGGGGCGCGCCGATCCCCGTGTGGCGTTCGGATGACCCGAACTACCCGCGTGAGGATGTTTACGGTTCCTACGCCGAACTCGAACGTGACTTTGGTGTGAAGGTGGACAACCTGCATCGTCCCTACATTGATGAACTCGTCCGTCCGAACCCGGATGACCCGAGCGGAAAGTCAATGATGCGTCGTATTCCCGACGTCCTTGACTGTTGGTTCGAGTCCGGGTCGATGCCCTACGCGCAGGTTCACTATCACTTTGAAAATCGCGACTGGTTTGAATCGCACTATCCAGGCGACTTCATTGTGGAATACATCGGCCAGACGCGCGGCTGGTTCTACACCCTCCACGTCCTCGCAACTGCGCTCTTTGATCGTCCGGCCTTCACTTCGGTGATTTCACACGGCATCGTCTTAGGTGATGATGGCCGGAAGATGAGCAAATCTTTGCGCAACTACCCTGATGTCAACGAGGTTTTTGATCGTTACGGCTCAGATGCGATGCGTTGGTTCCTCATGAGTTCCCCCGTTGTGCGCGGAGGCAATCTCATCGTGACGGAAGCGGGTATTCGCGATACGGTCCGCCAGGTGCTCTTGCCCATCTGGAATGCCTACTACTTCTTTGCACTCTATGCGGGCGCGGCGAAGGGAGGAGAAGGTCTAGAGGCGCAGCTTCTTCACTTGAGTGATCCCACATGCGTTGAAGCACTGTCCAGGATGGACCGGTATCTCCTCGCTCATACGAAGTCCCTCGTCGATAATGTGCACGCCGCCCTTGATGCCTACGACATTGGTAAAGCGTGCGAACTGATCCGCGACTATATTGACATCCTCACAAACTGGTATGTCCGCACTCAACGTCAACGCTTCTGGGATGAAGATCAGACGGCCTTCGATACGCTTTACACGGCGCTCGTGCGTTTCATGGAGTGTGCTGCGCCGCTGCTTCCGCTGCTGTCTGAGGAGATTTGGAAGGGATTGACGGGTGGCGAGTCTGTTCATCTTGTCGATTTCCCCTCCTTGCCTGACCAAGTTGTCGATGATGCGCTCGTTGCCGCAATGGATGAAGTGCGTGCGGTGGTGTCGAGTGCGCACGCGCTGCGCAAGGTGAATCAACTGCGCGTTCGCCAGCCCCTTGCTCAGATGACGCTTGTCTCCGAGCGGGCTGCTGCCCTTGCACCTTTTGCAGATCTCATTACTTCTGAAGTGAATGTGAAGTCGGTTGATTTCCTTGCACCGGAAGAATCTGGACTCACGGTATCGACTGAGCTGAGCTTGAATCCGCGTGCTTTCGATCCGCAGATTCGTACACTCACCTCCCAGCTCTTCACCGCGCAGAAGGCGGGGAAGTGGAGTGTGTCTGCGGATGGATCTTGTACTTTCGCAAGCGTGATGCTAGACGGTGTACCCGTCGTATTGACCCCTGAGCAGTACACGGTGACGACAAAGGTTGAGGCTGCTGAGGGGCAGGTCGCTGAGGTTCTTGCTTCCGGTACAGTGGTCGTTCTTGATACGGAGCTGACACCCGAACTTGAAGCTGAGGGCTATGCCCGTGATGTTGTGCGTGCCGTTCAGGATGAGCGCAAGAATGCTGGTCTGCATGTTGCTGACCGGATCGCCCTCACCCTGACTGTCCCCGCTGAAAAGCTCCCTGCTGTTGAGGCGCATCGCGAGATGATTGCGCACGAAACACTGGCCCGTGCGCTTGAGATCATGTCAGGCGAGACACTTGGAGTCTGTGTGGAAAAAATGTGAGCTTTCGTCCCCAAAGCGCCCTGGAGACCTGTGTTTCTGCGCTGAGGCCCTCCAGGGGCGCTTTGGGTGGCCGGTTTTACATATCCGGGCCGAGGCGGGGCGTGTGCCTGTGAAAGGGAGTGAAAAAGCGAGAGCGACTTTCGCCGAGTAAAATCTCCTCCTAGCGTTTGTGAAAAAGCGCGTTCGTGCAACAGGTCCATATGCACATCAATGGAGGTCGCAGTGGCACAGCAGCACCCCGCATTCTTCGGTGAGGATACCCCCGAACAGAAGAATGAGTCGGGCGGAATCCCCGCAGATCTGCTTCCCTACCTTGAGATCGCAGATGAAGGCGACGAACTCGCCCTTACGGATGTGTCAGGCGACAAAGACGCGAACATAGCTGAAGCGGAGCGAGCCAGCGCTTTACGCGCACTCCTTGAAGCGTCGCTACTTGCCGGACCGGTTCCTTCGATCCTGAGCGAAATCGAAAACGAGGACGCGATTGACGAAGAATTTGCCGAGGACGTAGCCGCTGAACGCGCTGAACGTCAAGCGCACGAAAGCGCCCTCGACGAAGCAGCTTATGGGCTTGCTCTGAGCAGTGAAATGGAGGAAGTCGCCCAATCCATCCTTGCCCGCGCCCCCGAACACTCTGTGCAACCCTCTTTGGAAAGGGTGGCCGCTGTTCTCGATTTCCTCGCTGATCCTCACACTACCTACCCGAGTATTCACATCACGGGAACCAACGGGAAGACCTCCACGGCCCGCCTGATTGATGCGCTTCTTGGTGCCTGTGGGATGACAACGGGTCGCTTTACCTCACCGCATCTTATTGATCTGCGTGAACGTATCTCGATCGCTGGTGAAGCGATCACACCCGAAGGTTTTCTTGCCGCCTATGCGGATGTCGCTCCCTACATTGAGCTGGTGGATCAGCGTTGCCGTGACGAGGGCGGTCCGCGTCTTTCCTTCTTTGAATGTCTCACCGTCATGGCTTTTGCCGCTTTCGCCGATCATCCCGTTGATGCGGCTGTTGTGGAGGTCGGAATGGGTGGACGCTGGGATGCGACGAACACTGTGGATGCCGGAGTGAGTGTGATCACGCCGATTGACTTCGATCACACGAAGTGGCTCGGCTCTTCGATCCGGCAGATCGCCACAGAAAAGGCAGGCATTATCAAGGCCGGGCAAATCGTTGTTGTTGCCGAACAGCCCGAAGAAGCCTTGGAAGTCATTCTTGAGCGTGCGCGGCAAGTCGATGCGATTGTGCGCCTAGAGGGGCGCGATTTTGAGGTGCTGCACCGGCAAATGGGTGTCGGCGGTCAAATGGTGACGGTGAAAACACCTTCGGCGATCTACGAGGACATCTTCGTGCCGCTTTTTGGCCAGCATCAAGCTCACAATGCTGCGCTCGCCCTCGTCGCCGTCGAAGCGTTCATGGGCGGAAGGAAACTGGACGGGCGGATCGTGGAAAACGGGATGCTTTCAGCAAGCTCTCCGGGCAGACTCCAGGTTGTGCGCACTTCACCGACGATTCTCGTTGATGCTGCGCATAATCAAGCAGGGGCCCGAGTACTTGCCGAGGCCCTCAACGATTCTTTCCCCTTCCAAAAGGTTGTGGGCGTCTATTCGGCAATGGCGGATAAAGATAGTGAAGCGGTGCTTGGTGAAATGGAGCCGCATCTGGAGTCCATTGTTCTGACAGCTCTGGATTGTGAACGCGGCGCCGATATTCATACGCTGCACAAGATCGCGGAAGACGTATTCGGTCCCGAAAGGGTAGAAGTGCGTGAGGATCTTGCCGAAGCGCTTGATCGCGCAGCTGAATGGGCGGAAGCCAGCGTGGATACAGCGGATCAGGCGGGTGTCATCGTTTTTGGTTCGGTCGTTCTTGCAGGAGACATGCTCCGGCTTGCGCGCATTCGACCATGAATCAAAATTGTGCGCCTTTTCGCTCGTGGTGGACATCATAAAGTGGCACGATGGACGCTGAGCGGACCATTTGTCTGATGCAAGGAGGCACCATGAAGAAACTGGTCAACGACGTTCATCATGTCGTTCACGAAACCCTCGAAGGTTTCGCCCTAGCTCACGCGGATCTTGTGAAGGTTCACTTTAATCCTGACTATGTGACGCGAACCACCTCAAAGGGTGAGGGGAAAGTGGGTCTTGTCTCTGGTGGCGGTTCAGGTCACGAACCCCTCCACGCAGGTTTTGTTGGCCTCGGGATGCTTGATGCCGCAGTCCCCGGAGCGGTCTTCACGTCACCAACCCCAGATCCGATCCTCGAAGCGACAAAAGCCGCTGACCACGGTGCAGGTGTCCTTCATATTGTGAAGAACTACACCGGCGATGTGCTCAACTTTGAAACCGCCGCGGAAATGGCTGAAATGGAAGATATCGAAGTCCGTTCAGTCATCGTGAATGACGATGTTGCTGTGGAAGATTCCCTTTACACTGCGGGCCGCCGTGGGGTGGCAGGCACGATCTTTGTAGAAAAGATCGCGGGTGCGGCTGCTGAACGCGGCGACGACCTTGAAAAAGTGAGTGCCATCGCCGAAAAAGTCAATTCTCAGATGCGTTCGATGGGGCTGGGTCTCGGGCCTTGTACCGTTCCCCATGCGGGTACGCCTTCCTTTGATCTTGGCGAAGATGAAATCGAACTCGGGATCGGCATCCACGGAGAGCCCGGATATCGACGTGGCACGATGGAGTGCGCTGACGCCCTCGTCACTGAGCTCTACGTGAAAATCCGTGACGACCTGGACCTGGAAGCCACTCAGCGCGTCATTACGCTCGTGAATGGCATGGGTGGCACGCCTTCGTCGGAACTGTATATCTGTCATCGTCGTCTCGCACAGCTGCTGGAAAGTGACGGCATAGAAATTGCGCGCACGATGGTGGGGAATTATGTGACGAGTCTTGAAATGCCGGGCGTGTCGATCACACTATTGCGGGTCGATGATGAACTCCTGGAACTGTTCGATGCGCCGGTTGTGACACCGGCATGGAAGTGAGGATGAGAAATGACGCTGGATGCCGCTTGGGCGACTCGTTGGATGACACTGACGCGCGAAGCCGTCGGCGCGAATCGGGAGTACCTGATTGAGCTTGACCGTCAGATCGGTGATGGAGATCACGGAGAAAACCTGGACCGAGGTTTCGCTCAGGTTGTGGAAGCCCTCGAGGACACGCCTGCTGAAAGTGTGCAGGATGTCTTGAAGATTGCTGCGAAAACTCTGATGTCAACGGTCGGAGGTGCCGCAGGTCCGCTTTATGGGACTGCTTTCCTCCGTGCAGCAAAGGTTGCCTCACCCGACCCTTTGAGTGCCCAGGGCGCGCTTGCTCTTGTGTCGGCGGCGCTGGAAGGAATTCAAGCGCGTGGCAAAGCTGAGCGCGGTGAAAAAACTATGGTCGATGCGTGGGGTCCGGCGCTGGACGCAGCGAAGGAAGAAGCTGAAGCGGGCAAGGATGCCTGTGAAGTTCTGAAAGCAGCGGCTTTAGGTGCCGCTGAAGGTGCTGCGGCGACCGAGGGGATCAAAGCAACGAAGGGACGTGCTTCGTATCTGGGAGAGCGCTCCATCGGTCATCTTGATCCGGGTGCTGTTTCTTCCTCGATTATTCTTGCTCAAGCCTTTGAAGCGACTAAGGAGGTCTGATGTCAAAAGTTGCCTTCGTCATTGCTTCGCATTCTCAGCAGCTTGCGCAAGGAGTGGTGGAACTCGCTGCTCAAATGGCACCCGAGGTGTATTTCGCTGCAGCCGGAGGTACGGATGCAGGTGGGATCGGAACCTCTTACGAAAAAATCGAGGCTGCCGTTGAAGCAGCGCGTGAGCGGGTCGGTACCGATGAGGGTGCGGGGGTTGTGATTCTCAGTGATCTTGGCTCGGCGACGATGACGGTGGAATCCGTGCTTGAGTGTACTGCTGATTCTGGGAATCTCGTTTTTGTCGATGCCCCTCTTGTTGAAGGTGCGATCGCGGCGGCTGTGCGCGCCCAGTTGGGTGATTCCCTCCCTGAAGTTGTTCAGGCCGCCAGCTCAACTTTCGCTTCGCCTGTGGGGAATATTCCCCTTGTCGTTGCTCAGATGCCCACCACTGACGAGGGCGAGGGTGTGTTCTTATCGGCGAGGGCGCTTGTTGCAGACCCTGTGGGCTTACATGCGCGGCCTGCGGCTTTGCTTGCCCGTCTTGCCGGTACTTTTGACGCAGAGGTCACGGTGAATGATGCCGATGCGGGATCTGTTCTGGAACTCATGGCGCTCGGAGTGAAGAAAGGGGAAAGCGTGGAGCTGAAAGCCTGTGGGCCCGATGCTCGCGCGGCTCTTGACGCGCTCGTGGAGGCTATTGAAAGGCCAGAATGATCCTGCTGCGCAAGGGGCATATCACTTCAGAGGTGTGTGCCCCTTGCGCGGAATGGCGCTGAGGACCTTCGTCCCGTAAGATCAGCGCCATTACATATGTACGTAGACAACTGAAAGGTGGGACAATGCCGACCCCTGATCTTCTTGATTCTCACAAGGAGCACACTCTCGTTCTCATTAAACCCGACGGTTTTGCGCGCGGCCTCACCGGCGAGGTTTTGCGGCGTATCGAAGCGAAGGGCTACGTGCTGAAGGGATTGAAAATCAAGCAAGCTTCCCGTGAACTCCTCGAAGAGCATTACGCCGAGCACAGGGGCCAGCACTTTTTTGAAGGACTCGTTCAGTTCATGAGTTCCGCTCCGCTTGTCGCCGTTGTTGTTGAAGGTGACCGAGTCATCGAAGGCATCAGGACTCTTATGGGCACCACGAATCCGACCCTCGCCGCCCCTGGGACGATCCGTGGCGATCTTGGGCGTGATTGGGGGAGAAGCTACGTGGAGAACGTTGTTCACGGTTCGGATTCGCCGACCTCAGCGGAACGGGAGATTGCCCTGTGGTTCCCGGAACTTGTGGAGCGCAGCTGAGGAACGTACAGTTGCGAAGTGAAGAACACATCAGCAGCCGCTGAGCACGTATTCTGAGCTTGTGTACCTGAAAACCTTGACCTTGCGAGGATTTAAATCTTTCGCAAGTTCGACGACTTTACGACTGGAACCGGGCATCACCTGCGTTGTTGGTCCGAACGGTTCAGGTAAGTCGAATGTGGTTGATGCCCTCGCCTGGGTGATGGGGGAACAGGGAGCAAAAACCCTGCGCGGCTCCAACATGTCCGATGTGGTTTTCGCCGGAACGAGCGCTAGGCCCGCCCTCGGTCGCGCACAGGTGGAACTGACGATCGACAACACGGATGGTGCCTTGCCGATTGATTACACTGAGGTGACGATCTCTCGGACGCTTTTTCGTGGCGGAGGGTCGGAGTACGCGATCAACGGGACACCTGCGCGTCTGCTCGACGTTCAAGAACTCCTCTCCGATACGGGGATGGGTCGTCAGATGCACGTCATCGTCGGTCAGGGTCGACTGGATTCGATCCTTCAAGCGACTCCAGAGGAACGTCGGGGTTTTATTGAAGAGGCTGCGGGAGTACTCAAGCATCGGCGCCGCAAAGAAAGAGCTGTGAAAAAGCTTGCGGATATGGATGCGAATCTTGTGCGCGTCCTCGATCTGACGCAGGAAATTCAACGTCAACTCGGCCCTTTAGCCCGCCAGGCCCGCACCGCTCAGAAGGCATCCTTGATCCAAGCGCGCCTACGTGATGCGAAAGCGCGCCTGCTGGCCGATGATCTTGTCGATGCCCGTGAACGTTTGGAGGTGTTCATCCAGGCTGACGCGAAAGAAGAAGAACGCCGTCAGGAACTGGAAGCCACAATTGAAAGTCTCGTCCTGTCAATCCGTGAACGTGAAGAAGGAGAAGCGCAGCTAGGTCCCGCCCTCGACGAAGCGAACCGAAGGTGGCGAGAACTCACCGCGCTTTCGGAGCGCTTACGTGGAACTCAAAGAACCGCAAGCGAACGTGTGCGTCATCTCAGTCGCCCCACTGTGGAACCGCAAGGAGAAGACCCAGACGAACTCAACGAACGCGCAGAGGCTGCAAGCCGTGAGGACGGGCGCCTGCTTGAAGAGGTGGAGGAAGCAAAAAGCGCGCTTGCTGCCCTGGTGCTCGCAAAAGACGAAGCTGAAGATGCCGAACGGCGAGCCAGCTCTGCACTTGCGCAAGCACACCGCATCATTGCTGACCGTCGTGAAAAAATTGCGCGACTCACCGGTGATCTTGCAAGCGCGGAGGCGCGTCTTGACGCCGCTCAAGCGGAAGCAGCACGAGCTGAGAAAAACGCTGCGGAGGCAAAAATCCGGGCCGATGCCGCTCAAACTGAACTGGCGAGCATCCCTCAAACTCCCACAGAGAACGGAGGCGGGGCTGCGGCTCATGCGCATCGTCTTGCTGTTCAGGCCCGTGATGTCGCTCGCGCGGCAGTGGATGAACTTCTCGCTGCTGAACGAGAAGCACGAGCGGATCGAGCACATTGGGAGGCGCGTCGTGATGCTCTCACTCAAGCGCTCGTTGTTGATGATGACACCTCGCGTTTACTGGGGGGCGAAGGGATTAAGGGAGAGATTTCTCAATTCCTCGAAGTAGAAAAAGGCGCGGAGAACGCGATCGCTGCCCTCATTTCCCCTTTCGTTGACGCAGTACTCGCCCAGGATGTGACTGCGGCGCTGATTCATGCACGTAACGGAGAGGAAAAAGCAACGGGACAATTGCGAATGCTCATTGCACAGCCGGGGGAACTGAGAGCGAAAGGATCGGCCCCTGAAGGTGGACGCTGGGCCTGTGAGCTTGTGAAAGTGGAGCCGACACTGGCCGGTACCCTCGCTTGGCTGCTGGAAGGTGCCGTGGTGGTTCCCGATCTACTGACCGCTGAACGTGTGATCTGTGAGGCGGGCGTGAAGGTGGTCGCAACCCACGGTGGGGCAGTTCTTCGCCGCGAGTCCCTGATCGGATCGGGTGCGCCGCAGGATTCTCTTTTCGCACTGAAAGCCCAAAGAGATGAGGCTGGAGCTCGTGCCCAAACAAGTCAGGAGACACTTGTCACGATCGATCAGCGCTTAAAGGAAGCGCATTGTGTTCTCGATGCGGCGGTGAAAAAAGCGAATGAGGCGTTGAAAGCACTCCGTGAAGAGGATGCTGCTCAGGCGAAGGCCGCTCAGGATCGTGCCCGCGCACATTCAGCTGCTCAAGCGGCTACGTCAGAAGCGGCGCGCGCTCAGGCGGCGGCAGAAAAAAGCCGTGATCACGTCGAATGGGCACAAGAACGTGTCGCACAGGCACGGATTCGTCTGGACGCGCTCGAAGAGGAAACCCCAAGTGCAGATCTTGAGGAGGCAAAGGCTGCAGCTGAACAGGCAGCTGCAGCCGCACGGAGCGCACGAGAAGCGGAAACTGCCGCTCGACTCACTCTTCGGGCTGTGGAAGAACGTTCACGCCAAGCGCAGTCTCGTGCTCGGAATCTTCGCGCTCAAGCGGCAAAGGAAAGCGAAGAACGACGCCGTTTTGCACAAGCGGAAACCCGGCGTCTGCGGGCACTCAGTGTTGCCTGTGAGATCGAAAAAGGCGCACAGCTCGGCGTAGAAGCTGCAGCTCGGGCACTGCAAGACGCTGAACGTGAACGCAGTCAAGCCGCAGAGGAAAAACACCTGAGCGCACAGCGCACGAGTCTGGAACGTTCCCGTCTGGAAGAAGCCCGCTGCGCCCTCGCTGATGCGAATGGACGTGCCCAACGCGAAGGAATTGCGAGGGCTCAAGTGGAGTTGCGTGTGGAAGAATTCGAAAGACGTGCGAGTGAAGAACTCGGTCTCCACGCGCAGGAACTGATCGCCCAATTCGGTCCGCATACGCTCGTTCCGAAATTTCCAGATGACCCAGATTGTGACGTTGAACTTCAGGCGCTTCCCTATGTGCGTTCCGAGCAGACGAAGGCTCTGGAAAAAGCTTCGAAGGAGCTTGCGCGTTTGGGCTGCGTGAACCCACTGGCTTTGGAAGAATATGATGCCTTGTCAAAGCGCCATGAGTTCCTCGTGTCTCAGGTGAAGGATCTGCGCCGTTCTCAAGCGGATCTTCTCACGATCATTGCTGATGTGGATCGCCTGGTTGAGGAGGCTTTCACTGATGCTTTTCACGATACGCGCGAGCAGTTTGCGCATATTTTCGATGTTCTTTTCCCAGGGGGAACAGGTGATTTAATCCTCACTGATCCGCATTCTCCCCTCGATACGGGGATCGAAATCGAAGCCCGTCCTGCGGGGAAGAAAGTGAAGCGCATGTCGCTTCTATCCGGTGGGGAACGTTCCTTAGCTGCGATCGCTTTCCTCGTGGCGATTTTCAAGGCGCGTCCGTCACCGTTTTATGTGATGGACGAGGTCGAAGCCGCTTTAGATGACGTGAATTTATCTCGGCTCCTTGCGATTTTCAAGGAGCTACGTGAAGAATCACAGCTCATTATCGTGACGCATCAAAAAAGAACAATGGAAATTGCTGATGCCCTTTACGGTGTCACAATGCGTGAAGGTATCACCGGGGTGGTGTCTCAGAGGTTAGCGCGTTAAAAGCATTCTCAACACGGATTCGTACAGCTCAGCAGATTAATCGTCGAGGAGAAAATGACGCTCGTCGAGAATATGGGAGGCTTTTGAATAAATCGCCGTTAAATGTTTGGCCGCGTGGTGGGCGCAAAAGAAAAGCTGACCTCCCGATTTCAAAGTGACGCGCACTCGGGCGCGTGCGCTGCACTGATCGCAGCGATCCGCTGCCGTCAGTGTCGCTTCGCTTGAGCTTGGGCGTTCGAGAGTCGTGACTGTCATGATTCCATTGGACACTATGGATGAACTGAACACCTGATCGAAAGCTCAGATTTCACCCCTGGCGCAATTCCACACTCCGAGGCGATGCATTCAAGGGCGCTTTGGACCCGGTGTCTTCCAGTTTCGGATTATGCAATGTGCAGGCGACGGCGGGCCACACCAAGTACACACAGCTTGTACCCCTACGCTGTACGGGTGACTGTTGCATCCTCGGAGTATTCAGCAAGACACCTGTCGGTTCTCGAAGGTCTTGAAGCTGTACGTAAACGCCCCGGAATGTACATTGGTTCAACCGACCGACGCGGCCTGATGCACTGTCTGTGGGAAATTATCGACAATGCGGTCGATGAGGCTCTTGAAGGACACTGCGACACGATCGACGTGCGACTTCATCCTGACCATTCCGCTTCGGTTGCGGACAACGGTCGCGGGATCCCCGTTGACGAGGTTCCCGGCATCGGACTGTCAGGTGTGGAGGTCGTGTACACGAAACTCCATGCGGGAGGAAAGTTTGGGGGCGGCTCTTACGCTTCCTCCGGTGGTCTGCACGGTGTCGGAGCTTCCGTTGTCAATGCCCTGTCCGCTCGCCTTGATGTCCAGGTTGATCGGGGTGGGAAAACGTGGGAAATGTGTTTCAGGCGTGGTGAACCAGGACAGTTCGATGACTCCATGCAGCGCACACCCAACTCACCTTTTACGGCTTTCACTGATTCTTCTGCGCTTAAAGTCGCTGGCAAAGTGAAAAAAGGTGTCACGGGAACGCGCGTGCGCTTCTGGGCGGATTTTCAGATTTTCCCCTCTACAGAGGGATTTTCTTGGGAGGATCTTCTTGCGCGTGCCCGGCAGACAGCTTTCCTCGTTCCGGGGTTGAGAATCAACTGTTGGGATGAACGCGCAGAAGAACCGCTTTATGAATCTTTCCGTTTTGACGGTGGGGTGGTGGACTTTGCCAATTGGCTTGCGGGAGATGGGGCTGTGACCGATACCTGGCACATCACGGGTTCGGGTAGTTTCAACGAGACCGTCCAGGCACTTGACCCCGACACCGGTCACCTTGCCGCTACGCATATCGAACGCACGTGTGAGGTGGATTGCGCACTGCGTTGGGGAATCGGATATGAGACGACGCTTCAGTCTTTCGTCAATATTATTTCCACCCCTAAAGGCGGTACGCACGTTTCAGGATTTGAGCAGGCAATCCTTAAAGTTTTGCGCACTCAGGTTGAGAAGAACTCCCGTAAACTCAAAGTTGCTCAGAAAGACGGACGTCTTGAAAAGGATGACGTTCAGGCTGGACTGACTGCCGTTGTTACTGTGCGTTTCCCAGAACCTCAGTTCGAAGGCCAGACGAAAGAAGTCCTCGGCACTGCGCAGGTGCGGGCCGTGGTTCTTAAAGTCGTTTCCGAATGGCTTGAAGCAAAGTTCTCCTCGTCGAAACGCGATGATAAACAGCAGACCTCTTTGCTTTTAGAAAAGGTGGTCGGCGAAATGAAAGCGCGCGTCTCAGCGCGCATCCACAAGGAAATTTCACGGAAGAAAAACGCGCTCGAAACGTCTTCCCTTCCGGCCAAGCTTGCTGATTGTCGACTCGATGACGTGGAACAGACTGAGTTATTTATTGTCGAGGGCGATTCCGCCCTCGGCACGGCAAAAGCGGCGCGTAACAGTCAGTATCAGGCTCTTTTCCCGATTCGAGGAAAAATCCTCAACGTTCAGAAAGCTTCAACTTCCGACATGCTCGCCAATGCTGAATGCGCGAACATTATCCAGGTGATCGGAGCCGGTTCAGGACGTACTTTCGCCCTCGAACAGGCGCGATACGGCAAAGTGATCCTCATGACGGATGCCGATGTGGACGGCGCGCACATTCGGACCCTGCTACTGACCCTGTTCTTCCGGTATATGCGGCCCCTGGTTGCAGCTGGAAGAGTGTACGCTGCGGTTCCTCCCCTGCACAGGATCGACGTGAATGCGCGCGGAAGGAAAGGCCGTGAACTCATCTACACCTATTCCGAGGACGAACTTCATCGCACTCTCGCAGCACTGAAGAAACGAGGGCGCACATGGAAAGAACCGATCCAACGCTATAAGGGCCTGGGGGAAATGGATGCCGATCAGCTCGCGGAGACAACGATGGATCGTGCGCATCGTTCTTTGCGTCGCATCACCCTTGCTGACGAAGAGTCCTTGCGCCATGCAGAAGAGACTTTTGAACTCCTTATGGGGTCAACGGTCGGACCGCGCAAAGAGTTTATTGTCGAAGGATCGCAGGGGCTTGATCGTCAGCGGATCGATGCGTGAACACTGAGGCATACGTGTTGCATCGCGATCGGTCATTACAATGACTTCCATGACTGGACTTGCTGAGCGACTCGCCCCGCCGGCCTCAGTTCCGTATCCGGGTGTCCACCTCGGACTGCGATGGCGCTCCATCATCGCTTCGGACGCGCCGCGAGTGTACGAACTCATCCGCACCGTCGAAGCCGCCGATGATTCCCATCGTCGTATTTCAGCTGATGACGTTG
Organism: Pauljensenia sp.; assembly: GCA_029983625.1. Classification (GTDB taxonomy): domain Bacteria; phylum Actinomycetota; class Actinomycetes; order Actinomycetales; family Actinomycetaceae; genus Pauljensenia. The sequence goes on along the minus strand of JASBZF010000007.1, from coordinate 17,194 downwards.
CGAATATGATCGAAGGTAAACGGGGAGTTCAATGGGTCGATGCCATCGTCGGTATTGATTCTGAGCATCGGATCTGCGCGGTCGCCAGCGTTAAAGTTCTTCGTTCTTTAAGCGAACACGCAAACGCCATCGTGAACGCCTACATTCACCCGCACTGGCGAGGGCGAGGACTTGGGCGTGCCCTGCTCTACTGGCAGGATGGTCGTGCGCGTCAGATGCTCGTTGAGACTTTTGGCGCACACTCCCAGATCCCGGTGTCGATCCATAATTTTGTTGACGCGCACATGACTGATAGGCGCCGCCTCTACATTGCGGCGGGTTTCTATGCGAAACGCACCTTTCAAATCATGTACCGTGAACTCGAAGGCTCAGAAAAAGCCCCCTCACCGAAGGGCGGATATACGGTGGTGCCGTGGACGCAAGTTCCCGTCGACACTATCCGCGCGCTCCACATGGATGCGTTCTGTGACCACTATCGTTCCTGTTTGCGCGGAATATGGTGGGAAGAAGCGCTGAGCAATCTGGATCCTCGCTGGTCTTTTGTGGCGCTTTCACCCGAAGGTGAGCCGGTCGGCTACTGCATGACCGGACGTCCCGTTGAACGCTGGGTATGTACGGGACGCACCGAAGCCTATGTGGAACTTCTTGGTGTCGCAGCTGCCCACCGCGGACAAGGTCTTTCCACAGCCCTACTAGGAACTTGTGTCGCTGCGGCAAGCGCGAATGGAATCTCAAGAATCGGCCTCGATGTCGATACGGCTTCGCCCTCGAACGCCCATGCGATCTATGAACATCTCGGTTTCGTTGACGGTCCTGCCGAGGTCTTTTATACGATCGACCAGTAGCGAGAAAGGAGGCCCACATGACCGACAGGGGATTTGCGACAAAAGACTCGCACTCCACGGCTCATTCCTCCCTCTGCGCACAGGTTCCTTTACCTGAAGCCCACCACGGTGTCGTGTGGACTGAACTGGACTCGACTGGACTTCACGGATTGTGCGCGTTAATCGCGCGAATTGAAGCACAGGATAATCCTCCCTACAGGACAAGCTACGCCGAAGTCGTGGAAATGCTGAAAGAAAAGCGCTCCTGGAAGGGGCTGGCAGGGTATGCGACGCGCGGCATCGCCGCCGGTCGCATGGTCGCGTGGGCGCAAGTTGTTCTACGTGATCTTGGCGGTGTGGAATGTATGTGTCAAGGCGGTGTGGATCCTGCTTTCCGTCGGATCGGCTTAGGCGGAGCGGTCGTTGAATGGCAAGAAGCCATGTCGAGGGCGATACTGTCCGAAACTGACTACGCCGGACCTGCACAGATCACCATGCAGTTAGAACCTGGCCAATCTGAGTTGGAAGAACACTTACGCCTGCGCGGTTTCCACTGGGCGAGGACCTACTATGAGCTCCGCGCAGAGTTGACGAAAATCCCACCTGCTCCTGACCTTGGTCGCTACCTGTCGATTGAACCCTGGGGGAAGGAATGGGAAGAACCCGCCAGGCACACTTCGAACCTACTGTCGGAGATCGAATGGGGTCGCCCACCCTTGAGTGAGGACCAGTGGCTTAGGGGACGTTCTGCTTTCGAAGCTGACTGGTCTTTTGTCCTCGTGGATCGTAGGGGAGATCGCCCTCGCGTCCTCGGTTTCCTCATCGCCTCCAAATACGTGCAGGACTGGGCGGCACTCGGCTGGAAAGAAGGCTACATCGACCAGATGGGTGTCCTTGAATCTGCACTGTCACACAGGGGAGTGGATGCACTCATCATTGCCGCAATGACCGCAATGGCACAAGCCGGAATGGATCGGATCGGAACGGGCTTAGGTTCTGCCCATCACTCAGGAACCCTCGCCGTTTATGACAACCTCGGGTTCGCAACCGTCGGACAGACACGCCTGTACGTGAGGGAAGTGTAAGCGAAACGAGCGTTTTCAGCCGATCATTCCAATCGGCACCATAAGAGGAGAACCGGAGCCGTCTCGACGTTCATCCTCAGCGGGTAACTCAAGGGGATGCCCGTCGGCTGTGGCTGCTCGGGCCGGACGGGAACCCACCCAGGCAAGGGCCAGACGATCTTCCCCTTTCAGGAAACGCTGAGCGCGCACACCCTGCCCGCCGCGCCCCTTCAGCGGATACATCTGGAATGGAGTGACCTTCACAGTTGTTTGACCGGTTCCCGGTAAGGCCCCTTGTGCGGCTGCAACTGTCACGACAACGGCATGTTCTGGAACATCAACCACCCAGAATCCAATCGCGTGAGCGCTGCCGGGAAGTTTGATCCCCGCCATCCCCGAGGCGCTGCGCCCCTGAGGACGCACTTTGTCGGCACTCATACGCAAGAGTTGCGCATCTGATGAGATGAACACAAGCTGAGAATCCTCATCTGAAGCGGCAAAACCTACGAGACGATCTCCCGCGTCCAAAGTGATGATTTCCCATTCCTCACGTAAGAAATGATCGGGCTTGAGACGCTTCACAACTCCGCGTGCGGTACCCATCGCATAAACCGTCTGCGAATGCGGATTCAACAGAGCAATCGGACGGGAATCGCTGTGGAGGAAAGCAGCTGCGGGAGCGGCCGCCGCAAAAGACAAACCCGTGTGGAAACGTGGCAGAGCAGGTAGATCCACCACGTCCACCCTGTGAGCGAAGCCGTCCTCGGTGACGACCGCAATCTGAGAACGCGCCGTCGTTGATAACTGGTCGATCCAAATATCAGCGAAAGCTCGCGGCCCAGGATCGAGAAGTTCTGCGCCTTCGACGCGAGCCAAAGCACCATGAGCGCTCAGGACAACAACGCAAGGATCATCGGGAATCTGCAAATCCATACCACGCCCCGAGCGCGACACCGACGGCAGAGCCGCTGCAAGGGTCGCAGCCTGCCCTTCGCTCCCCGTCTCCATTCCCGTCGAAGAAAGGAGAAGAGTACGACGCGGTGTGCCCAGGCGTTGTGAGACCTCACGCAGTTCTGACACCACCAGCCCTTTAAGACGTTCTGAGTCGGCGAGGATCGCTTCAAGTTCGCTGATCGTGGCGGTCAATTCTTCGCGTTCGGTCTCCAATTCGATTCGGGAGAACTTCGTTAAACGACGCAGCCGCAGTTCGAGAATATGATTCGCCTGGACTTCTGAAAGGTCAAAGGCTGTTATGAGGCGCTCGCGGGCGGTTTCTGCATCATCAGAAGAACGGATGATCGCAATCACATCATCGATGTTCACGACGGCGATGAGGAGACCTTCAACCAGATGGAGGCGAGTATTAGCTTTGTTGAGGCGGAAGACGGTGCGTCTGCGTGTCACTTTCAGTCGATGATCGACAAATACACGCAGCATTTCTTTCAGTCCGAGTGTGCGCGGCTGACCATCAACGAGGGCAACAGCATTGATGGAAAAGGAATCCTCTAAAGGAGTGCGCGCGTAAAGCTGCTGGAGTACAGCTTCGGGATTAAAACCGTTCTTCACTTCGATCACGAGGCGCAGTCCGTGGATTCGGTCCGTGAGATTTTGAACCGAGGAGATGCCTTTCAAACGGCCCGAGTTCACGTTTTCTTTGATTTTTTCAATGACTTTCTCAGGACCCACCATATAGGGAAGTTCGGTGACGATCAGCCCCATTTTCCTGGCCGTAACACGCTCGATCGACACTTTCGCTCGTGTCTTGAAAGCACCTCGACCAGTTTCATAGGCATCTTTAATACCGTCGAGACCAACGATGACACCGCCCTCGGGAAGATCCGGGCCGGGAAGGAAACGCATGAGTTCAGCGGTGTCCGCATCAGGATTTTCAATGAGATGAATAGCTGCGGCAATGGCCTCGGACAGGTTATGAGGGGCGATGTTCGTTGCCATGCCGACGGCGATTCCTGAGGCACCGTTGACGAGGAGCTGAGGGAAAGCGGCGGGCAGAACTTCCGGTTGCATGAACTGGTTGTCGTAGTTCGGGACGAAGTCAACCGTGTCTTCGTCAAGATCCGTGACGAGGTCGAGGGCCGAGGGCGCCATCCTGGCTTCCGTGTAACGCGCGGCAGCTGGCCCATCGTCCAAAGAACCGAAGTTACCGTGCCCATCCAGAAGGGGCAGGCGGAGATTGAAAGGCTGAGCGAGACGAACAAGAGCTTCGTAAATTGCCGAATCGCCATGCGGATGCAATTTCCCCATGACCTCACCGACGACACGCTGAGACTTCACATGCCCTTTATCGGGTTTTAACCCCATTTGGTCCATCTGGTAGAGGATGCGCCGTTGAACGGGTTTCAGTCCGTCTCGAGCATCCGGGAGAGCGCGCGCATAAATCACGGAAACCGCGTATTCGAGGAAGGAAGCGCGCATCTCTTCGGAGACGTCAATCTGGGAAATACGCTCGTCCTGTGCGGGCAGAAGTGCGGAATCGTCCTTCTTCGACATAGGTGGCATTATCCCCTTTATTGCATGTCTCGTTTCGATTCCCACGCCGCTTGTGGGCACAATGAGCAGGTGAATACCTGGGAGAAAATCGACCGGACGGGTTTTTATCCGGGTCTGGTGTCAGCTGCGCTGCGACGTGCTTTAGGAACGGTAGATCCGATCGCGTCGATCTGCCAGACGGATGCAGCTTTTGATCGGGGATCGATTTTCCGCCATCTCACGCTTGCAGCCCTCGGTGAGTCGGTCCTTGTTTTTATCCACGTGGATGAGCTTGAAGACGGTTCGGCAGCCGTTGCGACCACCACTCATCCTCTTGCGCAGCTCGGTTCGCTCGCCGTCATGGAAGTATGGTCAGATCCTGCACATCACGCCGAGCTTATGGAGTTGACCTTGACCCTTGACCTGGGGGCTATGCGTCGTTCGGAGATCGAGCCAGCGCATTGTGAAGATCCTCATTGCACGGCGGATCATGGGTATTCGGCGACCTCCTTCCCCGATGACCTCACAATCCGAGTCTCCAGGGCCGCTGACGGCGAAAACGAACTGGAAGCGGCCTACGCTTTCGCTCAAGCTCTTTCGCAGCGTTTAGGCAACGCGCGTGAATGAACTCATAGCGCCCGAATGGGCAGATCTGCCGGGTCCTCAGGATCTGTGTCTGACGGATGTGTTGTCCGCCGGTCTTGCCGCAGTAGACGGAATGTCACTATCGGATGAGCGCGCTCGATCGGCATTGGGGATCGAGGGCGGAGCCCAACAGCTACTTTTCATCCTTGTGGACGGTTTGGGGTACCACCTGCTTGTCAACTCCTTTGCCTATGCGGCGACCCTGCGTTCCTTCCGCGATGAGATTCGCGCGATCCACACCGTCGCGCCCTCGACAACAGCGGCGGCAATCACGGCTTTTGGAACGGGAGCGTATCCCGGAGCAACACGCATGGTCGGCTATTCGGTGGCCTATGAAGGCCGAGCCATGAATCTTTTAGCTTTCGAAGACGGGCCTTGTCCACAGCAGTGGCAGGAGGTGGCGACACGATTTGAACTTCTGGCTGCTCAGGGGATCGACTCGGTTGTCATTTCACCGGCGTCTTTTTCCAGATCAGGACTGACACGCGCAGCATTACGCGGTGCGCGACACAGGGGAGCCTTCTCTTGGGATGAACGCTGTGAGGCCGCGCTTCAAGAACTCCGTTCAGGTACTCCGCTTGTCTACCTCTACTGGTCAGAGATTGACCACGCGGGCCACGCTCACGGTGTGGCGTCCGATGCGTGGAATACGGCCCTTGAGCATTTTGATGCGGGTCTTGGACGCTTGCTCACGCGCCTGCCTTCCGGGGTACGCACTGTATTCACTGCAGATCACGGAATGGTGGATGTCCGTTCTTCACGGCTGCATGATCTTGCGCAAGAACGTGTACTGGCTGAAGATGTGGAACTTCTTGCGGGAGAGACTCGCGCACTCCATGTTCACGCGCGACCGGGACGAGCTGAAGCGGTGCGTGCGCGGTGGCAAGATGCCCTCGGAGATGCTGCTTGGGTGTTGAGTCCTGATGAGGCTGGTGCCCTACTGGGTGAGGGGCCCGGTTTGTCTAAGATCGGTGATGCGATTGTGTTCATGGCCGGACGTGAAGGTGTCGTTGACTCGCGGGTTCAGTCCTTGGCAATGATTTCCATGCCGGGAGTACATGGTTCATTGACCGCTGAGGAAATGAGGATTCCTGTGATCCAACTGAGCTGAACCTTAATGTGAGTGAACCCTATTGAGTTTTAGCTCCGAACACGATTTCGTCCCAGCTTGGCACCGAACGTCTCCGAGATTTTGATTTCTTCGGTTCTGCAGGCGTGGGAGTCAGGTCGTCAAGGCCCGGAAGGGAAAGTTCCCTGTCGGAGGGTGTGTTTTCTTGGGGATCAGGTGCAGGTGGGGTCGAGGGCGTGTTGGTCTGAGTGCGATCGGAGTCAGCTTTCGGGATTTTGGTGGGTGAAGTCGAGGGGGTGTCGAGCAGTTCTGCAGCGTCGTCTTTCGTGCGGGCTTGTGCCAAAGAGTAGATGCGGGCTGAAATCGATGCGGTGTGTGTGTCTGCTGGAGGCGTCGCGATTGTCTCAGCGACCTCGTCTTCGTCCAGTTCATATTCAATGTCTTGAGGTTTCCCGCGCGCCGCATTGAGCTGATCGATGATCGCTTCGCGCGCTTTCACTTCTTCGATATCAGCAAGGTCCGCTTCGGCTTTTCCTGAGACGGGGAGCGGAGTGAAGATCGAAGCCGCAGGGGTTACCGAAACTGTTTCTGTCAACCATTGGGCTTCTTGATCGACAGCTTCGAGGGCGCCGGATGAGGAAAGAAGCCAGTGTGCTCCGTGTTCGGCGGCACCCTGAATGAAGGTGAGGCAGATTTGCCAGGGGCCATTGACTTCGCGTTGGGCAGACCAGACGAGTGAGGAGGGATCGACACCTCGGGCTGCGAGACGATCCACGACGAGGTCGCCCATTGTGGGCCCATCGTTTAATGCGCCGATCGTCGTGGAGAGGGCACGCTGAAGGGCATAGTTTTTTTCGGCGGCAACGGGTGCTTCGTAGCGCGTGATCGCACAGACCTCCATACCGTGCCGTGCGGCGATGTCTTCAGGGGTTGCGCCCGCACGGAGAAGGGCTTGGATGTCGCGAGGGCGCAGGGTTTGGCGAGCCGGATCCGGTGCGGCTTCGATCTTTGGGCGGTCGCGACGAGCGGCTGCGCGCAGCTCATCGGTGATGGGCGCAATGTATCGTTCGCCCTCGGAATCGAAAAAGACGAGGGATTCTCCGTCGGCGCCGATCCCAAGCAACTCCAATTCGATCATGCAGACCTCCTCACACTACTGCGAGTGAATCGTCTCAAGATCGCAGCTGTGTGCGGGCCACTTCGCGGGGCGTGTCCGATAATCAGACGCGCCGGGAGAAGGAAAGCCTGACATGTGACCGCATGGAATGGTATTCTCCCTGCGCCGAAGGAGGGCATCGAGCTATATGGTGCGGTGCCCGCACAAGCCGGAAGGGGACGATCATGGCGACCGATTACGATGCGCCTCGCAAGAACGACGACGATATTGCTGAGGACTCGATTGAGGAACTGAAGTCGCGTCGTAACGACGCGGGTTCGCCTGAAATTGAAGAGGACGAAACCGAAGCTGCAGAGAATTTCGAGCTGCCCGGTGCGGACCTGTCCAAGGAGGAACTCAGCGTCCATGTCGTCCCCAAGCAGGACGATGAGTTTACCTGCTCGATGTGCTTCCTTGTTCATCATGCTTCTCAGCTTGCTTTCACCGATGACGCTGGCTTACCTGTGTGTACTGAGTGTGCGGGCTGAGGCTCGTTGATGTGGGGGAAAAAAGCGCGCGCGCATAAACGCGCTGAAGCCTTGGAAGCATCTGCCGTTTGCCCTTTGGCGCGTCTGGATGAGGATGCTGCGATTTGGAATGAACCGGGTCCACGTAGCGTCGAAGAAGTGGATACTTCCGTCGGCTACGTTGATATGGGTGCGATCCGCATTCCCGCCGTCAAAGGGATGCAATTGCGGACCCAGGTCGCTGATGATGGCACCACGGTTCTGCGTGTTCTCATTGTCTTAGGGGATTCGGGGCTTCAAATCTCTGCGGCCGCAGCGCCCCGATCGGGCGGTGTCTGGGATGAGGTACGTGACAAAATCACCGAGGGACTTCTCGCTGATGGAGGTAGTGTCGAAGCGCTTGAGGGGCGTTACGGTGTGGAATTACGTGCCGATATTCCGGTGACAATGCCGGATGGTCGTCCCGCTTCTTCACGTATGAGAATCATTGGTCGTGAGGGGCCACGCTGGTTTTCGCGTATCGACATTGTGGGTCCGGCGGCCCTCAATGATGAACTCGGGCGCGAATTCGAAAAAATCATTGATCGGATCGTCATCGTGCGTGACAATCAGCCTCGGGCTCGACTTGATCTTCTCCCCATTCATGTCCCCGACGCGGCACCGGAGGTGCCTCATGTCTGAACATCTCAACACTCGTCTTGATGCCTTGAAGAATCGCATCGTCGAACACATTGAAGATGATCGACGTCAAGCTGACGAGGCCGCTGATGAGGTGCGTTCGCGTTTACGTCGCGGAACGACACCAATTGGTGAAGTTCACAATCGTCAGAAAGTGACGCTCTACGGTTCCCTCCTGTCGATGACTTTCCCCCCGCAGGGGGCTGAGCGAGTTCTCCTCGCCACCCTCTATGACGGTACGGGTTCAATTGAACTGCGCTGGCCGGGCCGCTGTTCCATTCCGGGAGTGTGCGTAGGCGAGCACATTGAGGTTGAGGGCACCGTCGGTATGCAGGGAGATCATCTCACGATCATTAATCCGCTCTATCGACTCATCGCGGCGGAGTGCTAGTGGACAGTGAGCAGCGCCGCGTGTCTGCGCTCCCCGCGTGGGCGAAGAGCCTTGACGACACTGATTTTTCTTTCCGTTCCGCTGTCGGTGGCTTCCGTGGCCTGACAGAATCGATCCTACCGGGCCTGATTTTCGTCATTCTGTACATCATCACGAAAGATGTGATGATGTCTTCTCTGGTTTCTGGGGGTTTTTCCCTGGTCGCTGTTGCCCTGGCACTCATCGGACGCAGTAGTATCCAGCAATCCCTGACCGGTGTCCTGGGAGTGGCTATCGGTGTTGCCTGGGCACTTGCCACGGGAAGAGCCGAGAACTTCTACGCCTGGGGTTTGCTGACCTCCGGTGTGTTTCTCTTGGGGATTCTCCTCTCTCTTGTACTGAGAGCACCCCTTGTTGCCCTGATCTTCGGACTATTGCGCGGGTACGAGGTGAATTGGCATCGCGATCCAGCTCAGCGCCCGCTTGCGCGGCGTTGCTGGGGGCTCACCTGGCTGTGGGCGGCGATGTTCGCGCTGCGTTTAGCGATCCAGCTTCCCCTCTGGGCAATGGGTGCGGTCGCGCAGCTCGGTATTGCCAAGCTCATCCTCGGTCTTCCGCTTTTCGCCCTCGTTTCTTGGGTAACCTGGATTGGCCTTCGCCCTTTCCATGAGGAAGCGATTCTTCCCGACTCTGTTTAAAAAGTTCCGGGCTTACTACTGTTCAGATCTGAGATTTTCAGTTCTGAGACACTTCTTCTTCGACTTCCTTGAGGGGAGCCGAGGGCGCGGCAACGATATCGGTCACGGTAGCCAGGGTGGAACTTTCGTGATCGGAAACAAGAAGAAGCAGCTCATCCCCGACTTCGAAGAGGTCATCTGGAGAAGGAGTAAATGGCCGATCATCACGAAGGATTGCGGTGAGCACAGCCTGGGGTGGGAACTCCACTTCAACAATACGTTTCCCCGCTACTTGCGACGCTGGCGGTAACACGAGGGCGTACATCGACACTTCGGCCGAATTGAATGAGAAGAGTCGTACAGGAGTGCCCGTCGATACGGCTTCTTCGACGAGTGCCGTCATGATCCGAGGGGTGGAGACGAAAACATCAACGCCCCACGAAGCATCGAACAGCCATTCATTCTTCGGATTGTTGAGGCGTGCTACAACTTTCGGAACAGCAAACTCTGTTTTGGCTAAAAGGGAGATCACGAGGTTCGCTTTGTCATCTCCGGTAGCCGCAACCATGACATCTGCTTGGGATAGTCCCGCATCGGCGAGAGCGTCAGGGGAGCACGCATCAGCGAGTACCCAGTCGGCGTCCGCAACTGAAGCGACCCGAAGCTTATCGGTGTGCTTGTCAATGAGCGTGCATTCGTGACCGTGATCGAGTAGTTCGAGTGCAACAGAGCGACCGACTGAACCGGCGCCCGCGATGACGATTTTCATGTCAGTCCTTGATTCTGGGGTCGGAGGTGAGCAGAGTCCTCAGTTTTGTCGCTTCTTTGCCCGCAATGGCGAAGTAGAGCTGATCGTGCTCCTGAACGACGAGGTCGGAGCGTGCGGGCGTAATGACGCCGAGTCGTGAAACAAAAGCGATGCGTTCACCCGTGAGTTCTTCCACAAGGGGGAAGGGGAGGCCGTACCACGAGACTTCGGGGGTGGCCGCTACCAGGGATACTTCTCCGGTCGGATGCGTCCATGTCACCGCAGCATCGGGAGGAAGGAGTCGGCGCATCACCGAATCAACAGTGCGTTTGACCGAAGCGACCGTGGGGATTCCGAGACGTTCGTACACGTGAGCGCGAGCAGGATCGTAGATTCTGGCTACTACATGCTCGATATGAAAGACCTCTTGGGCGATGCGAGCGGCGATGATGTTGGAGTTGTCACCGCTGGATACCGCTGCGAAAGCGTAGGCATCTTTAATGTCGGCTTGGCGTAAAGCGCCACGGTCGATGCCGACTCCGGTGACTCTCCTCCCGGAAAAGTCTGCGGGAAGTCGATTGAAAGCTTTCGGGTCCATATCGATCACTGCGACCGAATGTCCGTCGGCGTCGAGTTGCGTTGCGATGAGTGAGCCGACTCGGCCACACCCCATGATGACGAAATGCACGAAGGTCACGCTACTCTTCAAATGTGGTGAATGCCAGTGATCGCAGTGATGGACATTAAAGACTTATTCCGTGAATGAAAGAATCGGTCTAGTCTGACCTTTGTGCTTTCACACGTTCTGAATCGAGGCAAGCGCTTCCTCATCGGTCGCCCTATGCGCTCGGATGCTGCAAGTCATCAGCTGTTACCCAAACGAATCGCTTTGCCGGTTTTCGCTTCGGACGCACTTTCTTCTGTCGCTTACGCTCCCGACGAGATTCTCCTGACTCTGGCGCTTGCAGGCAGTTTGGCTGCCATTCAGTCCATCTGGGTGGGCGTGGTGGTCTCTTGCGTCCTCATCATCGTTGTCTTGTCCTATCGACAGACCGTGCGTGCCTATCCTTCAGGCGGCGGCAATTACGAGGTTGTGACGACGAATTTTGGGCGAACATGGGGACTTGTTGTCTCTGCCGCGCTCCTTGTGGATTACATTCTCACGGTCGCGGTTTCGATTTCTTCAGGTGCGGCCTATCTCACAACAGCAGTCCCTGCTCTTGCAGGACATGAAGTGGTCATCGCTGTGGGACTTGTTGTTCTTCTCGCCATGATGAACCTTCGGGGAACAAAAGAAGCGGGCGGCGCATTCGCCATACCGACCTACGCCTACATGTTCACCATCGGTCTCATGATCGTTGTTGGTGCGGTGGAATACTTCAGCGGAACCCTCGGTGAAGCGCCGACTGCCCAGTATGAATTACTTCCCACGCACGGTTATACCGACGGCTTGGTCGGTTTAGGGGGAGCTTTCCTCCTGATGCGGGCATTTTCTTCCGGATGTGCGGCCTTGACCGGGATCGAAGCTATTTCTAACGGTGTTCCTCTCTTCAAACCGCCAAAATCGAAGAATGCGGCAACGGTTCTTGCTCTTCTGGGTGGAATCGCCACAACAATGATGCTCTCGGTTCTTTTGCTTTCGCAGGCAAGCGGCGTGAAAATCGTGGAGGATCCTGCGACTCAGCTTGCACTGAACGGTGTACCACTGGGGGAAGACATCACAGTTCAGCCCGCGATCGGACAGATCGCTTCAGCCGTATTCGGTAACGGTTCTGTCCTCTTCCTTCTCGCGACGACGGTTACGGGCCTGATCCTCGTTCTCGCGGCGAATACTGCTTTTAATGGTTTCCCGACCCTCGCCTCGGCGCTCTCCAAAGATTCATTCCTGCCGCATCAGCTGTATAGGCGCGGGGATCGTCTTGCCTATTCCAACGGTATCGTCATCCTTTCTCTTGCCGCGATCATCCTCATCGTTGCTTTTGAAGCGGAGACGACCAGGCTGATTCAGCTGTACGTGGTGGGCGTATTTGTGTCCTTCACACTGTCTCAACTGGGAATGGTGCGTCATTGGAATCGTGCTTTGCGTTCTCTTCAATCCGGGAGCGAAAGAAGAGCGATTCTGCGTTCACGGGCTGTGAACATCATCGGATTCATGATGACCGGCGTGGTTCTCCTCGTCGTCCTCGTCACGAAGTTCACTCACGGGGCGTGGATTACCCTCATCATGATCGCGATCCTTTTCCTCGTGGAATTGGGAATCCAGCATCACTATCGCACGGTCGCCTCCCAACTCCGTGTTGAGGACTGGTCGGCGAAACGTGCGCTGCCGACCAGGGTGCGCGCCCTCGTTCTCGTTTCGGGTTTGTCAAAGCCGTCTATGCGCGCCGTTGCTGCGGCCCGCGCCTCGCATCCTTCCGCTTTGGAACTGGTGAGTGTGGTGGCCGATGCTCAAGAAGAAGCGAAAATCCGTCAGGAGTGGGAAGAATCCGGGTTGCCTATTCCGCTCACACTTTTATCGAGTCCGTATCGTGATCTCAACCAGGTTGTGCTTCAGTATGTGCGTGGTCGAAGGCGACGTTCGCCCGGAGAGATGCTTGTGATCTATATGCCTCAGTTCATCGTGCGACACTGGTGGGAAAACATCATGCATAATCAGACGGTTGCTAGGCTACGCCACGCCCTCGTGAATGTGCCTGGTGTTGTCATTACGACAGTGCCGTGGAAGCTTGGGGAGGATGCTGAGGTAGAGGGGCGTCAGCTCATCAACGATCCTTTTAAGCGAACGGATAGTCGCGTTGGTGCGCATGATTTTACAAGTGATGAAGGATGAAGAAACGTCGCGTTCACAAGACAATGAGTACGAATAACGAGGAGATTCTCGAACTGAGCGTCGGGGAGCCCGCGCACGGCGGAGCTTGCGTTGCTCGCGACGCTGAAGGGCGCGTCGTCTTTGTTCGCCATACTTTGCCTGGCGAGCGGGTGCGTGTCCGTGTCACTTCTGCGCGTTCACGCCTGGCTTGGGCCGATGCTATTGACGTTCTTGAGGCTTCGGCTCAACGACAGGAGTCAGTGTGGCCTCAGGCCGGTCCTGGGGGTGTGGGTGGTGGTGAACTCGCCCATGTGATCCCTTCTGCTCAACGTGCGTGGAAACAGAAGGTGATTGAAGGCCAGCTGCGCAGACTGGGCGGCCCAGAACTTTTTGAGGCAATCGAAGGGATCGACGGCGTGCGGGTACAGCCTGCGCCGGGGGATGGCAGCGGAGCGCTGTTGCATCGTCGTGCTCGAATTGAAGCGGTTGTTGACCAATATGGTCGTCTGGGAATGCACCGTTATCGCGCGGATGACATTGTGCCTCTTGATTCGATGCCGCTTGCAGCTGAGGCGATTGAAGAACTTGGGGTGTGGGGTGAGACGACAGCCTGGTCGGATCTTTTCACCCCCGGTGATCGAGTGCGTATGGTCGCACCCGGTGGGCAGTCAGCGGTCCTTGTCACTGCGCGCGCCGCATTCAACTCACTTGGTGAACAGCTTCAGACCAGGAAGCTCCAGTGGACGGTGAACGTCTGGGGCAGCGAATACGTGTATGCAGTGAGGCCGAAGGGTTTCTGGCAGACGCATATCAACGGCGCGACGGTGCTTGCGAATGCGGTGATGCGGGCCGCTCAGCTTTGCGAGGGGGAGCGCGTCATCGAATTGTATGCGGGTGCGGGTTTATTCTCCGTGCCTATCGCTGAGGCGATTGGCCCGAAAGGACGTCTTGTCACTCTCGAGGGCGATGAGGGTGCCGTGCAGGACGCGGGGGAGAACCTGGAAGCTTATGGCTGGGTGGATGCCTACGTGGGGCATGTGGATCCTACCCATGTGTCTGATCTTTCAGATGAGCTGGAAGATTCTGCAGATCTTGTCCTTCTCGATCCTCCCAGGTCTGGGGCTGGGCGCGAGGTGTGTGCATCGATTGGCCGTCTGGGAGCGCAACGCATTGTCTTGGTGTCATGCGATCCTGCAGCTGGTGCCAGAGACCTGCGTGACTTAGTGGCTGCCGGTTATGAGGTGCGTTCTTTTGAAGCGTGGGATCTTTTCCCGCACACGCATCATGTGGAAACGGTCGCGGGTCTGCTTCGGGTGAGATGACAGTGCCCGGTGGGGACGTGCGGATGTGCGCCGCTAGTCGGTGAGTGTCGTGGCGAGTGTCCATTTGCATGTGTGGGTACGCTCAAAGCAGTAATCTTGATGTCGAGATAAATCTGAGGCGAGGTTTCGCATCCCACAGGAGGGCACATGACGAGCATCGACACTTTCGGCGCACGCGCCGAACTAACGGTGGGCGAACGCAAGTACACCTACTACAGGCTCGATGCCTTAGAAGGCATCGACACACTTCCTTACTCGCTGAAAGTTCTTGCGGAAAACCTCTTACGCACCGAAGATGGAATCAACATCACGCGAGACCATGTTGAAGCCCTTGCGAATTGGGATCCAACATCTGAACCGAATACCGAGATTCAATTCACTCCTGCCCGCGTCATCATGCAGGACTTTACCGGCGTGCCCTGCATTGTTGATCTCGCAACGATGCGTGAAGCTGTTGCCGAACTCGGAGGTGATCCTTCACGTATTAACCCTTTGGCGCCAGCAGAAATGGTGATCGATCATTCCGTCCAGATTGATGTCGCAGGCAGCCCTGAGGCTTTTGAAGCGAATATTGCGCGTGAATACGAACGCAATGGTGAGCGCTACCAGTTTTTGCGTTGGGGACAAGGAGCTTTCGATAATTTCACAGTCGTGCCGCCCTCGACCGGAATTGTGCATCAGGTCAACATTGAACATCTTGCTCGGACGGTCTTTACACGAAAAGAAGCAGACGGATCAGTGACCGCCTACCCGGACACCTGTGTGGGTACGGATTCACACACCACAATGGTGAACGGTCTCGGTGTTCTGGGGTGGGGAGTGGGCGGTATTGAAGCCGAAGCCGCAATGCTCGGTCAACCCGTCTCTATGCTCATTCCCCGAGTCCTCGGCTTCAAACTCACCGGGGCAATCCCTGCGGGTGCAACCGCAACGGACGTGGTCCTCACCATCACGCAGATGCTCCGCGAGCACGGTGTGGTCGGTAAGTTTGTCGAGTTCTATGGTGAGGGTGTCGCTGCGGTTCCTCTCGCTAATCGCGCGACGATCGGTAACATGTCGCCCGAGTTCGGATCGACAGCAGCGATTTTCCCCATTGACGATGTCACCCTTGACTATTTGCGACTCACCGGACGCTCTCCAGAACGAATCGCACTGGTTGAAGCCTATGCGAAAGCTCAGGGCCTTTGGCATGATGCGTCACGCGAAGTCACCTACTCCGAATACCTTGAACTTGATTTGTCAACGGTTGTTCCTTCGATTGCTGGTCCTAAACGTCCACAGGATCGCATTGAACTTGCGGATGCAAAGTCGGCTTTTCATCACGTCATTGGGAATTACACGCCTGAGGTTGAACGTGAAGACGTACACATCACGCTTGCAAATGGCGAGGTCACTCAACTGAATCACGGGGATATTGCGATTGCCTCCATCACCTCCTGTACGAACACGTCTAATCCTTCGGTGATGATGGCTGCGGGTTTACTTGCCCGTCATGCTGTCGCCCGTGGCCTGAGTGTAAAGCCCTGGGTGAAAACTTCCCTCGCTCCCGGATCGAAAGTGGTCACCGACTACTATCAGAAAGCTGGTCTGTGGGATGACCTCAATGCTTTGGGATTCCACCTTGTCGGTTATGGCTGTGCGACGTGTATCGGCAATTCCGGTCCGCTTCCGCTTGAAATTTCTACGGCGGTTCACGATCACGACCTCGCCCTCGTTTCTGTTCTATCGGGTAATCGCAATTTTGAGGGGCGTATTAATCCCGATGTCAAGATGAACTATCTTGCGTCACCACCGCTTGTCATCGCCTACGCGATTGCCGGAACGATGAATTTCGATTTCGAAAACGAACCCCTAGGAATTGACCCGGCAGATGGAAGCGAAGTTTATCTCCGCGATATTTGGCCGACCCCGCAAGAGGTCCAAGCAACGATCGATGCTTCTATCGATTCTGCGATGTTTGAAAATGACTATGCGGATGTGTTTTCTGGAGATGAACGTTGGCGTACACTTCCCACCCCTCAGGGCGATACTTTCGCGTGGGATGAGGAGTCAACCTATGTGCGTAAACCTCCCTATTTTGAAGGAATGCGCCGCGAACCTTCACCCCTGAGGGATATCCGAGGTGCGCGCGTCCTGCTCAAACTGGGGGATTCGGTAACAACCGACCATATTTCTCCAGCGGGTGCTTTTACGCCTCAGACACCGGCGGGACAGTACTTGATGGCGCACGGGGTTGAACGTAAAGATTTCAACTCTTATGGTTCGCGTCGCGGCAATCATGAAGTCATGATTCGCGGTACTTTCGCCAATATTCGTATCCGTAACGAAATGCTTCCCGGTGTCGAGGGCGGTTTC
The DNA here is from genome assembly GCA_029983625.1 of Pauljensenia sp. Classification (GTDB taxonomy): domain Bacteria; phylum Actinomycetota; class Actinomycetes; order Actinomycetales; family Actinomycetaceae; genus Pauljensenia. Next base: position 523 of record JASBZF010000007.1, on the reverse strand, counting down.
ACAAAGAACTTCGCTCGCGAGGGTGTTCCCGTGTCCACGGTCTACGATGCCAGCGTTGACTACCTTGAAGCGGGGACCGCGCTCGTTGTCCTGGGGGGTAAGGAGTATGGTTCTGGCTCTTCGAGAGACTGGGCTGCGAAAGGGACTTCACTGCTCGGTGTGAAGGCCGTCATCGCCGAGTCCTTTGAACGTATTCACCGTTCCAATCTCATCGGCATGGGTGTTCTTCCCCTCCAGTTCCCTCAGGGGGAAACCCGTGATTCGCTCGGTCTGACAGGTGATGAAATTTTCGACATTGAGGGCATCACGCAACTGAATGAGGGTGTCACGCCGAAAACTTTGACGGTGACGGCCAGGCGCGAGGACGAAAGCGCTGTCGTTTTTGATGCGCTTTTACGCATCGATACTCCCGGAGAAGCTGACTACTACCGCAACGGCGGAATCCTTCACTACGTCTTACGGGATCTTGCGTCACGGGACTGAGGGAACACTGATGTGAGAAAAGCTGGGGGCTGCCCGAAAC
>JASBZF010000006.1 GCA_029983625.1 Pauljensenia sp. | reverse complement strand
CGCGCACCATTCCTGTCACAAGCGCTGAATCTGCAGATGTGCTCAAACGCCAGGCCACTACTTCGTTGTTGAACAGGTCGGTTAATGGGGAGAGGTAATACCAGGTGTCACCCCATTTGATTTGGGTAATGTCTGTAACAAGACGCCTACCAGGTTGTGACGCGTGGAAGCGGCGCTGTAGACGGTTGGGAATATGAGCTAGTGTTCCAGCGAAGGACTTATACCGTTTACGCTTGGGCTGGGCTCCTTGCACCCCGGCTAGGCGCATAAGACGCGCAACCTTTTTGTGGTTCATTCGCCGTCCTTTATGATCAGCAAAACCTAGGCGTATCAGGTCAGTAATGCGCCGATACCCATACCTTCCATGAGCATACGCGTATGCTTCCTTGACCAGTTCGAGGTCAGCATCTGTCCGATCCGTAGTGTTTACTGTCCAGTAATACGTTGAACGGGCGAGTCCAATAATCTTGCACAGTCTTGATACTGGGTGGTGTGCTTTGAGGGTTGTGACCAAGCGGATCAAGAACGCCTGCCACGTGTCATTCTCCTCCCTCAAAGCGCAAGATTTTTCCAAGATCTCCACATGCAGCGCGTCAAGATCTGCTCGGGCCTGATCAGTGGCGGCTTGCCCTTTGGCGGCCTCGATGTGTTGGCGAACTTCAGCCAGCCACTTACCCCACTCGTTAATGCCCATCCCGGCTTTTTGAGCACGAACAACTCGTTGTCCTGCTGCTCTTGCGCTTTACCGATGATCAATCATTTGTTGACGCTCCAACCATCGCCCAAACAATGCTGGATACGAAGCTGACGGCAACTGAAACTCGCGAACCAAGTCCGACGCGTTTTCACCATCAAGCCAGCGCGATCCAACTTCTGTTTTCAATTCTATGGGCCAGGTACGAAACGATGGGGCTTTACGGGTCTGCTCGATACCGCGCAGATCAGCTTCCCGACAATAACGACGCGCAGTCTCATACGCAACACCGGCCAAACGCGCACAATCACTAATAGAAACCCCCTTGGCACACAAACGCAAAACCTTCAAACGCCGATCCTTAGTCTTACGACTCATCACAGTCCTTTCACATCAGAACTGTCCAACCACAGGGGTTCATTCCAGAGCAACACATTCTGTCCTTTAACCCCGAATATGCTGGTCAGCCTCCGATTCGGTCACTTTCGGCGGGGCCTCGAAGAGCTGGAGATCAGACGCCCGAACTTTGATAGTGCGGCCAAAACGAATAACGGGCACACGCCCCTCACGAATGTACTTGCGCAGGGTCGGCTCTGCGCCATAGCCGAGGGCGGTGAGTTCCTTAAGGCTATACAGCCGTTCGGCAACAGGTACGCCGAAGTCAGTAGGGGTTTCAGAGGAAAGGAAAGTGGTGGTGGACATAGCGGCTCCAGTCACACGTAGTCATCGTGTGCTGAGCTTCCTCCACCGTGGCGTCTTGGGACGCAGAAAGTCATCCAGCCAAGTTCACATCTCTTAACGGAGTGGCGGTTCTCCGACAGGCGCTCGTCTTTACCGTGCCAGCTTTCGCACGCCCCTATCTTTCAGTTGCCGAGGTGCAACATAAGGTTTCAGAGTCAACATAGCAATATTTTCATGCTGGGTCAACTGGGTAGCACCCAAAAGAGCGTGTCCACTTTTTTCACGAAAATTAAAACTGGACACAGCGTATGCGCACGTAAATCAATGCAAACAGTGGTCTATGTCCATTTTTTGACACCGAATTTGAGAGACAGTCCTCCGGCTCCGACTTCCGATGAAAAATCTCGTGCCTACTTGTTGCTCTTCTTCAGAGCTACAGTCCCGGAAGAGTATCTGGCAGTCCTTCGGGTAGTGTGGCAACCTTGTGGGGAATCAGTTCAACGGCGCAGTAGCAGATACGTCATACTCAAACAGCGCTTTGTTGCTATTGCGCTTGCGAATCACTGCAACTTTCACGTTCTCATACCCGAGAGCGCTCAGCATCTGGGCATACCACTCGTGGGCTGGCACTTCATGCTTATAGAAAGTCGAATTGCCTATGATGTACGAAACAGTGCCTCCTGGCTTCACGTGTAAGGCCAAAGACATAAAGTGCTTCCACATGTCATGGTGATACTTACGGACGTACGTCGCAAGCAAGGGACCGTTCTTTCCACCATCTTCGCTAATCTGACTGTACACGACTCGAAGGGCCTCATCCACAGGAGTTTCGACGTCCGGTTCCCACGAATTTAACTTACTCGTAGCAGTACCCCAAGTACCCCCAATTGCCTGCCAATCCAACTCACCGGCATCACTCGCAACGTCGAGATAACGCATCCAATACATGTACGGGCGCAGTTCTCGAATGTATGACATCCTATTGACGTACGGCGGCGAAGTGAGGACGTAGTCTGCGGGTTCTAGAACTTCTCCAAACTCGCGAGCATCTCCAAGATATACGGAAGCCTTTCCCTGTAAGGAATAACGTGCAGAGTCCACAATAGTATCGAGAGATTCAATCCAAAGTTTGAGAACGAGGGAGTAATCATCCTCCTCAAATAACGGAAGTGTTCCCTCTGCACTCTTAAACGACATGCTCTGATGATTAAAAGCTGCATTCGAAGACGAAATCAGCGTACGGCATAGAGCTAGTTCCATAAGTGTCTTCATCTGACCGGAAAACTGGTCAATTTCAGCCCTTAATACCTTCAAAGCATGTAGCGCGCCCGGTGACCACCATTTCTCAATTTTGAATATATTTGGCGCCCAAAGGTCGGCATCAAGATTGGCTCTTAGATGTTGACTCACAATTTCTGCCGAGGCTGCCAGAGTATCGAGCAGTACTGCATTTTCGTATCGTGCGACCTTGGCATTACCCAGCCAGACGAGAAATGGATTCACGTCAATGCTTTGACCGTAAAGACCAAGCTCCGCAGCCCCAAGGGCCGTAGTTCCCGTCCCCGAAAAGGGGTCAGTCACCACTGCACCTTTATCAAGAGTTGCCAACTTATCTCGAACAAGACGTACACCGTATGCAGGTGTTAGTCGTAACCAGCCATGTCGTCCGACTCCAGTGTTTGCTCGGAATGTAAGGTGCTCGTTTCGAGCTAGAGAAGCACGATCAACGTGCGCCATTACTTAGCCTCCAAAAGTTTCGTCAAGATACGTTCCGTACCTGCGCGTAGGACTTTTTTGTTCCTTTCAAAGAAGTCGACAAGATCGTAGCCAAGAACCTGATCTACGAAATCAAAAGTACTGCGCGAAGGATCATTGGTTCCCACCTCGCCCATCAAAACAGACCAGTTGCCAGTGGTGTACCGCGCATGTACAACTTCATTAATTTGCGTGGACATGATGACCAGAACAGGTAGAAAGCCATGCCCGAGTGCCTGAGCAGCATTCGATAAGTCGGCATTTTGCCGCTTGCTATCCGCAGATTTATAACCCTGACGGACCTCGAAGACCGCACCTTTCAATTGAGCAGTTATGTCCAGCCTTGAACATTGCTGCTCAATCCAGTCTGCTACTTTGTCTCGTGAGATCTGATTACCAACCTCATCGAGCTGCACACGCCCGTCCAAAGATAAGGTACGAGTACGCGCCTTGCTGCCGGAAACCTCGGAGGATGCGTCTGTTACAACCTCGTACGACCATACAACTTGCTGTTCACCTAGCCCAAGTTGATCGCGTAAAACTGCCCGAAATAGACGCTCAGTCCCAATCCCGAGTTGACGATAAATGGATGTCATTCCACCGGCTGCCTTGTGGGCAGCAAACATCAACGGTGAGTCAAGACCCATCCAGTGATAAAGCGGGTCTGCACCATAGAGAGATGCGAAGGCTTGCAGGTCTACTTCTCCCGATGTGCCCATCTTCGGCAGATATTCTGCACAACGATCTAGTGGATCAAGTAAAATCCTTATGTAACGCTTATCACGTTCAGAAATAGGCTCGGTCGCGTACCCCTGCAAGTTCATCCTCCCTCATCGTGCAATCGGTAGGGCACGATGCAAGAAGACCGATACCCATCGTTAACGCTACGGCATGGACCACCAATCCGGTGAGTACCCCGCCGAAGACACTTACGCAACCATTCTCAAATCAGCCGTTGGCATACACCCCACGACCTGCTAGGGCGTCGTTGAGCGTCCACCGGGACACGCCGAGCCTGTCGGCCACACGAGTCTTGGGCACTCCCTCGTCCACCAGCTGCCGCGCCTCGTCGATCTGGTCAGCCGACAACTTGGGGCCACGACGGTACTTGCCCTTGGCCTTGGCTAGAGCGATGCCCTCCCTCTGACGCTCACGGATGAGCTCACGCTCGAACTCCGCTACTGCTGCCAGAACCGTCAGGGTGAACTTGCCGGACGGTGTGGACGTAGATAGGGCAGGAGCATCGACAAAATCGACCTTCACACCCTTGGAATCGAACTCTTCAAGCAGATCAAGCAGGTCAAGTGTCGAGCGGGCGAGCCTGTCCACGCTCTTGACCCGAACAACATCATTCGATCCTTCACGTACATACGCGCGCAAGGCATCGAGTTGCGGACGATGAGTGTCCTTCCCCGAAGCCTTGTCGATAAAGAGCTTGTCAACCTTACCAATCGCCTCAATCTGACGGTCGAGATTCTGATTTACCGTACTCACGCAGGCATATCCAATAAGTGCCATATTCACCCCGTATGTTGGTGATTCACTTCTTAGATTATACCTCATTAGTGGTGAACTTAAAAGAGATGCAATGTCATTCCCCGCAAAAGCAGATGGGTCACACACTGGCGAACAGGGAGTACCCCGTTCACCAGGGGGCAGGAGGCGTGACGGAAGGCGTGGAGCTGATCGGCGCGAGAACTGGGAGGGGGGATACGCAAAAAGGCGCCGTCCGATTGGACGACGCCTTCAGCGTCACTCGCTCACGCGAGCTGGAACACGAGTACCAACCTCCGTTCATAGAAACGGAGTTCGCCACTTCGCGCTGTGGTTATCTAGCTGCCGAAGATGATACAAAGCGGCGGGCGTGACGACAATGGAGAGAGTAGGCTTTTTCGCTTGATATCAAGCCAAAACAGTGGTTGCGCCATTGCGCTAGGAGCGCTGTATTTAGCCGCTACGACAGCGAGCGCATCACGGCTCGATTCACGGTCTGAGAATTTTGGAGCAAACTTCGCACAGAGAAAGCCGTGCCGCGAAATTGTTGCCCCTGCCGCGCAAAGGTTGCTCCACTCTCCGATTCTGGATCGTATTCCCAAGAATAAATCGATCCAACACCCTCGATTAAGCTAGCCATCGGAATCTTAAGAGCTAGCTCAGCTTTTGCAAGCGTTCTATGAAGGTTGATATTTATCAGTTCAGAAATCGCAACGCCTTCATCCTTCGGCAAGATATCAAAGCTCTTGTCAAAGAGCGCAAAAAGAAGCTGCTCAAGCTTAATAGAAATCTGGCAATTCGATTCGATTTTGTCGTCGAGGGCACCCAAGGTGGCCGGAATTCATCGCTGATGCTTTGGAGCAATGGGCAAGGGAGGATGAGACGATTCAAGCGTTTATCCCGCCGGGCGAGCCCTGGCACAACGGTTTCGTGGAATCGTTCCACAACCGGATGAGAGACGAACCATTGAATGACAACTGCATCGAGAATCTTGCACACGCCCAGCTGCTCGTGGATCAATGGTCACGGCGCTACAATAACTTTCATCCGCACTCGTCCCTAGGCTACCTCAGCCCACGGCAATACGCGGAACAATGGAAACAACAACACACGGTTAACACTTAAACCAAGTGGTCTAATTATCAGGCCACTCCACTACAAAAGTGTTCTTTGCGCGTCAGCGTTAAGCGAGGTGTTGAGTTGTTTTTCCGATTTTACCGCGCCTTGGGCGCATTGTCAGGGCTTGGGCAACATTAGTGATGCCACTCACTCAGCTTTTTCAACATAAGCTGATTGCTTTCTTCCTGTGCCTTTTTGTTCCCTTCTTCTGTACCGCCTACGCGGAGAAGCATATTTCCAGATGTCATAACGCCATTGCCTATAAAGACATGCCCAGCATCTTCATAGATCTGAAGTGTTGTGTTCTCTGGGCGTTCTTTCTGAATGAGCGCGGCCATGGATGGGCTGTCCCACATCTGATCCTCTTGGCCGGCAATAAGCAAAATTTGCGCAGTCGTCTCTTTGACCGGAATGTGTTTATCTTCTTTGTTCTGGTCAGTGTTGATTGCCGAGGTGTAAATGGCTTTATACCGAACAGGCGAGTTGATTACTTGAGGAACTACCATATCCGAGAGAAAAATCGGCAGAGACGATCTCTTCAAGTCAATGTAAGGCAGCTCATTGCCATTCCATGTCCACGAAGAGGCGTATTGGCTGAAGTCCAATCCGGCAAACGTGTAAGCGGATGGCGATACCAAAATCAGGTGATCAATCTCCGAATACTTCGCAGCCAGATTCAGTGCATATTCCGCACCCTTGGAGGCTCCAAAAACAGTAATAGGTGTCTCCGATACAGCTTCTGTATTTATTACAGATAAGATGTCTTCAAACTGTTCCAACGGAATCTCTGTGAGGGTCTTTGGCTGATTGGGCTGGCCAAACATCAAACATGAACATGGAAAAGACTTCGTATCCATTTTGCGCGAAGATCTTTGCCTGATCGTAGCCTGGTGTTCCTTCCGATCCGCCAAAGACAACGATGACGCCCTTGTGTTTTAATTCCTTTGGAACAAAGTGAAAGCCCTGTGCCGCTTTTTGATCAACATGCGTTACAGTGACACCTTCCAGTTCTGTCGGATACAGGCTCAAATCAGAAGGGCTTTTGTAATAAGTTGGCGAAGCCAGGGAATAGGCGGATTGGTACTTGTTTTGATTATAGAGGCGTATGGCGAAAACAACGCCAGCTAAAAGGACAATGATGATTAAACAAACGATTAGCAGTTTTTTGAATCTTGGAAAAGCGGAGTGTCTCATTTTGTCTCCCTTATTTTTTTATCCTTGTTCCCATACACCATCGTCAGCACAATGGCTAACACGCCGCACAGAACAGCGGCAACTGGCCAGATGATCCAGCTACGTCCCCAGTCCATCGTAATTAAACTGTATCCGAGGAAAATGGCTGTCGTCACCAGCCAGTAGACGCCCATGATTGGGCCCATCTTACGATCGATGGCTTTTTCCTTTGGACTGAAGTCGCCTTCCTGAAGAAGCCGTTTGTAGGCACCGTAAGGGATGCCGACGCTCACAAAGAGATAGACGGCGATGGCAGCGATTCCGAAGCCAAAGGCCGTAAAATACGATTCCGGCAAGTTGATCAAATTCCCAGACAGATCAGAGGCAATGAAGCAGATGAGCGTCAAAATACAAAGGCAGACCCCAATAACAATATGGGCCATCCATCTGGGTTGCAGGGCGTTCTGTCTTTCACGCACCATGCCAGAGACGCCATAAGCCATCTCAAAGGGTTCTTTTTCTATCCACTTCCAGGCATTCAAGGGTAAGCCGTTTACAAGAAACAAAGCCACCGCACCGAGAACAATGAGAAAGGCAAGGATCACCCCAATCGGCTCTGCAACGGCTGCGTTTACAAAATCGTCAGCCAACAAAATAGGGATGATGGCCATAACGCAGAGCATCACGCCGAAGGCGATGGGGCGGGTGCCTTTTTCTTTGAGCGCAAGATAGGCATTAGCTTCTTCCATGCTTAAGACGCGCAAGGGGTGTTCTGCGTCCTCCGTGTCATAGACAGGGGCTGAAGAGAGTTCAATTTCATCTTTGATGAGTGTATCCGTGCTGACACCAAATAGCGTACTCATCTTCAGGATGCGCTCCAGATCAGGAATGCTCTGCACGCTTTCCCATTTTGATACGGCTTGCCTGCTAACCCCCAGCTTTGCAGCCAGTTCTTCCTGTGACCAGTTATTTTTCTTTCGTAGCTCGATGATCTTATCGGCGAGTATCATGTGCGTTCCTCCTTCGTGGTGGCGACTTTTTCTGTCCGGACAATCAAATTCTGACAGTTATTGCGGTTGCATACCACCAAGCGCACCTTGAACTTAGCGCAACCGCGAGTTGCAAGGCTTATGTTTGGGACTGCTGAAGGTTTGGTTGACGTTTTTCTTGTTCCTTCAGCCGTCCCGACGAATTCTGGGCAGGAATCGGTTGGAAGCATCTACCTCGAAAAGATGGTGACCCTTTGATAGGAACCTGTTTGTTTTGCTCCAAGCAGCCAATTAATAGCTGAACCCCTACCACCTATTTTGAACCTGCTAAGCCGCGAGCGCCAGACACTCGCTATTTTGTATCCAATCCGAGCAGTAAGTTGTGGAGATGGGGGGAATCGAACCCCCGTCCGACGGCCGACCCCGAGGTATTCTCCGGGCGCATCCTGCTCAGTATTTCTCAGCCCCCAAGATCATGCAGGCCTGCTGTTGGATAGGCTCAGTCGATGAAATGTTGACGCGAACCCACCGACATGGTCCGCATCCAGTGGCCCTCTGAACGACGCCAGACACTGGGCTGAGGGCACCACCCAGGCTGACGGACTAAAGGTTCACGCGGCAATCAGGCGGCGAGAACGTAGTCGGTGCGGTTCTGTTCGGCACCTATTGGTTTGCACGCAGCGTTTGCGAGTTGAGCGCGCGTCCTCGGCCCGCTTCCCCTCGATCGACGACCGCCGTCGAAACCGATCATCCCCTATTGAGTTCATCATCAACTCTTCCGATCAGCCAAAGCTGCTCGGACGTACCAGCGTAGCCTTTCAAAGGCTTCACACGCAAGAAGAAAGCACGCATACTCAGGAAACAGCACAAATAAGTAAAGCTCCCGCGCGGGGTACGCATCGGCCATCTTCTCGCAGAAGATTTTTCAACGCTGAGGGCGTTTCAGGTAGCGGCTCATCGCACGTTCAGCTTCACGTTTATCTTGCTTTTCACGAAGCGCATGACGTTTGTCGAATTCCTGTTTCCCCTTCGCCAAAGCGATCTCAACTTTTGCGCGCCCCCCGATAAAGTAAAGCTCAAGCGGGACAACCGTATATCCCTTAGCTTGGACCTTCTGTTCGATCTTTAAAATTTCCGCCCGATGAAGTAAAAGCTTACGTTTACGAGTTGGCACGTGATTCGTCCAAGACCCCTGAGCGTACATCGGGATATTCGCACCATAGAGCCACGCCTCCCCATTTTTCGCCTCGACCCAAGAATCAATCAGTGAGGCACGTCCCATCCGCAGTGCCTTCACCTCGGTTCCCGTAAGAACCAAACCAGCTTCCCAGATGTCCTCAATGAGATAGTCGTGACGAGCTTTCTTGTTACGCGCAATTGTCTTTTTCGCATCGGATTCCGCTTTGCGCCGCTCACCTTCAGTCGGTTTAGATTTCTTCCATTCCTTAGGCACGGTGTACTTCCTCTCCTCTCTTTTCAGATTTTCGAGGGCGAATGCCCGCGCATGAGAAGGACAATACTAGCGTGTGCGCTCATAGGTAGCCCATCGGATCAACAGTCCCCCCGTTCACACGCACGGTGAAATGCAGGTGACATCCCGTTGAATATCCACTCGTACCGACGTAACCGATCAGCGTATTCGTATCAACAGTTTGCCCCACAAAAACCGATCCTTGCGATTGCAGATGCATATATGTGGTGGACACTTGCACTCCACCAATCACACCGTGATTGATAGAGACAAAGTTGCCAGCACCCTCATCCCATGCAACAGCACTCACCTGTCCGGGTGCCGACGAGTACACCGGGGTGCCGCACGAGGCTGCAAAGTCCGTACCGTCATGGAGAACCCAGATCCCCACAACGGGATGAAGACGCATACCGTAGGGGGAGGTCATGATCATTGGAATACGCAAAGGGAAAGTCAGACCACTTGCCGAAGGCTGGCCCGCAGCATTCGCCGCAGCCGCAGCAATCTCAGCATCAATTGCCGCAAGACGATCATTGAGCGCCTTGTGGTCGTCTTGCGCTTTCCTTAATTGATCCGCCGCCTCAGCTTTGCGCGCATCCCAGGCGGCCTGTTTGATTTCCGCTTCACTTTTGGCTTTCTCTAAAGCGTCTAGTCCTCTTTGAGCATCCTGCTCGGCCTTCTGCGCGGCCACAAGCGCATCGGCTGCCGTTTTTTCAAGCACACTAATGCGTTCCGTAATTGAGGACTGTCTGCTTTCTTGGGTGCGTTGACGGGCCCGCACATCAATCGCGGCTGCGATCGCTTGCGATTGGGAACGCGCCATCGCATCGGCAGCTGCCGCACGCTGAGCAATATTTTCCGTGCCCGCCTTAGTAAATGCGACAAGCACCGGGGATTCTGTTCCATTCCGATACATCTGACGTGCGAGCTGACCGATCGCCTCGTGAGCGAGTTCTTCTTTCACATGGGCAGCTCGTGAAGATTCGGCAAGTCGATCTTTTTCCGCTTCAGCCGCATTGAGCTGACCGACGGCAACTTCGTGTTCACGATTGGCCGTATCACGTCGTTTCTGCGCGTCTTCCAGCTGTTTCTCGGCCTCGGGAATACGTTCGTTTGCCGCGTGTAACTCCACATAGATCGCAGCAAGTTCAGAATTGATCCCTTCGAGGTCCTCTGAAAGCTGATCGACCTGATCTGCGGCAGCATCACGCTGGCGTTCAATATCATCCCGGTCATCTGCCGCAGACGAAGGGATCGTCACCAACAGCACAGCAAAAGAGAGCACGGCCCCCACAGCTAAGGCGCGGCTCCTGAGGAATTGAGCGTGCAGACGAGAAGGCACGTTCATCAGACCTTCGTGTACTTAGCAAGCGACCAGGCGGAAGCGACGAGGGCGAGAAGGACAGCAGCGAAGATAAGGATCGGCGTCATGATCCCCACTTCAGCAAGACCAACGAAGCTCGTCCATTTGAATGCCGGAGCAAGCCAGCCCTGAACGAGGAAGTGAACACCCGCAAACAACGCAGCAACCGACAGTAACGCTCCAGTAACGGCGGCAAGCGCGCCCTCGATCATGAAAGGAGCTTGAATGAACAGGTTGGATGCACCAACGTAGCGCATAATCTGTGTTTCTTGCTCGCGACTCATAGCGGACAGGCGGATCGTCGTGGAAATCAGGAGGATCGCGGCAACGATCATTACCGCGCCGAGGCCGAGGGCGAGCATTCTGGCGGCGTCGATGACACGGAACAGTGGCTCAATGATCTCACGCTGATCTTTCACTTCCGAGACTCCCGGCACACCGGAAAACTCTTCTTTAATAATCGAGTACTGCTCAGGATCAACGAGTTTCACCCTGAAGGAGACCTGCATCATGTCAGCGCTGGTCCATTGGCCAATGGTCGAATCACCGTAGAGTTTTTGAAAGTTCGCGTACGCCTCTTCTTTCGATTCCTCGTAGACATTCTTCACGTAGGTCGTCATCGCCGGTGAGTTCAGTTTGTCCCTCACGGCTGCGATTTGCTGAGCATTCGCTTCTTCACCATTGCACGAGGGCGCTCCATCATCAATGGCACACATGTAAATCGACACTTCGATTTTGTCGTACCACTGGGATTTCATGCGCACGACCTGCATTTGGGACAGACCGGCCACCCCCACAAAAAGGAGGGAAACGAAGGTGACGAGCACAACGGCCACGGACATTGCCCGATTGCGGGACAGACCTTTACCGACCTCGGAAAAAATGAAACGGAGCTTCATCGAATCACCTTGCCGATCCGTAGACACCACGCGATTGATCGCGCACGATCTGACCGCCGTGAAGTTCAATAACACGCTTGCGCATCTGATTCACAATATCGGCATCATGCGTTGCCATCACAACCGTTGTGCCACTCCGGTTAATACGGTCAAGAAGGCGCATGATACCCAGGGAAGTATCCGGGTCGAGGTTACCCGTCGGCTCGTCAGCAAGCAGAAGTTCAGGCCGATTCACCATTGCACGCGCAATCGCTACGCGCTGCTCCTCACCACCGGATAATTCATGAGGAAGACGTTTTTCCTTACCGGCAAGATCAACGAGTTCGAGCGCTTCAGGAACCGCTGAGCGAATCGCATGTTTCGGCTTGCCGATCACCTGCATCGCGAGCGCCACATTCTCGTAAACCGTTTTCGATGGGAGGAGCCGGAAGTCCTGGAATACCGTTCCGATCTGCCTGCGTAACTTCGGCACCGCCCAATTCGATAAACGTGCAACATCTTGCCCGAGAACCCACACATGTCCCGAAGTTGTTTTCAACTCACGCATCACAAGCTGCAGAAAAGTTGATTTCCCCGAACCCGATTTACCCACAAGGAAAACAAACTCTCCTCGTTCAACTTCGAGCGACACGTGATCGAGCGCAGGTTTGGCGCCCGGCGTATACACCATAGTGACATCGTCGAATCGAATCATTGGACCATCCAGTTCAGGGTAGTAGTCTTCATCAGACTAGGCGCGCATATTCCCGCCCTCTTCGGCGACACGCGGCCAGAGTGTAAGCCGTTGAGACTCACAATCAATCTCACCGACACAAAAAGACATGCGAAGAAGGGCAGCAACCCGTCGGGTTCCACGCAAGCTCAGTGGCCCCTTCAGGATCCCTGAGCCTCGTTCTGCTGATTCTTACGCCAACGGATTCCTGCGTTAATGAAACCGTCAATGTCTCCGTCAAAAACAGACTGCGGGTTACCGGACTCGAACTGCGTGCGCAGATCTTTCACCATCGTGTAGGGCTGCAAGACGTAGGAACGCATCTGATCACCCCAGGATGCCTTCACATCCCCTGCGAGTTCTTTTTTCTTCGCCTGCTCTTCTTCATGACGTAAGACAAGGAGGCGTGACTGTAGGACGCGAAGAGCCGCCGCACGGTTCTGGATCTGTGATTTCTCATCCTGCATGGACACGACGATGCCGGTCGGGATGTGTGTCATCCGAACAGCTGAATCCGTCGTGTTCACTGACTGGCCACCCGGTCCCGAAGAACGGAAAACGTCAATCTTCAATTCAGATTCAGGAATTTCAATATGGTCGGTTGATTCAATGAGCGGAATTACCTCAACCGCTGCGAAGGAAGTTTGACGACGCCCCTGGTTATCAAAGGGGCTAATGCGAACGAGACGGTGCGTACCTGCCTCCACGGATAAGGTGCCGTAAGCGTAGGGTGCTTGAACTTCGAAGGTCGCGGACTTCAAACCCGCTTCTTCGGCGTAAGAGGTGTCCATCACTTTCGTTGGGTAGCCGTGGCGTTCTGCCCATCGCAGATACATACGCAGCAAGATCTCAGCGAAGTCAGCGGCATCAACACCACCTGCACCTGAACGAATCGTAATCACAGCATTACGTTCGTCGTATTCTCCGTCAAGAAGCGTGCGGATTTCGAGGTCGGAAATATCGGATTTTAAGGAAACGAGGTCACCCTCGGCTTCTGTGAGAATCTCAGCGGCCTCGTCGGGATTCTCAGTGGCCATGTCGATCATGGCTTCCAGGTCATCGATCCGCTCAACCATACGGATCACGCGATCAAGCTCTGACTGCCGGTGCGATAAAGCCGAAGTGACTTCCTGAGCGTGCGCGGGATCGTCCCACAGGTCTGGGGCGGTCGCCTGTTTCTCGAGGTCGGCAATCTGGGTGCGCAGACGCTCCGGTTGAACAACCGCGAGGACGTTCTCCATCGTCGTGCGCAATGCTTGGATCTCTTCGAGGAATTCAATGGCCACGCTTCCAGCCTAGTCGATCCGAAGGCCCAGTCCCGTTCCTCTTCTCGTCGCAAGTATCACCTTCAGCGTCGAGTTCTTTCCCTCTCGCTGTTACTTCTTGCGCAGAAAAGGCACAAATGTTGTGTTTCTACTGCTTTTGGGCGCGACGTTCACGGGCGGCGATCTTGAAACGTTCTTGCGCATCGAGGACGACTTTACGCACGCGGATCGCTTCTGGTGTCACCTCGACACACTCGTCATTGGCAGCGAATTCAAGCGACTCTTCAAGAGTGAGTTTGCGCGAGGGCGTCAACGACTCATACACATCTGCTGTCGCCGAGCGCGTATTCGTCTGTTTCTTCTCGCGGCAAATATTGACGTCCATATCCTCGCCACGCGGGTTTTCGCCAACGACTTGGCCTTCATACACTTCAGAACCCGGTTCGACAATGAAAGAGCCACGCTCTTGAAGATTCGTCATCGCATAGGGTGTTGCCTGCCCGGCACGGTCAGCAACAAGCGAACCCGTGAGACGCTGCTCGATCACTCCTTGCCAGGGGGCGTACCCGTCGGCAATCGAGGACGCTATGCCGGTACCGCGCGTTTCGGTGAGGAAACGGGTACGGAAGCCGATGAGGCCACGTGCAGGCACAATGAACTCAAGACGAATCCAGCCCGAACCGTGATTCGCCATTGTTTCCATGCGTCCCTTACGCGCTGCCATCAGCTGCGTCACGGCCCCGAGGTATTCTTCGGGAATATCGATTGTCATGCGTTCCATCGGTTCGCAGCGCGCGCCGTCAATTTCTTTCGTCACTACCTGCGGTTTGCCGACAGTGAGTTCAAATCCTTCGCGGCGCATTTGTTCCACGAGGATCGCAAGCGCAAGCTCGCCACGTCCCTGCACTTCCCACGCATCTGGACGTTCGGTTGGAAGTACCTTCAAGGAGACGTTTCCTACGAGTTCACGGTCCAGACGATCCTTCACTTGACGCGCCGTTACTTTCGCGCCTTTCACGCGACCGGCCATCGGGGAAGTATTGATACCGATGGTCATGGAAATCGCTGGGTCGTCAACTGTGATCAGCGGAAGAGGACGCGGATCCTCAAGGTCAACGAGGGATTCGCCAATCATGATGTCTTCGATCCCCGCAACGGCAACAATATCGCCCGGTCCTGCGGATTCTGTGGAGACTCGTTCAAGACCTTCGGTGCGTAAAAGTTCGGTGATACGCACTGATGTGATCGTCCCATCATGACGCGCCAGGCCGACGTGTGCCCCTTTTGTGAGGGTTCCGTTGTGGATGCGCAAAAGGGCGAGGCGTCCCAGGAAGGGCGAGGCGTCAAGGTTCGTGACATGCGCTTGGAGTGGCACACCGTCTTCGTAGGAGGGGCCAGGGATGCGCGACAGAATCGTCTCAAACAGCGGTTCAAGGTCTTCGCTCGGCTGAATACCGTTACCGGGATTAGTCAAAGACGAGACCCCTGTTTTCGCGCAGGCATACACGACCGGCACGTCGAGCAGAGAATCCACATCGGCATCCACACCGTCGTTCAGTAAGTCTTCACCCAGCGAGAGAAGAAGGTCAGTCGTTTCAGAGACCACCTCTTCGATTCGAGAGTCAGGCCGATCCACTTTGTTGACGACAACAACGACGGGAAGTTGGGCTTGCAGGGCTTTGCGCAAAACAAAGCGCGTCTGAGGAAGGGGGCCTTCTGAGGCATCCACCATGAGAACAACGCCGTCCACCATGGACAGCCCCCGCTCGACCTCGCCACCGAAATCTGCGTGGCCGGGTGTGTCGATCACATTGATTGTGACGCCGTCCGTGAGGCCAAGTTTGCGTGCTGCTGGACCTCGATAGTGGATTGCGGTGTTCTTCGCGAGGATCGTAATGCCTTTTTCGCGTTCAAGATCGCCTGAATCCATGACGCGCTCACCGGTTTTTTCCACCGTGTCTCGATCCGAGAAAGCGCCAGACTGCCAGAGCATCGCATCAACGAGCGTCGTTTTGCCGTGGTCAACATGTGCGACGATCGCGACATTACGCAGGTCCTGGCGTACAGGCATGTGATTCCTCGATTCCTCGCGCCCCTGTGGCGTTATGAGCATCCTTGATCCTAGTCGTTCCTATCGTTTGGCCCGAGGGCGGGACGTGCGACATCGGCCACGCGCTGAGCCGCTAGGCTGGACCTGTGAGCATTTTGCGCCGAGTATGTTCTGCCTCAATATCACGCTCGCACCCTCGTTATCGCCATCTGCACGGGAGCTCTGAATCGGTTTTATGCGTATCCGCCGCTTCGTTGCGAACACGTACATGCTGTTTTCGCGGTGGACTTTCATCCACGAGCCTTTGGAGGATAAGACGCTGATCATCGGCGCTCCACACACCTCAAACTGGGACAGCGTATTCATGGCCTTGTGTTTTTGGTCATTGGAACGCCCTTTTCATTTCCTCGTCAAAGAATCCGTCACGAAGGTCCCCCTGTTCGGCTCTTTCGTCCGCGCGATTGGCGGAATCCCCATCGATCGTTCTGCAGCGCACGGGCTCGTCGGACAGATTGTTGCTCAAGCAAGCCAGACCGAGCACTTCACCGTGGTGTTAACTCCTAAAGGCACACGCTCACCCAGGCAGTATTGGAAGTCCGGTTTCTATCGAATAGCTCTGGAAGCGGATCTTCCTCTTGCACTTGGTTACGTGGATGCGAAAACTCGTACTTTCGGTTGGGGGCCTTCCATTCGGCTCAGCGGGGATCCGAAGTCAGATATGGATGTGATTCGCGCTTTCTATGCCGACAAGGTCGGGGTGAATCCGCAGCTTGCTTCTGTTCCGCGCCTGCGTCTCGAAGACGAGGTTCCTCAGCCCTGATCGCCGCGACCTCGATCGCTCTCTCTGTGATCTGAATCGCTCTTTGTGTGTTCGATTGTGGTTTTCTTTCCTTGCGGCCGGAAAGGCTCACGTCCCGACCTCGTTACTGATGTTCGAGGGCGGGGCGCAGAGCTTATGAGGGGAAGCTCAGAGCCAGTGTGCGCGCAGATCTTCAGCGGAATGCGGCGACAGGTCGGCAAGGGTGACATCAAAGACCGTGCGGGCACCCGATTCTCCGCGAGCTGCCATGCGGGTGACCGCGCGGCCCATAGCAGCAAGAACCGATCCTGTGAACTCAGGGTTTGAGTCGAGTTCGAGTTCGAATCCGATCCGCTGACTCGTCCCTTCAGAGGTCATACCTTTACGCACAACTGTGCCCCCGTGCGGCAATCCTGCGTGATTTTCCGCCATTTCTTCAGCCGTAATGAAATGGACTGTTGTGTCGTAGTCGGCGAAGTAGTCAGGCATTTCGGTGACTTCCTTCGCGATCCTTTCCAGGTCAGCGCCTTGTGCTGCGACGATGTAGCAGTCGCGTGTGTGCATTGTTCGGGGAGACAGTTCAACCTCGGTTCCGGCTTTTACGGCTTCAACGGTTGCGGGTACGGGAAGTGTGTATTGACGCGCATCGAGTACTCCGTCGATGCGGCGGATTGCGTCTGAGTGTCCTTGGGACACTCCCGGCCCCCAGAAAGTTGTTGAGCGTCCGTCTGGGAGGACTGCGTCTGCAAGGACACGCAGCATCGAGAAAAGTCCCGGATCCCAGCCGGTTGAAATAAGTGCGAGGTGACCGGCTTTTTTTGCGGCGGCATCGACCGCAGCGAAATAGTTCGGGATTTTTGCATGAGTGTCAAAGGAATCGACCGTGTGGAAAAATTGCACGGTTTCCGGTCCTTGATTTTCAAGGTCGGTTGCCGAGCCTCCGCAGTTCAGACATACATCCACTTGATCCACCCATTCGGCTGCGTCTTCGATGCGGGCGACGGGAGCGCCGAGGGTCGTGATCGAGGAGGGGTCGCGGCGCGTGAAGACGACGACGAGCTCCATATCTGTGTTTTTCGCGATTGCGCGTTCTACGCCTCGTCCAAGATTGCCGTATCCGTTGATCGCGACTTTCATCATCGTTCCTCCTCATGTCGTGTCTGCTTTACATCTCAGCGAAGAGCAGAAAAGCAAGCGCCCGGAAGAATGGAGTCTTGGAGCGGGAGCTTCTTTTAGGTCAAGCTTGACCTTTTCTTTCCCTCAGACCTAGCCGTGTCTCAAGGCGCGGACCCAGCACACTGATGCACTCTCAGCTTCACGCACGTGAATCACTGCATTGACTCACTGCTGAGAGAGCATCACTGCAAGAGGTGCCGATTTGAATGACGAAAGGCAAAATAGCGTACAGCGCCGCCGATCGTCACTTCTTTCCCCCGGAGGCAAGTCCCGTGCGGAACTCGACGACGAACCGCTTGCCAAAGAGTACGGGTACGCGCTTGGAACCGAATGGGGAGACACGTCCGCTGGACACCCCCTGTTCTTTGAGAACCACCCTCGTGGCCGTGGCCTCGTTCGTCTTCAGCCGATCACCACAATCTAGCCCTCTCGCCGGGTGGGCACCGGCACGACCTCAATGAAAGGAAGTACAACCGTGTCGAATCTCGATGATCTCATCAAGAAGACCAAGGAGAAGCACGCCGCTGAGCTCAAGGCGTTGCGCAAGCAGGCGGCGCGTGAGGAGCAGGAGCTCTTCGTGCGTGTTGCTCGCCTGTTCGAGGAACATGAGCCCGAGCAGTTCGCTCAGTACCGCGACCACGCTGCGTCGCTCATCGAGCAGGAGCGTGTCGCACGTGCTGAGCGTGCGAAGGCTTCGCGCGCTCGTCGGAAGGAGCAGCGTGACGCTGCGCATGACGGCGGAGGTGATGCATGATGTCGAGCGTCATTCGACCGACACGCATCACCGCGCAGGGCACTGCACCTCGCGTCTCTGTTCGTGCGAACAGCACGGAGCAGAGCGCGAGCGTGCGTTCCGTGCGTCCCTCGGTCGCCCCCTCTGCTGCTGTGCAGCACGGGGTGACCTCCCCCTCGCCCGCAGGTTGCGTAGCGACCGAGGACGAGGGCCAGCGGCGGGTTGGAGGCGAGGAGCGTAGCGAATCGTCCGACAACGCGCCTGCTGCACCACACTTACAACACCTCAAACGGACCTGACGGTACCGGGTGTTGGAAGTGATGCGTCTGCCCCGGCGACAAAGGAGACAACACAGGAGGCAGACGCGCGGGTGACGCTCGATGCACATCTCGATGTGCGCGTCACCCGTGGGGAGCGCGACGCCATTAAGCGGCGCGCGACAGTGCTGGGCGTCAAGCCGAGCACATGGGCGAGGGCTGTGCTGCGCGACGCGCTGGACAGTCGTCGCCACGAGGAGGGGGCACTCGTTGCACAAGCAGCAGTGCCGAGGCCCGCGCCCGAGCTTGCGAGGGCGGTCGAGCAGTTGCGTCGCGTTGGCGTCAATCTTAATCAGGTCGCGCGTGCAGGGACGGCGGTTGACGAGGACCTTCTGCGGGAGGTTCTCGCTGTTCTCACGGACATGCGTGCGGCGCTCAGAGATGAGGTGAGTCTATGAGCACAGTGAATGTACAGCCAACGACGAGTGCACGCGCAGCGGTGACGTATGCGTTGCTCGGCACTGGTGCTCGACGTGCGGAGCACACGAAGGACGCCACCACGCGCGCTGCGCGCTTCACGTGCTCGATGGAATCGCCCGAGGCGATCGTCGCGCGTGCAGAGCAAGTCTCTGCTGCGTTTGGTCGTCGCAATGAGATGTACACGTACACGCAGAACTTCTCACCGGAGGAGTTCGACGTGAAGAACCCTGAGCACGTTCAGCGCGTTCACGATCTCGGCGTGAAGCTCGCGAAGCGGATGAACAGCGCGGACTTCCTCGTGGTCACTCACACCGACAGCGCGGGCGGTCATCTGCACAATCACATCTACGTCGTGAACCACGACAACCTCACTGGGAAGTCACTCTCGCGGTGTCGCTCATGGTCACGTGGGCTACGGCAGGTGAACGATGAGCTGATGAGGGACGAGGGCTGCCAGGTGCTCCCTGATCCACAACAGCCGAAACCTGATTGGGATCTGCGTCGCGGTGGCTTCAAGGAGGGTGGGTTCGAGCAAATCCTCGGCGACAAAGTGATGGAAGCACTGCTCGATCCGCGCTCTGTTGACCGCGAAGCGTTTGAGCAGGTGCTCGCTGAGCACGAGGTCCGTCTCCGTGTCACTGATCGTGATGGATGGACGTATTCGATGAGGCGAGCGGACAACGGGAAGTGGGGGCGTCGCAAGGCGTCGTCGCTGTGCGATGAGTTCCAGAGCTCGAAGGTCGAGGAGGTCTTCGACTTCCACAAGCAAAACAACCAGAAGGGAGAGCACGATGAGCGCGTTCGACAAGCTCAAGCAGGAGCAGCAGCAGACCTCGGACACGTCGCAAGCCTTGACGTTGCGGCTCGACGCAATCGAACAACAGACGAGAGAACTAACGAAAGCCGTGAACGCCGTGAGCGGGTTCCTTCGCGCGATGGACGAGGCGCAGAGCGCGGAGCTGAAGAGAGTCCGCACGTCGATCTCGCAGCAGCACGAGCAGAGCTCGCAGACGCAGCTCGACGACGAGACCAAGAACAGGCTCTCCGAGATCGAGAAGACGCTGAGCGCCGTCGCGAAGCAACTGAGCGCGAGCGGGCTCGTGAAGCTGAGCGACGGAAGCGAAGTGAAGCAATCAGATCTCGACTCGTACTCGATGATGAAGAGCCTTCAGTCGCAGCTCACGACGACGACTACGGCCTTGGATGAGCTCACAAAGGTCGTCGGCAACGGTCGCACCGTCAAGATGGACATCGACCGGCTCAACGAGTACGCCGTGAGAGTGCTCGATCAACGGCTCGCAAGGGCCGTTGATGCCCCTGTGAAACGCGTTGAGAGCACGCTGGAAGGTTTCGAGCAGCGGGTCTCTGCCATGGGCGCGGAGAAGGTGTCTGAGGCCACTCAGAGGCTCGATCAGACTCTCGCTAAGGCCGAATACGTGGCGGAGGCTGTGGGGCACTCTGAGCGCCGTTTGGAGACCCTGGAGGGGCGCCAGGCGTGGACAGCATTGGGGAGGCTGTGCCTTGCGCTTGTGCCGCTGGCAGCGGTGCTCCTCGTCATCGGCGGACTCACGATGGGCGTTTTTCACGCCCTGGGCTTCGGGCCACTCCTCGGCTGGGCGTGGGGTCTTTCATGGCGGCGAGCACGTGGTGGGCGAAGGGGCTGATCGCGATAGCGACGCTCGGTGGCGTCGCAGCGTTCACCTGGGTCGTGTGGAAGGTCGCAGGACGACTCCGTGACGAGTTCGGCTCGTGGTGAAAGGAGGTGATGAATATGACGATCAAGCGGGTTTCTCCCGGTCTCAAGGTCAGCAAGCCGCGCGTCGAGGTTGACTACTCTCGGTCGATTACGAAGAGCGCAGAGAAGCTCGATGGGAAGGTGCGTGAGGGTGAGAGTGGTTGATGAGTACCAGCGGCGTGTGCTCGGGCAGATCGAGGGCCTGGATTGGGGCTCAAGGGGCGACGATGAACCCGAGATGTGATGTCGAGACAGAAGAAAATCCCCGGCCACCGTGAAGGTGGTCGGGGATTTTCTTCTGTCTCTGTGTGGGCAATCGTGGGCGCAAACGGGGTCGTTCTCTGGTCACCATTGACCCGAGAGGAGGGCGTGGGCGAATGTGGGCGATAGAAGGGCCAATAGTGACCGGCTGCGAAGATGTGAGACAGCAGGGCGTTTTCGTGACCACCTATCGGCAAATGAAGAACCACGGTGGAGCCTGGTCAATGATGGGTCATCTTGGGGCGTTTCTGTGGTCAGGAAAGAACCATTAACTGTTACTGCAAGACCCCGGTCACCGCAAGGTGGCCGGGGTCGGTTACATCAGTGGGCAAAGACGTAGACGCCGCGCCCGCCCACGACATCCATGAGCGTGTAGTCGAAGCGCAGGTCTCGCTGAAATGCGTCAATGTCGAAGTAACGTGTGACCTCCTCGGACACGCCTTCCAGCAGCCCCGAGTTCTCCACGTAGTCCCACGCGAACTCTTCAGAGCTCTCCCACTCGCCTTGGTAGCAGTCCTCGAACTCAGAAGCAGACGGAAGACCGTGCGTATCGAGCGAGGGTGACCCGCTTTCAAACCAGGCGACAAGCGCTGGCCACAGCGGCTCCCCCACTTCCTCGAAGAGCTCGCCCCACTCCTGGGCAACCGATGGAGGAATCTCGCCAACGTCGCGAGGGAAACCCTCGACATCGAATCACCATAACTCCTCATGATCCGTTTCCCACTCATGGATCTCATCAGGGGTAACAGCCCCGGCATATTCTGCGTAAGCCCACACACCTCGCAGAACACCGGCGTTATAACACGCCAAACACCCGACCCAAACTGAGGGGCGAACGACGACGGGGACATTGACAACGATTGGATTAGCCATAAGAACCTCCCGAGATAGGGGAGGTCGAGCTGCGGCAGTCCACTCGGGAACAGGACGCTCACATACAGCCCGACCTCCAGCCGTGTTCTCGGGGTCGCCATGCGACTCGCGCTCAGCGATGAACCACGCACAGGAGCATCGAGAACATTCACCTACCGACGAGCTCGTGGGAGAGGGAGATGAGAGGGGAAGTCTCGTCGTAACTGCACACATCATGTGTGCATGTGTGCATGTGTGCAGCGACTTTTCACTGCTATCTCAACGAAAAGTCCTTATTCTGCACACATGCACACACCTCAACACATATTTACTGGGGTAGAGAACATACGCCATATTTTCTCCCCTATAGAAGAAGTTGGGTTCCGTGTGTGCATGTGTGTAGCAGTCACTTTCGCCTGTCATATCAACGAAAAGTGGTGCACACACCATGTGTGCAGATGTGTGCAGTGTGTGCAGGCGTTTTCCCTTGCGAGCCCGACGTTCGTTGATGATGACCTCCGCGCCCCGTAGGGGCGCTGACCAGTGGTCCCTGATCGCGCCCGCCAGGGCGCGGCCTGCGTATGTTCGAGGGACTTACGATTTCCAGGCGATCTCAACGGAGTCCGGGTCGAACCCCTTCTTCCCCTGCTTCGCCTTCTTCAGCATGACGGTCATCAACGTGTCGATGAGGGTACGCTGCATGGCCAAGGGGGCCTCCAGGAACGCCTCTGCGGGCTTCTCCACACCCAAGATGTGTCCAAGCACCACGCCAGTGCCTGACGCGAGTCTCTCGGCCTCCAGGCGCTGAATCTCTGCCCGTGCAGCGTCTCGGATACGTGCAAGATCAGTGCCTTCGATGATCTCGGCGTCGTAGTCTCGTTCGGCGCGTGCGATGCGAGCTCGCTGCTCGGCGATCCGCTGCGAGTATGCGTCCTTGGCGTCGGGATCGATCTGTTTCTTGCGACGGTTGAGGTCTTTGCGCTTTAGCCGCTCGATGACGACGGCTCGCACGTACTCGTCGATAGCATCGCGGGTGCGGTTCATATCACCGTCCTTGCAGGAGTAATAGCGCGCCCTCGTGATGACAGGCTTGCCACACTCCCCGCAGCGGAAAAGTCCTGCTCCGAGGTGTTTGCGGACGGTTGCTCCGCTTCGATTCGTGACCCTCGACGGGTCATCGAGAAGGTTCTGCACGTTCCACCATTGGTCGGGCTCGATGAGGGCTTCCCACTGACCGAGCACTGGCTCGTTGTTTTCATCGCGCACGATGTTGTCTTTGATCGCCTTTCGTTGGCTCTCGCCTGGGGGGAGTTTGCGATCCTTCTTCTTTGTGTACACCGAGTACCCGGCATAGCGAGGGTTCCGTAGGATCGAGAGGACTGTTGAGGCAACCCACACGCCTTCCGGTGGCACAGGTCGTGGTTCTTTGCCTTCTGCCGCTCGCCTTTCGTTCCGCTCGATGACGAGCGTTCTACTGTGCAAGGGGAACTGCGAAAGTCCAGCAGCCACGTCTCCACCCTTGACACCGCTCAGAGCACGAGCGATGGAGTTCAGCGAGTCTCCTCGGAGGAACGCTGCGTAGATGCCCTTGACGACCTCTGCCTCTGCAGGGATGACGCTTCCGTCGATGCGATACCCGACAGGCCGTACCCCCTTAGGCGGTCGACCTTGTTCTGCTCGCTGGCGCTGCGCCCTGGACTGAGCGCCTTTGCGCTCAACTTCTCCACGGGCTACAGCTGCCTTGATACGGGCGTACATGCGCTCGCCGTCAGTGCTGAGGTCGGTATCGCCGTTCGCCGTTACGAGGAGGAGCCCGCGCTGCTTTGCGCGGTCGATCCAGTCCTCTAGCTCGCGGGGCTGACGGGTGAGGCGGTCGAGGTCGTAGCAAATGATCGCGTCAAGGAGACCTGCCTCGTAGTCAGCGACCATACGCACGTAGGCTGCCGCTTCTTCGTCCGATCTGACGCGGAGATCGACTAATCGACGTAGGTCTCAACGACCTCCCAGCGGCGGTACTTTGCGAGATTCTCGCAGTCCTCCCTCTGGCGATCAATGGCCAAGCCGTCCATCTCGAGATCAAGGGAGATGTGCAGATAGATGGCAGCACGAATGCCTGTCTTTGCTTCTTCTTGCACGGGCCCACATTGGCAGAATGACGTATGTTTTATTCGTAACTCATTTTGTTCCACTTACACACAGTGCGAAACGTATGACCCATGGGTGGGCCTTTCTGTGTAGGGAACGCCATGTCACACTTCAACTAAGCGCTCCACTGGGACCGATCAGCGAACACCAAGTAGGTACTCGTCAACCGCGCGACTCACGGCATCATCAATGTCACGCACAGTAACTTCATCCAACTCAGAACCCGCCGTTGCAGCACGTGCAAGGAGAGACCCACGAAGTACCGACCGCACATCACCTGCACCAACCGCGATTCCAGAATCTTGGAGTGATCTCAAACGATCAACGACCACCTTAATTGTCACTTCCCTTGAAGGAACGTCAACCATTCTTGGATCATCAATCTTGCGACACACAAGTATGCTGTCAAGGTTCGAAGGTTCTCTTGACCCAGCCTTAACAAGGCTAGTTGACATCTCCCCTTTTACGGGCTGAATTGCCGTGACACAGAACCCAGCATCCTTCAGAGATTGGACAACTTGCACCCAACCTGAAATTCGAGCCTGATGAAAAGTGAAAGCTAAGATGCCGCCCGGTTTCAGTACGCGCGCACACTCCATCCAAACTGCAGTAATAGCTTCACCGAAGGCATCTGGATCAGAATTTTGAACCTCTCCAACCACTCTCGTCGAATCGCGCACAGGATAGCCCTGGAACGGACGCATTTGACTCAGCCAAGCATGGAAGAAGTCCGCCAATTCAGCGTATTGAACGTTATCCATATACGGCGGATCAGTAACTACAAAATCGACAGAGTCGTCCGGAATGTCAGAGTGCGCAGAATCCTTCGTCGCGATGTAGGCAGTTGGTCCAGCTTCGGCAGCAAAGCTTTCCCACGTTCCAACAATTTTGGGATTGAAGGGCACAGAAACATCTGTTCGCCGCTCAATTTCATCCCCATTGAAAACTAGATCAAAAGGGGAGTTCTTATAGGCATCAGCTCGAACGAGCCTACTCTTGAAGAGAGTTGAAAATGATCCTGACGACTGCGGAGTACCCCATGGATGGGCCTCAAGTGGAGTGCGTTCTGGCTTAAGAACATGATTGCTAAACATGTGGCGCACCGCGCCCGTACCCTCACCCTTGAATGACGCAAAAACGTTGTTGAACTCCAGCGTTCCTGAAAATAGAGCTGCGAGCGCCTCACGCTCAGGCGAAAAACCATTCAGGTCTCGAATTGCGGTGGCAATCATTGACAATGAGAGGAGTTGCCTCGCGTTGAAAAAATCAGTCCACTTCCTGAAGTTCCATCGCAAAGCTTGATTCGTGTTGTAGCCAGGCATCAGCGATCCAACGGGGATCACTTGATCTGAGGGGAGATGCATCAAACGCGACTCGCACTCGAGATACAAGTCACGATCCCATTGAGAAATGGACTCGTAGCTTTTCTGACCAGAAGAATCAACGACCATTTTGGCAAACATCTCAGAACGAGGTGGATTCCCATTGAGGGCGTCGATGATCTTGAATGTATGGCCACAGTCGCACATCGCCTTTGAGCCACGAACAGCCCCTTCAGGTACGATTTCATGCCCATTTGGACAAACGTCACTGACGAAGTCGTAGCGCGACGACTTGATTTCAAGGCATACCGGACAAACTAGTTGTGCTTCGGGAACACGCTTAGGGTAGGCATTCTTGGAAAAAATTGGCGAGTCAAAAAGGCGAACTCTTGAAGAGCATTTGGGGCAATCAACCGTTGTAACCCAAAAGTAGTAGAGCACAGCTCGACCGTCTTGAGTCTGATGTAACCGATCGATTGACTGCTTACACTTTCGTTCGACTTCCAAGAACGTAGCGTTGAGACGTTTCATATCCCAAGACTGCATCGCCTGCCGCTGCACCAAAGTGGCGACAGGATTTATGTCGAAGCAAATCGGCTTTCCGCCTAGTTTGAGCACTTCAACGCCAGTTGTACCTGATCCAGAAAATGGATCAAGTACAATCGCATTCTGAAGGTCAAACGCCCTGGAGTAGTTATCCATTGGGTTCGTATCGGTATTTGTCGCAGCAGAGACCAAGATGCCCCGAAAAATAGTACCAAGCCGCTTCGCCCACCATTTGTGCGTACTCGTTGCCGGACGGTAGACCTCCTTCCGCCAGGACTCCTTCGTAGCAAGAAGACTCAACGGCACGGTCGGAAAGTTTCGTTCAAGATTCGATGGATCAGGAACGACGAAACCCAATATCATCACTCCTTCATCTGGACAGGCTTGTCTTCACCCGTCCCACGCAGCCGATACGCCTTAAACTTGTGAACTCTCCCAGCGTTCTGATTCACCTCTGTATGAGTCACCATCTGATTGGTACGCAAGTTGAACTCGTACGAAACGATGACTCTATCGACCTCAGTACGCTCAAGATTGCCTACACATACAAGTTCGCTCGATTCGACGCGATACCCCTCAGGCAGGATCAGTGTCGCTAGTCCGGCAGTCCCCGAGGCTAGTGCAAAAGGCGTTGGGACCACATACATCTTTCGGTCTCGCACAAGCACGTCTCCATATGAACCAAATCCTCGGAATGACTTGTTCTTATGAACGTACTCAGTCTCAGCGTTCAAGAAACTTCCATGGCAAATCACCAGATCAACGACCGGGTATTCACTCACACCAGCTTCTGCCTTTGGATATCGCCCGAAGACATAGAACACCTCACGACCGTTGTGCGTCCCGGTTGGAACCTGAGAGTTCGAGTCGTAATCACTCTCCCGACCTGGAAACTCCAAACCCTTGACTTCGTAGCCCTCCGGGAAGCGAACAAGTCGAAAGTCTGGATACGTATTTCGACCAGGCTCGTCAGCATCGAGGCCACACCCCGAAATCCGCTCTCCTACCCAATTCTGAAAGTGGTACTCCTTATCTGTAGCCGACACGCGATGAATAAGTTCACCTCACACCCGGGCGGTAGCACATTCAATGAAGACTTGTTCAACTGACGACTTCATTTCTTACCCCCAGACGTAAGCCCTGTGCGGAACTCCACGACATCGCCGTCCGCCATGACGTACTCCTTGCCTTCCATACGAACACGACCAGCAGCTCTTGCTTCCTGTACGCCCCCGTACTCAACCAGGTCTTCAAAAGAAACGATCTCAGCTTTAATGAAGCCCTTCTGGAAGTCCGTGTGAATCACACCCGCTGCCTGAGGCGCCGTATCCCCCTTGCGGATCGTCCAGGCACGCGATTCTTTTGGTCCCGCAGTCAGATAGGTTTGCAGGCCGAGCGTATCGAAACCGACACGCGCCAGTTTGTCGAGGCCGGATTCTTCCTGACCGGATTCGGCGAGCATCTCACGCGCATCCTCCTCGTCGAGTTCAACAAGTTCAGACTCGAACTGTGCATCTAAGAAAATCGCTTCAGCGGGGGCAACAAGTCCGCGCAGTTCGGCTTGGAGGGCTTCGTCTTCCATCCCTTTCGAATCCATGTTGAAGACGAAAATAAAAGGCTTCGTCGTCATGAGTTGGAAAGATTTCAATGCCTCCTGGTCAAGTTGCGCCCCCTCAGATCCTGACAGGAGTTCTCCGCGTTCCAAAAGTGACAGCGCCTGCTTTGCTGTCTCCACAACCAAGGGTTCGATCTTTTTCCCTCGAGCTTCCTTTTCCAGACGTGGAATCTGCTTTTCGAGGGTCTGCATGTCGGCAAGGATCAGTTCGGTCTGAATCGTTTCGATATCGGAAGCCGGATCCACTTTCCCATCGACATGCACCACATCTGGATCAGCAAAAGCCCTGGTTACTTGGCAAATCGCGTCGGCCTCGCGGATATTTGCAAGGAACTGGTTCCCCAGACCTTCACCTTCGGAAGCTCCGCGAACGATGCCGGCGATGTCCACGAAAGATACGGTCGCAGGAACAATCTTTTCCGAATGAAACATCTCAGCAAGAACCGTGAGGCGAGGATCCGGCAAAGGCACAACACCGACATTCGGTTCGATCGTTGCGAAAGGATAGTTCGCGGCAAGCACAGTCGCGCGAGTCAGAGCATTGAACAGGGTTGACTTACCCACATTGGGTAGTCCAGCGATTCCGATGGTGAGAGACACGTTCGTCATTCTAGGCGAGCATCCTCCTCAACTCCTCTCACTCCCTCGCGCACATCCCGCCCCGCTCTCGTCCACCCTCGTTCCCTCACAGATATTTCCACGCACGAGGGCGTTGAGTAAGGGCGTTGATAATGAATAGATCCCTTAATCTTGGGAATGTGAAAGGATCCTGAGATAGGTGCGCGTTTTCTTCAATGCCCACTCGTAGTGGGAAGTCGTTGCTGACACGAAGTAAGAACCTAAACTGGTTGATCCTGTCCAGTGAAAGTATTTTTTAGTGAAGAGTTCTTCGTTACTGAAACGTGCAATCATGTCAAGGATCTGATCGTGTGATGACGCTAAGAGACAGCGGGCTGTTTCGTAGCTTGTCTCGCGATGATCGTGGACGAATTGCTCGTTCAAGCCAGCATAGTCACGCCACGTGTAGGGTTCAGGGAAGAAATTCGCAGGGATACCAGCCTGATGGGCTGTGACCCACCTGAGAAGAAGTTGATGCCATTCATACAGATGAATGACGAGGTCACGCAGACACTGGTCGCGCCGCCAATGACTTTGTGGGCCTTTTACAAAAAGTTCTGTCGGGAAAGGGCGGTGAGATTGATCGACAGTGAGTCCGTCCCACAGTTTTACAAGCCTGTCAAAAGACAGCTGCGCTGCGGTTTCCAGTTCATTCTTTGTTGTCGGCCTTGGCATATCTTTACTCTAAACGCTCCAGAACTCACACAAAAGAGTGAAAGGAAATCTCACTGGAAACCGGAATACGTGAACAGGCACAACTCTTAGTGCGTGTGATCCGGTCCCGCCTTACGCGGAGCATGGGGCCTTGCGTCAGCAAGCCCATGCGCAGCAAGTTCTGCGCGTAAGTTCCTCGGCAAGGCAAAAGTTGTCGTCTCGGTTTGTGTGCGCACCTCCTCCACTTTCGGGAAGCCGCGCGCTTGCAGCCAGTGGACGACCTCGCAAACAAGAATTTCTGGAACGGATGCCCCCGAAGTCAGGCCCACAACCGAAGCCCCATGAAACCATGATTCCTGCAATTCAGCGGCCACATCGACCCGGTGTGCGCACCCCGCTCCCGCCTCTAGGGCCACCTCCACTAAACGCACCGAGTTCGACGAATTCGCCGAACCCACCACGATCATCACATCAACCTGAGGGGCGATGGTTTTGACCGCGACCTGCCGGTTTTGTGTGGCGTAGCAAATATCATCCGAAGGCGGATCGATGAGCTGAGGGAAACGTCGGCGCAAACGCGCAACGGTCTCACGAGTTTCATCAACCGACAGAGTTGTCTGAGAAATCCACACGACCCTACTTGGATCACGAACTTCAATCTGATCCACCTCATCGGGAGTACCGACCACCTGGATATGGGCGGGCGCTTCCCCGAAAGTGCCTTCAACTTCTTCGTGCCCCTGATGGCCGACAAGAATGATGTCGTAATCTTCTTTCGCAAAACGCACGGCCTCGCGATGCACTTTCGTCACCAAAGGACATGTCGCATCAATGGAAGCAAGCTGACGCGCCTCGGCCCTGTCATGCACGTGCGGTGACACACCGTGAGCTGAGAAAACAACGCGCGCGCCCTCGGGAATTTCATCGACTTCCTGAACGAAAACAGCCCCTCGTTTCGTTAAGGATTCCACGACGTACTTGTTATGCACGATCTCTTTGCGCACATAGACGGGCGCTCCGTATAAATCGAGCGCCTTTTCCACGACATCGACCGCACGGTCAACACCTGCGCAATAACCTCGCGGAGCCGCCAGGAGGATCTTCCCTTCCCCTTTATGCGCTTCAGTGCCGAGGGCGGGGCTTTCAGCGCAAACAAAGGGAGCGAAAGAAGGTGCAGAAGTCGAAGCGCTTTCACCCTCAGTGGTCGTGTCATTCATAGGGTCCAATGTAGCCGGAGGGACCTTGCAGATCGCATGAGCCTTGCCTGTCTGCCCAGAATGCAGCTCCGCTCACGAAGAGGAGGACGGAGATGACAACTCCTTATGGCATCCTTAGTGCGTGCACAACCAGCCTCCCGCAGCAAAAGCCGCCGACACGACACGCGACAATCCGTGGCCGCTGCGCAGGCTCACTGAAAACATCAAAATCTACGTTGACAGAATGTCAACCCTGTGGGTCGAAGGGCAGGTTGTCGAATATAAGCCCAGGCCCGGAACGAAGATGGCGTTCTTCGTGCTGCGCGATATCGACACCAACACGTCGATGACCGTGACAGCTTGGCCGTCCTTGCTTGATGCTTCCGGTCCGGCTTTTACCGAGGGCGCGCGCGTCGTGACTCGCGTCAAACCCGTGTTTTGGGAGACCCGTGGCACCCTGAATCTGCGTGCTGAAGAGGTGCATGTCGCCGGGCTCGGTGATCTTCTCGCCCGCATTGAACAGACTCGACGCCGCCTCGCACACGAAGGCCTGTTCAATGCAGAACGTAAGAAACCCCTTCCCTTCTTGCCGCGCACAATCGGACTGATTTGTGGGCGCAACGCGAAGGCGAAAGATGATGTGCTGGTCAATGCCTCTGCGCGTTGGCCGGGTTCACGTTTTGAAATCCGCGAGGTTGCCGTTCAGGGTGAGCGTGCGGTTCCCGAAGTGTGCGAAGCCCTTGCAGCACTCGATGCTCTCAACACCGTTGATGTCATCGTCATTGCTCGTGGCGGCGGCTCAGTGGAAGACCTTCTTCCCTTTTCCGAGGAAGTGTTAGTGCGCGCAGCAGCTGCGGCTTCCACGCCGATTGTTTCTGCCATCGGTCACGAGGGCGATGCTCCTCTCCTTGATCTGGTGGCGGATTTTCGCGCCTCGACTCCGACCGATGCGGCCCGCCGGATCATCCCGGATTTCACTGTGGAAAGTGAAGGGATTTCTCAGTCTCAATCTCGGATTCGGGCCGCTTTAAGCGCCCGACTCACGCGAGAAGCGCAGGAGTTGGCTCTTTTGACCAGCAGGCCCGTTCTTCTCAGCCCCGATGCGGTTCTCGATTCGCACCGCACTCAGCTTTTCCAAGCAACACAAACGATGCACACCGCACTGGAACGCCGTCTTGGGAGTGAGTCTCAGAATCTTGTCCAAGCCGTCGCTTCGCTTGCCGCTCTGTCCCCACAAGCCACCCTTGATCGCGGATACGCGATGCTGAAACTCCCTAATGGCACTGTGATCCGAAACGTTGCTGAGGTGAGTAAGGGTGCTCTCATTGAGGGTGTTCTCGCTCAGGGACGTCTCGTCGCTCAAGTTATCGGGACAACAGGCCCCCTGACCGGCACTCCCCCAACATCAGAGGAATAAATCAACGCACCGCTTTTCCTTGGGAAAGCATTGACACGTCCTAGGAGGACACATGACTCGTGAGATGCCCGAGGTCTCTTCTCTTCATTATGAGCAGGCACGCGATGAATTAGTCGGAATTGTTCGAGCCCTCGAATCTGGGCAGGCTCCTCTTGAAGATACCCTTACCCTCTGGGAGCGCGGCGAGGCTCTAGCAGCACACTGTCGAAGGATTCTCGATTCTGCTCAACAGCGCCTTGCTCAGGCGCAGTCTGACGAAACGCAGGCTGTGCAGGACTGAAGATCCCGTACTCACGTTCCATCCCATAATTTCGTGCGCCGAGGTCAGTCTTGAGCACACACACGAGGACGGATTCGGCGATTACACTAAGTGCGTCATTACGGCAGCTTTTCTTCACGTGCCGTCAAGGAAGGACGCGACATGGATCTTGCTACCGAACCGCATATCCTCGCCATCGGCGAAGCACTCATCGATATCGTCACCCCTGCTTCTCATCCTGAAGATGCACGTGAGATTCCCGGCGGTTCGCCCGCAAACGTCGCAATGACACTGGGACGGCTTGGGCGTCCTGTTGCCCTGTCCACTTGGTATGCCGACGATGCCCGTGGCCGTGTCATTGAAGAACATTTCACGGCTTCGCAGGTGCATATCACCGAAGAATCGCGTGGCGCCCACCATACGACGACCGCGAATGCCCTCATTGATGACACCGGTGCCGCCACGTACACCTTCGATTTTGATTGGAACCCGATCTCACCGATCAGTGTGGCCACGAAGGCGCTGATCGTACATGCAGGGTCGATTTCCGCAGCCGTCGAACCCGGTGCCACAGCCGTCTATGAGGCTATGGTCGCTGCTCGCTCGCACGCCCTCGTCACTTTCGATCCCAATGCGCGGCCCGCCGTCATGGGCACACCCGAATCTGCTGTAGCTCTGGTCGAAAAGTTTGTCGCTGTCGCCGATGTTGTCAAAGTCTCCGATGAGGACATTCACTGGCTCACTCAGGGGGAAAAGGTCGAGTCGGTGATCGCTCGTTGGCTCACGCTCGGACCTCAGCTCATCATCGTGACCCGAGGGAAAAAGGGGAGCCTCGCTGTTTCCGCTTCGGGTGTGCGCTATGAAGCTACTCCTGCTCCTGTCAATGTTGTCGATACCGTCGGAGCGGGTGACTCTTTCATGGGTGGGATTCTTGATGCCATGTGGGGGCTTGCTTTGCGCGGCGCTTCAGCTCGTCAGGCTTTGGCTACTCTCGATGAGGAATCAGTGAAGACGATTCTTGAACGTGCGTCACGGGTCTCTGAGGTCACGGTTTCGCGTGCTGGCGCTAATCCCCCTTGGGCTGAAGAACTCGCCTGAGTTTCGCCATTCCCCTGCGCCGTGTGCTCACTCAGCATAGGAGGCGCGGGGCGGTTCTGGTGTCGGCACGCCTTTTGAGGGTTCCCGTCACGCCAGAGGGGAGGATTATTTGCCGAGGCGACGTTCGCGCTGACCGTATGATCTCAGCGCGCGCAGGAAGTCAACGCGACGGAAGTCCGGCCAGTACGCTTCGCAGAAGTAGTACTCCGAGTGCACGGATTGCCAGATCATAAAACCTGAGAGTCGCTGCTCTCCTGAGGTGCGAATCACCAGGTCAGGATCGGGTTGATCCTTCGTGTACAGGTGAGCGGCGATGTCTGCATCTATCAGTTCCGCTTCGAGTTGCGCAAGGCTTCGACCGTGTGCGATTGCTTCGGACAGGATCGCGCGGACGGCCTCGGTGATTTCGTGGCGGCCTCCGTAGCCGACAGCGATGTTGACATTCAGTCCGTGAGCGTTCGCGCTTGTCTGCACCGCAGCGCGGATTCTTTCAGCGATCGGCACGGGGAGCAAGCTCAGATCCCCGACGACAGCTAAGCGCCAGCGGCCACACTGCGCAAGCCGATCTACCGCGTCTGCGATGATGCCGAGGAGTTCGTCGAGTTCCGCGCAGGAGCGTGACAGGTTATCGGTTGACAGCATCCATAGGGTGACGATCTCAACGCCGAGTTCTTCTGCCCATCCGAGCATTTCACTGATTTTGTCCGCACCTGCGCGATGTCCTTGCGAGGGGCGCACTCCGAGCGATTTCGCCCAACGGCGATTTCCGTCAAGAATGACACCGATATGCCTAGGGATCGATTCGGATGACAGCTGTCGTCGCAGTCGTTTCTCGTACAGATCGTAGGCGAGATTCCACACGGTCACGGTCCCTCCTTTTCATTCATGCCTGTAAAGTACCGAGGTTTTGTCGCCTGCGCCCAGGCTTGCGCACTCAGAGTAAGCGTAATTCTGTGTTTTCTTGAAGGGTTTGGGGAGCGTGTGTTTCTTTCGCACATGAACCTACGGTGTAGTAACCTACGGGAGCGTAAGTAAGAGTTCGGCAGGGAGATACATATGAAGGTCGCCTCACTCCACCCAAAGAAATGGCTCCCCAATCAGCTTGTCTCTATCAAACCGCATTTGCGCGGATGGCTTCACCTCGTTGCTGCCCCGCTCTCCCTCGCCGCATCGATCGTCCTCGTCTGTCTGGCGCCCACGCTTGCAGAAAAATGGGCCTCAGCGGTCTACCTCACCTCTTCGCTGATCCTTTTCGGAGTCTCAGCGACCTATCATCGCTTCTACTGGAAACCCAGCTGGGAACTCATCTGGAAGCGCCTCGACCATTCGAATATTTTCCTCCTCATCGCCGGAACCTACACCCCCATGTCCGTCGCTCTCCTTCACGGTCGCGACCAACTCACCATCCTCCTTGCGGTCTGGATCGGAGCGGCAGCAGGAATCCTCATCAACGTCTTCTGGATCGGCGCCCCACGCTGGCTCACCACGCTCCTTTATGTCGCTCTTGGATGGCTCGCCATCGCCTACCTTCCTCAACTGTGGGCTGCGGGCGGAGCTGCGATCGTCTGGCTTCTCCTAGCCGGTGGCATCCTGTACACACTTGGCGCCCTCGTCTACGCGACAAAACGACCCGATCCTTCACCGACCTGGTTCGGATTCCACGAAATTTTTCACTCCCTCACAGTCCTCGCATGGGCCTGTCACTGTGTGGCCGTATACATTGCCGTACTCGGCTAAAGCGCCCTCTTGATACACTGCCCCATATATGCCGGCACCCCTCGGAGCCGGCCCTTTTCTATCGGAGGTACCTCATGGCCGACACTCAGTGGCTCACCCAAGCTCAGTACGACATGCTGAAGAACGAACTCGCCGAACGTATCACTGTCAAACGCCCCGAGATCGCCAAGCTGATCGATGCTGCACGTCAAGAAGGTGACCTCCGTGAAAACGGCGGCTATCACGCCGCCCGAAACGAGCAGTCGATGAACGAAACCCGCATCCAGACTCTCCAGGCCCTTCTGGAAAACGCTCAGGTGGGGGAAACTCCCAAAGACGACGGAATCGTCGAACCCGGTATGGTGGTGACCGCGCTCGTCGCCGGACGCGAACAGAGGTTCCTCCTTGGCTCACGTGATGCAGGCGGAGATCTTGGGGTCCAGGTCTTTTCCTCGACGGCACCTCTTGGCGCAGCGGTCCTCGGGCATAAAATCGGCGACACAGTCACCTACGAAGCCCCCAATGGCCGTGAAATCCCAGTCGAAATCCTTCAAGCTAAGCCTTTCGTCGGCTAAGAACCCGCTTCACTATCCTCTCCGCTCACACAGCCGCAGCTACCGCTCGCGTTCTACTCGCCCACACCAAAATACCGTCAAGCTCGCGTATTCAACGAGGGCGGGACACATACATACAGCGACGTGAAGAAGCCTGCAAGATGGGACGAAGGCGCCTGAGCTTCAGCCACACTACTGGTCTTCTTGCTCTTCTTCACCCTTTGTGGGTGCCGCATCATTTTCAACACGCGACGAATCCGAAGAGGAGCAAGCGGATG
The DNA here is from genome assembly GCA_029983625.1 of Pauljensenia sp. Lineage (GTDB taxonomy): Bacteria > Actinomycetota > Actinomycetes > Actinomycetales > Actinomycetaceae > Pauljensenia. The sequence goes on along the minus strand of JASBZF010000006.1, from coordinate 1,987 downwards.
CGGACTCAGCTTTTGGCGCAGTAGTCCTTCCCTGCGCGTCAGTGCCACCGCTTAAATCCGAGCGACCCTTACCCGCATACGATGCTTTCACAAGGTCATCAAGCATTTCGGGTGGGCCGCCTGGACGCTGATGATCGTGTGCCAGTTCAGGCATCGGATCGTATCCGTGGAGATAAAGGAAAGTCGCGTTCAAGAAAGCTGCAATCGGCACGCCGAAAACCGCACCCGGAATCCCCGCCACCGAACCCGCAGCGGCAACCACTAAAAGCACCGCCATCGGATGTAAGGAAACCGCGTGAGACATGAGGAAGGGCTGCAAAATATTTGATTCAAGCTGCTGAACTCCAAGGATCACGACCAGCATGATGACCCCCGCTGTCACGCCTTGATCGACAAGTGCAACCAGGACTGCGATCGCACCGGACACCAAGGCGCCCACGATCGGCACGAAAGATGCAAAGAAGACGACAACGCTGATCGGGAGCACCATCGGTAGTCCCAAGAAGAAAGCACCTAAACCAATACCGGCTGCATCAATCGCCGCGACTTGAATCTGCGTGCGCACATACGAACCCAGTGTCACCCAGCCGCGGATCGCTGATTCATGCAAGGGCCTGCGGGCAGGAGCGGGGAAAAGACGAAGCACCCACAGCCAGATCGTTCTGCCCTCTTTAAGGAAAAAGAAGAGGCAGAACAGCATAATCAAGGTGGAGGACAGAATCGACACCACCGAAGAAGTCACTGACAGAGCTGAAGTTGCCAGGACCGAGGAGTTCGCTTGTGCCCAGTGCGTGAGTTCTTCTTGAATAGTCGTCAATCCCTGATTGACCACCGTCATGTCGAGTTTCAGCGGCCCTTTTTCGATCCACTTCATCAACTCGTCCACACCGGCGCTGGCCTTTGTAAAGAGCCGAGGAAGCTGTTGGAAAATTTCATTGCCCGCCTGCGATAAAGCGGCGACAACAGCTGCGATCATGATGAGTAAACCGAGGGCGGCCGACAAAGTGCGAGGGAAACGACAACGACGCGACAGCCATCCGACTAAGGGCTCAAGCAGCACCGCGAGGAGGAGAGCGATCGCCACCGGCATGATAATGACCGACAGGTGCATCGCCACCCAGATCAGACCGACCGCCGCCGCAGCGACGATCATCGCACGCCACGACAGTGCCGCTGTGACGCGCAGCGACCACGGCACCGCGCGCGCAGCATCTCGGTCTTGATCCAAAGGATCACCCGCTCGGAACTCCATCGGATCCTCTGAGGAAGCATCGGGTTTCTCAGTGACTTGTGTCGCAAGACGCTCCAGGATCTCCGCGAAACGCCACTTCATACGAGTTTTGTCATCACTCATCGCGCATCCTCTTTCCTCGTTTCTCCCAAGGCTACCTGAGGCGTGAAGAAACGCCGAACTATACGGATTCGTCCACTTCCCTTGCCCGCTTGACACCCCACGCTGATGCGCTGGGTCAGCGCGCCCTCTTTTCCCTCCGCGCTCACCAGTGTCCACAGGTCATCGAACCCAGTCACACGGGTTGAGGGGTGCGCACATCGCGGATGCGTGCTTCGATGAACTCATGGATTCACGTATCTTCGGACTCAACACCCCCGCTTCTTTCCTCCCCACTCCCCCAGCACTCACCGCCCCGATCACCTACGAAGCCGGCGTGGACGAAGAAGTGCTCTATTTTGCCGCAGGCTGTTTTTGGGGAGTGGATAAAGTCTTCTGGAATGCTCCCGGTGTTCTTGCCACCGCGACCGGTTACATGGGCGGATACAGCGAAAACCCGACCTACGAACAGGTCTGCACCTCCACGACCGGACATGCCGAAACAGTCCGAGTCGTTTACTCGAGCGCACAGACCTCAGCCGCTCAGCTCATTGCGCGATTCTTTGAGATCCACGACCCCACGCAAGTCGAAGGACAGGGAACCGACCTCGGTCCTCAGTATCGCAGCGCGATCTGGACTTCAACGCCCGAACAGCT
>JASBZF010000005.1 GCA_029983625.1 Pauljensenia sp. | reverse complement strand
TGGGGACATTGAACCTGCTCCAGAACTCATTGTGGGAGATTTGTCTTTCATTTCGCTTCAACTTCTCATCCCTGCCCTCGTGGATGTTGCCGCTGAGAATGCGGATTTCCTTCTCATGGTGAAACCGCAGTTCGAGATCGGTAAGGATCGTCTCGGCCACGGCGGAGTCGTGCGGGATCTCGCGCATCACGTGGAAACCGTGGAAGCAGTCGCAGAATGTGCGATTCACTGCGGCCTGGATATCGTCGCTGTTGAAGCCTCACCTCTGCCCGGTCCTTCTGGGAACGTTGAGTACTTCTTATACATGCGTGCGTGTCATCCCTCTCCGATCGCTCACGCGGATGTGCATTCACGTATCGTCGAAGCTGTGGAACGCGGTCCCGCAGGATCAGGGAAAGCAAAAACATGATCGCTACGGTGCTGCTCGTCAGGCATCGTCATCGTGGCGATGCCTTTACTGCCGCAGAGGTCATGGCGAATGAACTTCGAGCTCTTGGGCTTGATGTGCGTCATGAAGACCCAGCTGAGGAAGCGGACTTTGTTCTTGCAATGGGTGGGGATGGCACGATCCTCGCTGCCGCCCATCATGCGCACCTGCGTCACGCACCGCTCCTGGGAGTGAATGTGGGCCATATGGGTTTCCTCGCGGAAGCGACCGGTCAGGATCTTGCATTGATCGCGCGAAGAATCGCGAATGAAGACTTCCATATTGAAGAACGTATGACTCTTGACGTGCAGGTACGCACCCCCGATGGAAGTATTCACCACGATTGGGCACTCAACGAAGCGGTCCTTGTGCATACTGATGTCGCGCATCCGGTGCATATCGCTTTAGCGGTCGATGGGCAGGATGTGTCCACCTACGGTGCCGACGGCATGATTATCGCGACACCGACCGGGTCAACTGCGTACTCCTTCTCTGCGGGCGGTCCTGTGGTCTGGCCTGATACGGAGGCCGTTGTTCTTGCGCCTTTAGCTGCGCACGGTCTTTTCACCCGGCCTCTTGTTCTGGGGCCGTCAGCACTTCTGGAAGTGGCGGTTTTGGAAGAGAATTGGACGGACCCGGAGATGTGGTGCGATGGTCTGAGAAGAACTCCCTTACCTGCAGGCTCCCTCGTCTCAACTCGGGTCGGTACACGCCCCGTGCGTCTCGTGCGTCTTGACGACACGCCTTTTTCTGCGCGCCTCGTGGAAAGGTTTAATCTTCCGCTTCGCGGTTGGCGTTCCCGTCATCACAGAGTGGGGCTGTGATGATTACGAGGATTGAAATCTCAGGCGTGGGTGTTATTGACCATGCCGAACTCGACTTCGCAGAAGGATTGACCGTCCTCACGGGTGAAACTGGCGCGGGAAAAACGATGATCCTCACATCGGTTGATCTTCTCCTCGGTGGGCGTGCCGATCCTCACCTCGTGCGTAGCGGTCATGACAGTGCGCAGATTGACGGTTTTTTTACGGTTGATTCCGCTCAAGCGCAGATCGTAAAGGACGAGGGTGGGGTCGTTGAAGAAGGTGAGTTGATTGTGTCGCGGAGCGTTCCGCTACAGGGGCGTTCGCGGGCGCGCCTCGGTGGCAGGCCCGTGCCTGCATCCACTCTGACTCGCGTGATCTCTGCGCTGATCATCGTCCACGGACAGGCCGATCAAATCCGGCTGACCAGCGCGAATACTCAACGCACACTCCTTGATTCTTTCGGAGATGCCACGCACCGCACTCTGATCAGCGAATACGCTCAACGTTGGCATGAGGCTGTGGCTCTGAAGAAGGAACTCGATGAGGTTGTCCTTGATTCAGCGACCCGTAGCGCGCAGATCGATGAGCTTTCAAAAACACTGGAACTGATCGATGCACTCGATATTCACGAGGGTGAAGATGAGGAACTGAAGATCGAAGCCCGGCGTTTGATGCACGTCGAAGATCTCGGTCGCCTCCTTGAGGCTGCGCGTCATGCGATCCAAGGGAGCGATGCGCAAACGGGTGCCGCGCAACTCTTGCGTGAGTGCTGGAATCGTCTCGACGATGCGAGACGGATGGATGAGGCGCTTGATGAAATAGTGGAGCGTCTTCGTTCAATCGTCATTGATGTGGACACTCTTGCCGACGATCTTGCCGACTATACGCGCACTCTTGATGCAGATCCTGCGCGACTTTCTCAGGTGATGTCTCGCCGTCACGCTTTGAAAACTCTTCTGGAAGGTCGCGCCTTAGATGCGACGGGTCTTTTAGAGTGGGCTCGTCACGCACGTGAGCGTTTAACTCATTTACGTGATCCTGACCGGGACCCTGAAAAGATGCGCGAGCGTTTATCGCAGGTTCAGGCGCAGGTGATCGCAGTCGGTGAGAAGCTGAGCGCAAGTCGTAAAGATCTTGCGACCCGACTGGCGAAAGCCGTCGAAGTGGAACTTCAGGCACTCGCGATGAAGGATGCGACTTTGAATATTGTCGTCGCGCCCTCGAAACCGCATTCCCACGGTCTTGATGAGGTGAGTTTCCTTCTGCGTCCTCATCCGAGCGCGAATGCTCGGCCGCTCGGTCAAGGTGCATCGGGAGGTGAACTCTCCAGGATCATGCTCGCCCTTGAAGTGGTCCTGGCTCAAGACGATGACACCGCCACTTTCATTTTTGATGAAGTGGATGCGGGAATCGGCGGACGTACAGCAACGCAAGTCGGTGCGCGTCTTGCAGCCTTGGCAAAGAAACGTCAAGTCCTTGTTGTGACGCATTTGCCTCAAGTCGCCGCTTTTGCTTCGACGCATCTTGTCGTGAGCAAGCAGGATGGAAAGACGCGGGTGGTGAAGGTTGAAGGTGTGGAGCGCGAGGCCGAATTGACGCGAATGATGGGTGGAGATCCTCACTCCTCGGCGGCACGCCGACATGCCATCGAAGTCCTGACCTCGGCCGTGCCACAAGCGAAGGGATGAGGGACGGAACTCAGGTACCCGGCGCCGCTGGCGCGGATTTTCGCGCGCGTGCGCGCGTCGATGGCAGAATCAGATCCCTTGTCATGCGTCTCGAAGCTGGCGAGATCGCAGTCATCGATCAGCTTGATCTTGATCGTGCTTCGGCACATGCGCTCGTGTCCGCTCGTCCCTGCGCCGTATTGAATGCAGCCACTTCCACTTCTGGTCGGCATCAAGTCCTTGGCCCTAAGATCCTTCTCGATGCTGGGATCCCAGTTATTGATGACCTCGGGCCCGATATCATGTCGGTTCGCGAGGGCGAAACACTTGAAATCTTCGGATCTCGCGTGGTGCGTGACGGTGTTGTGATTGCCTCGGGGCGCACACTAACTCTTGGCGACCTTGAGCGTGATGAACGCGAACTCCGGCGCATGATCTCCACGCAAATTGGATCTTTTGCTGCGACGATCGACGAATACTTAGCGCTTGACGGGCCTGTGCTCGAAGGCGTGGGTTTGCCCAATTATTCTTCGCAGATTGCTTCTCGCCCCGTGTTGCTCGTCCTCGATGATGCGCGAGCTGAAGCGGATATGAAGCAGGCTAAGCGCTGGATTGCGGATTCCGCTCCCTACGTGATCGGGGTTGATGCGGGTGCCAATCTGGCGGCAAAGTGTGGATATATGCCAGATCTTGTCGTCGGAGACGCGGAGCGGATCGAGGAAAAACCGCTGCGGCGCGCGAAACATCGGATTGTACGACGCGGACACGACGGACTTGCGCCAGGACGCGAACGTCTTGATCGCATGGGACTTTCTTGTACAGAGGTCGAAATGTCGGGCACGGGTGAAGACGTGGCGATCCTTGTCGCTACGCATTCGGGCGCGAATTCAATTGTTGTGGCCGGTGGACGTCATGATCTTGAAGATTTCATCGACCGAGGTCGATCGGCAATGTCTCCTTCCTTCTTTTCTCGGCTTGCTGCAGGGGATGTTCTTGTTTCAGCTCGTGCTGTTGCGGCGACGCATCGGCCGAGAATCGCTGCGGGATGGTTGCTCGTTCTGCTTGTGGCCATGCTGAGTTGTCTTGGCGTTGCACTGTGGTCAACCCCCTGGGGTTACGACCTTTTCACGTCGATCACCACCTGGGTGAAGTCTTTCGCTGCCGCCACCGATTCCAGCTCCTGGTCGGGGCTCGTCTGAGGAGTAGACCATGTTGAACTTTCGCTATCACATCGTCTCGTTGATCGCAGTATTTATTGCCCTTGCAGTCGGAGTTGTCCTGGGTGCAGGGCCTTTGCAGGCGCGGATTTCGTCTTCACTGTCACAATCGCAGGCCGAAGAGTCCGCCATTGATGCGACCGCCCTCGCCGATGCGCAACGCATTGCGGATGCCGATGCGCAAGCTCTGGCTGCACTTGCACAATCGCATCTCAAAGGGGTACTTGCAGAGCTTAAAGTAGCGATGATCGCCCTTCCTGGTGCTTCTGCTGAGGATATTGCTGCAGTGTCGGACGGCCTTGAGTATGCGGGAGCTGAAATTGTCGGCCAGGTCTCTTTATCTGAGAACTGGCAGGCACAGTCGATGGCGACCTATCGTGACACCCTCGCTACGCCTCTGGCTGCGCATTTACCGAATGTGCCGACGGATGCCACTTCGGGTGCGACGATTGCCTACGGCATTGTGGCTGCCCTCACGTCCACGGGTGCTGAAACTGAACTCGTGACGCAGATCCTCACGGATGATTCCACGCCGATTCTCCACCTCGACAATGATCCTAAGGGCAGAGCGCAGGCTCTTGTTGTTGTGGGTGCCCGCGATTCTGCGCAGGGAGGTGCACAAACGCAATCGGCAGCAGCACCTCTTGCCTCTGAAGAAGCCTGGAGTGGTCTTGCGCGGGCCTTGAGTGCGGCTCCGAAATCGGGGCTGATGATCGTTGACGCTCATGACCTCACATCGATGGGCGCAGTTTTACGTTCTACCGGTGCTCAGATCACCACGATTGATACTCCGGGGGCCGCGTTCAGCGTCTATGCTGCAGCAATTGCTTTGCGGGATGCTTCCGCAAGCGCTCGTGCTTTTGGTGTTGAAAAAGGTGCGACCCAGGTGATGCCGGAGCTTCCCTGATTTCGAGACTGTCGAAGCTCCCTTTATGGAACGTGACAGGGCGCGCTCTTTCATCGTATAACCCCGGATCAAAGGGGGAGTGCGCATGAAGGATGCAGGAGATGTGCGGGGCGCTTGACGTGCTCACAAGAGGGGAGTGGAGGTGGGATCTCACTCATCCTGTAATTTCGTGAAGCGCAACGTGCGTAAAACGGCGTAAACTCTGATCGTTCGCATGTGGGCAGATGATCGGAGGCGCTGTGTCAGATCAAGCGGACGCGGGCACCCGTGACCAGGTCCTCGATCTCATCGTTGAAAAAGGTCCGGTGACGGCGAGTGTGATCGCGCGGATCCTCAACTTGACCACGGCTGCGGTGCGTCGCCACATCACGATTCTTCTGGACTTAGAAGAGATTGAAGAGCGCGAGCCGACAGCTACGGGCAAACGCGGAAGAGGACGTCCTTCGCGACACTATGTGGCCAGTCGTGGCGCACACGCTCGTCTGACCGAAGGTTATTCCGAACTCGCTGTGAAAGCTCTCGGCTATCTCGGACAGCTTGGTGGAACCGATGCCGTAGAAGCGTTCGCTGCGGCTCGTTCCCGAGAAATTGAGAGGCGCTACGCGCCAATTGTGCGTGATGCGGGCACGGACCCTAAAGTCCGCGCTCAAGCGCTCGCAGATGCCCTCACCCAAGATGGCTATGCGGCTACGGTCAGGGAAATCGGTCCGAATGGTTTTGCTGTGCAGCTGTGCCAGGGGCACTGTCCAATCCAAGCAGTCGCCGACGATTTCCCGCAGCTGTGTGAAGCTGAAACCAAAGCTTTTTCCCGGCTCCTTGACGTTCACGTTCAACGTCTGGCCACCCTTGCCGGTGGTGAACATGTGTGTACAACCCACATTCCCGTGGCCGTACCGGTGATTCATCCGGCGACCCGAGCGGCCTTGCATTCGCAATCCCGCTCCTAAGAATTGATGAGAGGCTGAAGAGATATGACCCAGTCACCGCAGGTCCCAGACCTCGATGACCGTCCATTGACCGATGACGAAATCATTGAGTCGATTGGCGCTTACGAGTACGGATGGCGCGATAACGACGACTATTCGAAGGACGCCGAGTACGGAATTAACGCCGATGTCGTGCGTTCGATCTCCGCGCATAAGAACGAACCGGAGTGGATGCTTGAACGTCGCCTCAAAGCACTCGATATCTTCGATCGCAAGCCGATGCCGACCTGGGGTCCTGACCTGTCGAGTATCGACTTTGACTCTTTTAAGTACTACGTCAATCCAACGGATCGGCAGGTGAAAGACTGGCAGGATCTTCCCGAGGAGATTCGCGCTACTTACGATCGCCTCGGTATTCCCGAGGCTGAAAAGAACCGCCTTGTGGCCGGTGTTGCAGCCCAGTATGAGTCCGAGGTCGTCTACCAGCAGATCCAAGAAGATCTTGAACGTCAGGGTGTGATCTTCCTTGACACGGATACCGGCCTGAAAGAATATCCGCACATTTTCCAGGAATACTTCGGCAAGGCAGTTCCTTCTGGTGACAACAAGTTTTCCGCTCTGAACACTGCCGCATGGTCGGGTGGATCTTTCGTCTACGTGCCGCCGGGCGTACACGTCAACATCCCGCTTCAAGCGTATTTTCGGATCAACACCGAAGCACTCGGTCAGTTTGAACGGACGCTGATCATCGCTGATGAAGGCTCCTATGTTCACTATGTCGAAGGCTGTACCGCACCGATTTACGATGAGAACTCCCTCCACTCGGGTGTCATTGAGATTTTCGTGAAAAAGGGTGCACGAGTTCGCTACACGACCATTCAGAACTGGTCAACGAACGTCCTGAACCTCGTCACGCAGCGTGCAGTCGTCGAAGAGGGCGGCACAATGGAATGGGTTGACGGCAATATGGGGGCCGCGATCACAATGAAGTATCCCGCCTGTTACCTCATGGGTGAACATGCTCGCGGTGAGACTCTTTCCATTGGCTTTGCAGGTCCGGGTCAGCATCAAGACACCGGAGCGAAGATGGTGCATATGGCGCCGCACACCTCGTCCTCGATTGTTTCTAAATCGGTGTCCCGTGGAGGTGGTCGCACCTCTTACCGTGGACTTGTTCGCGTCAATGCGAGAGCACGTCATTCCAAGTCGAACGTCCTGTGCGACGCGCTTCTTGTCGATAAGATCTCTCGAACCGATACCTACCCCTATGTGGATGTCCGTACCGACGATGTGGAGATGGGACACGAAGCAACCGTGTCCAAGGTCTCTGCGGATCAGCTCTTCTACCTCATGAGTCGCGGCCTCGATGAGAATGAAGCAATGGCAATGATCGTGCGCGGCTTCGTTGAGCCGATCGCGAAGGAACTGCCTATGGAGTACGCCCTTGAACTGAACCGCCTCATCGAACTGCAGATGGAAGGATCTGTCGGCTGATATGACGACTGAATACGCAATGCTCACACCGCATTCCCACGGTGCAGTCAAGAAGAAAAGTGGACATGCGTCCAGGGCTGATCGACTTTCATCCTTTGACCTTGATGCGATCCCTGTTCCGAATGGTCGCGAAGAAGACTGGCGTTTCACGCCGCTGCGTCGCATTGACAAGCTTTTTGAGACGAGCAATTATGCTCAAGGTGATGCTCCCCTTCGCGTAGAAGCGACCGAGGGTGTCCTCGTTGAGACAGTCAATCGTCATGATCCGCGCCTAGGTACTGTGTTGGCCCCCGCAGACCGCACCTCCGTGGTGGCATGGAACACTTATGACACTGCGACCGTGGTTACGGTGCCGAAGGGTGTGGTTGTTTCTGATCCGATTCGGATTGAGATCGATTCCGTCGAGGGCGTGCGTGCGCAGCATCTGCGGATCGAAGTCGGTGAGCTTGCCGAAGCAACCATCATCCTCACGCATCGAGGCAGCGCGGAAGCGGCTCTTAATCAGACCGTGGAGTTCAGCGCAGGTGATGCCTCGAAGGTGACACTCGTTTCCATTCAAGAATGGGATGACACGACCCTCCACGCCTCGAATCATCGTCTTTCCCTCGGGAAAGACACGACACTCACCCACATCGTCGTGACTTTCGGAGGCGATCTTGTGCGCATCAGCTCCGATACCGACTTTAGGGGGACCGGCGGTGAACTCACCATGCTCGGCCTCTACTTCGTCGATGCGGGCCAGCATCTTGAGCACCGGGTATTCGTCGATCACTCTCAAGCGAACTGCTATTCGCGCGTCACCTACAAGGGAGCCCTCCAGGGCGAGGGCGCTCATTCGGTGTGGATCGGCGACTGTCTGATTCGTGAAACGGCCGACGATACAGACACCTACGAGCTCAACCGTAATCTCGTGCTTACCGAAGGCGCGAAAGCCGATTCGGTACCGAACCTTGAGATTGAAAACGGTGAGATCAAAGGTGCGGGCCACGCTTCGGCGACGGGGCGTTTCGATGATGAGCAGCTTTTCTACCTCATGAGTCGCGGTGTGAGCGAAGCTGATGCACGTCGCCTGGTCGTGCGTGGTTTCTTTGCTGAACTCATCAATCAGATCGGCGTTCCTGAGGTTGTCGATCACCTCATGGAGTCCGTCGAAGCTGAACTTGTGAAATCCCGGACCATCTGAGCTGTGAAGGCCAGCTACGACTACTCGGCGTGTGCCGAAAGCAGGAGGAAAAATGTCAACTCTGAAAATCTCAGATCTTCATGTCAGCGTCGAAACCGCCGACGGCCCCAAAGAAATTCTTAAAGGCGTGAATCTGAGGATTCAATCCGGTGAGGTTCACGCGATCATGGGACCGAATGGTTCGGGCAAGTCTACGCTTGCCTACGCCCTCGCCGGTCATCCTGAGTACGAGATCACGCAGGGTGAAGCATGGCTTGACGACCAGCTCATCACCGAGATGAGCGTTGACGAGCGCGCGAAGGCAGGTTTGTTCCTCGCGATGCAGTACCCGGTTGAAGTCGCGGGAGTTTCGGTGTCGAATTTCTTGCGCACAGCAAAAACTGCGATTGATGGTGAAGCGCCTCAGATTCGTCAGTGGGTCAAGGATGTGAAGTCCTCGATGGACAAGCTCCGTATGGATCCTGATTTTGCTGAGCGCGATGTCAATGTTGGTTTTTCCGGCGGTGAAAAGAAGCGCCTTGAGATTCTTCAGATGGAGCTGCTGCGTCCTTCTTTCGCTGTCCTCGATGAAACCGATTCTGGCCTCGATGTGGATGCTTTGCGCATTGTGTCCGAGGGCGTGAATCGTGTGCATGACGAAACCGGTTGCGGTGTCATGCTCATTACGCACTACACCCGCATTTTGCGCTACATCAAGCCCAGTCACGTTCATGTATTCGTCGCGGGGCGTGTTGTCGCCGAGGGCGGACCTGAGCTTGCCGATCAGCTTGAGGACGAAGGCTACGACCAGTACCTGAGGTGAGGGGACTGTGAGGAGAAGGGACGCGCGCACTTTGGCTTTTGACGAGCAGGAGCTCGCTCAGATCAGGTCAGATTTCCCGATCTTGGAGCGCATTGGCCGGGGCGGGAACCCGATCGCCTATCTCGATGCTTCGGCAACTTCACAAAAGCCAGCGTGCGTCATTGAAGCAGAGGCCAACTTCTACCGTAGGTATAACGCTGCTGTTCACCGAGGCACACATCTGCTCGGGGATGAGTCCACAACAGCTTTTGAAACTGGACGTGAAACGCTTGCTGCTTTCATTAACGGGCGGCCCGATGAGATCGTATGGACGAAGAACGCCACCGAAGCGATTAACCTGGTGGCCTTGTCTTTCGGACACGCTTCAGCTGGACGCGGAGGCCAAGCAGCTGAAGTTTTGAGGATCGGTCCGGCAGATCGGATCGTGACGACGAGGGCGGAGCATCATGCGAACCTTGTGCCTTGGCAGGAACTGTGTGCGAGAACAGGAGCGGAGCTTGCTTGGCTTGATCTGACTTCGGATGGTCGGATTGATTGTGAGACGCTGAATGTCATCACGGCAAACACGAAGCTCGTGGCTTTTACGCACGTGTCGAATGTGACGGGAGCGATTTCTCCGGTTGCTGAGATTGTTGCAGCTGCTCGGGCGGTCGGGGCGATGGTCCTTCTTGATACGTGTCAGTCGAGTGCGCATATGCCGATTGACGTGCGAGCCCTCGACGTGGATTTCGCGGTTATGTCTTCCCATAAGATGCTCGGTCCAACAGGTGTGGGCGCACTGTGGGGGAGGCGTTCCCTTCTGGAACTCATGCCTCCGGTACTGACCGGAGGGTCAATGATTGAGAACGTCACGATGGAGGGCGCACATTTTATGCCCCCTCCTGAACGTTTTGAAGCTGGATCGCAACCGGTCGCACAAATCGCAGGGTGGACGCGGGCGCTGAAATATCTCTCAGACCTTGGTATGGATCGTGTTCACGCACATGAACTCAACCTGACAGCACATTTGCTGGACGGTGTGAAGGCTATTGAGGGCGTGCGTCTCCTCGGTCCCGCTCAGGATACGGAGCGGATCGGTGTCCTTGCTTTCAGCGTCGAGGGGGTGCATCCTCATGACGTGGGGCAGGTGCTTGACGCTGACGATGTAGCGATTCGGGTGGGTCATCACTGTGCAATTCCGTTGCATACTTTCTTTGGTGTGCGTTCATCCGCGCGCGTATCCGTCGCTCCTATGAATTCGATTGAAGAAATCGACCGTTTTCTGCACTCTTTAAGGCGTGTCCGTTCCTATTTCGGAGGTCAATAATGTCGAGTCTCGATCAGCTGTACCAGCAGGTGATTCTCGATCATGCCCGTGCGAAACACGGGGCAGGCTGCGTGGAAAATGTTGACGCATCCTCCCACCAAGTGAATCCGACGTGCGGGGATGAAGTGACTCTCGGTGTTTCACTGGATGCGCAAGGCAGGATCCGTCGTCTTGTGTGGGAAGGTGAGGGATGTTCGATCTCTCAGGCTTCTTTGTCGATGCTCAGCGATCTGATGACGGGTGCGTGTCTTGACGAAGTGCGGGCAGGCTATGCCGCTATGGAGACGATGATGCATTCGAGGAATCAGGGGGTGAGTGAAGATGTCCTTGATCTTCTTAAAGATGCGGCAGCTCTTGAATCTACTTCACAATTTGCTAATCGCGTGAAGTGTGCCTTGCTGGGATGGTATGCCTTACGCGATGCTGTTGCGAAACTTGGAATCGATATTGCAGGAGAACAGGCATGAATAATCCTATGGCTCAATTAGAACCGGTTGAACAACGTTTCGGTCAACCTCTCGATCAGAAGAACAGTATGTCGATTGAGGGAACCGATATTGTCGAGAACGGTTCAGTGTCGGGACGTGATGTCCTCGAAGCTTTAAAAGATGTCATTGATCCTGAACTGGGGATCAATATCGTGGATCTTGGTCTCGTGTACGGTGTGCAGATCGGCGAAGATGATTCTGCGATTGTGGAGATGACTTTGACTTCTGCGGCCTGTCCTTTGACGGATGTGATTGAACGTCAAGCGCAGATGGTGCTGGCTTCTCTTGTGACCGAGGTGACGATCTCATGGGTGTGGATGCCGCCGTGGGGGCCTGATCGAATCACCTGCGATGGGCGCGAGCAGCTTCGCGCACTCGGTTTTAACGTGTAAAAGTCACAGAACACCATCTGACTGCTGCGCCGGTGTGTATAAGCGGACGCTGTGGGATATTGCTCGTGTGTCCCTATCGATGCTGGTGCCGCCTTCGGCACCAGCATCGATAGGGGAGCAGCGCAGACATAAGTGTCAGCAGAGACAGTTGCAGCGGGCGCGCTTCAACGATTCAGAGCTACAGATCTTCCACAAGTACAGGGACGGCTTTTGAAGCTGACGCCTTATGCGCATCACTTTCGTGTGCTGTTGTGCATGTAGCGGCCGAGCATGTCGTCTCTGAAGGCTTCGTAGTGTCCTTCGTTGATGGATTCACGAATCGTGTCAACCAAACGGATGGTAAACCATTCGTTGTGAATTGTTGCGAGGGTGGAGGCGAGAATCTCTTTGGCTTTGAACAGGTGATGAATATATGCAGCTGAATAGTGCGTACACGTGTAGCAGCCACATTCTTTGACCAGCGGAGAAAAATCGCGTTTAAAGCGCGCATTGGTCACATTGAAACGCCCATCGGGAGAGTAGATCGCGGCATTACGTGCCACCCGAGAAGGATTCACACAGTCGAATGTGTCGGCTCCGGCCTCGACTCCGGCGAAGAAATCTTCCGGTTCAGAGATGCCGAGCAGATGACGAGGGCGATCTTCCCCAAGTTCTGCACTCACCCATGACAAAATGGTCCCGAGGTTTTCTTTTTCAAGGGCACCTCCCAGCCCAAAGCCATCAAAACGCCAACCGTCCTCGTCCATCGCGGCCATAGTACGTGCTGCCTGCTGGCGCAGGTCCTTGTATTGGGCTCCCTGAATCACGCCCCAGAGCTGCTGATAGGGCTTATCAGCACGCTCTTGAGTGAGGCGAGCATGTGCACGTAGACAACGCCTCGCCCACGCATGTGTACGTTCAAGCGAGGACTCCTGATAGGAACGCGGGTGAAGAAGTGAGGTGAGTTCATCAAAAGCGAACATGATGTCGCTTCCGAGTTCGTGCTGAATCTTCATCGACACTTCGGCGGTGAAACGGTGCCGACTCCCGTCGATGTGAGAGCGAAAAACAACCCCGTCCTCGTCCACGACCGCTTCGGAAGCTTTGATGGCTTGCCGATGCAGCTGAGGGTCTTGGGGATCGGCTTGACCGGAGAACTCCTGGGACAGAACTTTCCTGAATCCAGCGCCGAGTGAAAGAACTTGGAAGCCACCGGAGTCCGTGTAGGTCGGGCCCTTCCAATTCATGAAGGCCCCGAGACCTCCGGCCTCGTCTACGAGATCTGAACCGGGCTGAAGGTAGAGATGATAGGCGTTCGCAAGAACCGCCTGGGCACCTAAATCCGCCACCATTTCAGGGGTGAGTGCCTTGACATTAGCTTTCGTTCCGACGGGGATGAAAGCTGGAGTGTGGATCTTGCCGTGCGCAGTGTGGATGACTCCCGTTCGTCCGAGTCCGTATCCGGCATCCAATCGTGTATTAAGGTCGAAGCCGCGATCGCGAAGGGGGGCATCACTGAGGTGAGCCGGTCGCTGCGTTGGGGCGGCGAGCCAGTGCGTGCTCATGCGGCCAGCACCTCTTGGGGTTTCAGACCTTCACGTTTCCTCACGAGGGCGATTGCCCGGTAGGTGATCGGAAGGAGAACCACTTCGACACCAACCTTGTAGACGTATCCGGTGATGACATAGTTGAGGAAATCAAGACCGGGGATGATGCCGACGAAAGCGATCGTGCAGAAAAGTACGGTATCGAAGAGCTCACCGACCATTGTCGAGCCGATCAGACGAGCCCAGAGGTGATCGGCTCCCCAGCGTTGCCTGATCTTCACCAGAACAAAGGAATTGACGAGTTGGCCGACGAGGTAGCCGATCACGGAGGCGAGGACGATCCGTGGAACGAAACCGAGGACAGCTTCAAAGGCGGCTTGATTGTCGTAGCCGGGTCCAATAGGAGCGATTTGGACGAGGAGGAAAATAAGGGAAGCAAGGATCGAGGCAACGAAGCCCAGGATAATCACGCGCTTTGCGCGAGTGAATCCGTACACTTCCGCGAGGACATCTCCGAGTACGTAGGTCAGAGGGAAGAGGATCGCGCCCCCGTCGAATACGAGATGGATCGGCCCCAGGTCCAGCGCTGTGACTTTCGTTGCAGCGATATTTGAGATGAGGAGGAACGCAACGAACATAACGGCGATGATGTCGAAGATACGGGGAGCGCGTTCGTTTGTGGGAGTGGAATCGATCATGAAAGGCCTTATCTGTCGTGAAGTTCTTCCCTATTGTGCCTTCACCTGCGCAAAATCGAGCAATCTGACCACGGTGGATCTGCCCACAAGCTTTAGGATCATGGGGTGATTCATGTTTCGGACTTCTCTTTACGTATCGGTGCTCGCGATCTTGTGCGTCACGTGAACTTCCGTATTGATAAGGGTATGAGAATCGGCCTTGTCGGTCGTAATGGCGCGGGGAAGACGACGACGATGCGACTCTTGGCCGGCGAGAAGGATCGGGGGGCGGCAGAGTATGAAGGGACGATCACCTCGAAGGGGACCATCGGCTATCTCGCTCAAGATACGCAGGTCGGAGAACAGTCGCAGAGTGCTCGGGAACGAATCATTTCCGTGCGCGGGATTGACGAGATTATCGCCAGGATCCGTAAGGCCGAACATGAGATGGCAACAAGCGAGGGCGCTCGACAGCAAAAAGCAATGGAACGCTACGTGCGTCTCGATCAGCAGTTCACCGCTCAGGGAGGGTGGGCAGCAAATGCCGAGGCCGCACAGATCGCTCATTCTTTAGGGCTGGAAGATCGTGTCCTCGAACAAAGTCTCGATACTCTGTCCGGTGGGCAGCGTCGTCGCGTTGAACTTGCTCGCGTGCTGTTTTCTGGGGCGGATGTGCTTCTCCTTGATGAACCCACGAACCATCTTGACCATGATTCAATCCTGTGGCTGCGTGATTGGATCAAAACTTTCCCCGGCGGTGTCATGATGATTTCTCACGATGTCACGCTTTTAGGGGAGACCGTCAACCAGGTTTTTTATTTGGATGCGAACCGGGCCGAGATCGATATTTACCATCTTGCCTGGTCTGCCTATCTGAAGCAGCGCGAAGAGGATGAGAGGCGGCGACGTAAAGAAAGGGCGAACGCGGTGAAGAAAGCTGAGCAGCTGCGTGCCCAGGGTGAAAAGATGCGCGCCAAAGCGACAAAGGCTGTCGCTGCGCAGCAGATGCTTCGCAGGGCTGATGAACTCCTCGCCCAGGTTGGTTCTGAGATCACTCAGGAGAAGGTGGCGCGCTTGCGTTTCCCAGATCCTTCGCCCTCGGGGAAAGTGCCTTTAAGAGCGGAGGGATTGTCGAAGTCCTATGGGTCTCTTGAAGTGTTCACAGGCGTAGATCTTGCAATTGATCGCGGCGCGAAGGTCGTGGTTCTTGGCTTGAATGGTGCGGGGAAAACCACTTTGCTGCGCCTACTGTCTGGTGTTGAGGCACCCGATACGGGTGAGGTGCTTTTCGGTCACGGCTTGAAGCTGGGATATTACGCGCAAGAGCATGAAACTCTTGATCATGCGGACAGTGTTCGGGACAACATGGCTCATGCTGCTCCCCAGCTTGATGAGACGCATCTGCGAAATATCCTTGGCCAGTTTCTTTTTTCCGGTGATGATGTCGATAAACCTGTTTCTGTGCTTTCCGGTGGTGAAAAGACACGCCTTGCACTGGCCACTCTTGTGGTCTCGGGTGCGAATGTTCTTCTTCTTGATGAGCCGACCAATAATCTTGACCCTGCGTCACGTGAAGAGATTTTGAAGGCTTTGGGTTCTTATGAGGGTGCGGTTGTTCTGGTCACGCACGATCCTGGGGCGGTGACAGCTTTGCATCCTGATCGCGTGCTTCTTTTACCCGATGCGGATGAGGATTTGTGGGATGATTCGTATCTGGATTTGGTGACGCTCACCTGAACTGCGGGCGGCCTTCTTACGCGGCACACAATTTTTGTGTTCCCCTCATACAAGAACATGTCTACAGTTTCCGTGCGCTGCATTTTTTAAGGTCCTGATCGTATGCAACCCCTACTGCTTTTATAGCTCCAGGCTGTGTGTGTCCTTTGAATCTTTTTTCTGACTTTTGGTGCATATCGGGGTGCCCGCCTTATTTTGGCGGACACCCCGAGGTGTGCTCTCTAGAGGTACACCTACCCTCGCCTGTTTAGCGTGTGGACGTGTAGATACGGATTCGTTTGTCGTGGCGACCCTTGAGGTATGCGCCAGCGGCAGCGACGAGGGCGAGGAGGAATGCCGTAGCGTAAATAGTGTCAGCGGCACGGCCTCCAGTCATCGGGATCTCAATGCCCGTGAAGGAGCAGAGCGTTCCACTGTCGGGAGCAAATCCGTAGTCGTAGCTCGTCGCCCCCTCGGCAAAGAGGTAGCCGTTTACCGTGTGTACGCTGAGCTTGCGTCCTCCGTCAAGGAGTTCCCAACGCACCATGTCAGTGTCTTCAGGTTTGACCCAGGTCGCATTGTCTACACCACATGGATCGTTGATGTCCGTGGGAGTATCAGGGGGTGTGATGGTCACTTTCTCTGTCCAACTGAAAGTCGCAGAAGACCTGTTTGTCCCTTCAGGCCCGAGATGACGATCCCCGAAAACATTGGGTGCTTGCGCATACAGCTTGTAGGTTTTCAGATACTTTGTGGCAGTGGTGAGCACCGTGTTTACGCTGATTTTCAGTGACGAACCTGCGGGCATCTTTGGGATTGTGCCTGTGATCGTGTTCGTTGTTGCGTCGTAAGCAAAATTAGTCGGACATTGAATATTTCCGCTTTCTACTACACAAGATATGCCACGCACTCCCTCTGTCGCTTCGAGGACGTTCAGGCTTGAACCTGAGGTGTCGTCTGTTGCTAATTGCAGGACGACGGGCACGTTCTCAGCTACGCCTACAGAGTTTGATACATCCGTTTCTACCATCACACGGTCACCGACTTGCGGTGTGTTATCTGACAGCACCGTCTTTGTGGACACATCCGCACAGCGCACCTGGACTTCTGCGCTTCTGATGATGGATTCGTATCCGCCTTCGAACCGGACGTTCGGGATTGAAGGACGGGTCTGCGCTATGTTCCTGATGAGAAGATCGCCTGAGGTGCTTGTGCAGGCTTTTTCGCCAATAAGGATTCGAAGCTTGTAGACCAGTTTCTTTCCGGGTGGGATTGTGACATTGTAGCTCCAGGGGAAATCGCCGTTGGAATACCAGGCGGCTACGGAATGATTGTGCTGCTCCTCCTTAATATTGCATTCTGCTGTTGAGGCAGTTTGGTCGCAGTAATAAATATGTCCAAAAGGTACGTCGAAGCGACTTGCATTTGCCCAGCCATTAGCGAGACGCTGATGCATTTCGAAAAGATCTTCAATGGTGATCCTCGCGTCAATCGTACCGGTGTTTTCGTAGGTGACCGTGTAGCTAAATACTTCACCTATGGCGACAATTTTTTGAAGAGAAGTATTGGTGATCTTGACAGACATCTGTGGGCATCTGGGGACTCCGGTTACTTCTCCTTTCACTTCCTGTGTGGGTACGTCATCTGCATGGAAACTGAATTCGCCTGGTGCAGGAAGAAAAGAAGCGCGGTTGTTGATGATAATTGTATCGGAATCAGTGAGGCAGAAAATCTCATGAGCGCGAATAGTGAAGTCTATTTTAAAGACAACTTTCTTCTGAGGTGGCAAAGTGATCAGCATCGGTGGCGATCCTACGGGGATGAGACCTGAGTTGAGGTAATGCCCGGCGACGTAATGCACTGAGTTCTGCTTCCCATTCCATGAAGGATTGCACGGTATTGTTGACTCGTTTTCGTCGCATGTTCTGGTGTAAATATAGGGGACACTGATTGTCTTATTGGATGCGGAAGAAAAGGTTGGGCTATCGGAGGGTTGAATGGTGACGGTGGAGTCGGAAGGATTTTCATAGGTCACCGTATAGGTGCGAGATTCACCTAGGGTAGTGGTGTATTTATCCTGTGTTTTTGTCACAACAACGGCAGGTTTTGTGCAGGAAGGAATATTCTGTACTCTCACAAAGGTTTGTGCACTCACTGCGACGGATGACGTATCGTAGTATCCTGGATCCCTTTTGGGGGGAGTTGCTGATGCTATGTTCCGTATGTGCATGTCACCGCTTTGTGTGGGAATACACGATTGACTCTGAATCGTAAGATGGGCTTTTATGACAAGTTTCTTCCCCTGAGGGATGGCAACATCTTTATTCCAGAAGGAATCTCTATAAGATCGTCTTGCTCCTGAAGACTGCCACGAAGAATCACAGGGCGTTGATGAAGCGTGCGCATCACACTCAGTTGTATACGAATACACTAAATTCGAGAGGTTGGAGTCGTTGAGTTCCTTTCGGAAGCTGAAGTCATCATAAATACGAATGTTTGTGTCCCCGGCGCCGATGTTTTCGTAGGTCACAGTGTATGTCACGGTGTCGCCAGGCTCGATCACATCTTTATCTGCTGTTTTTGTCACGCTTATGGAGGGGCGGACAAGGGTGAGTGTTGTTTGTTGTTCGACACGGTTGGTACGGGGGTTGTCATCTGTGGTGTCTGGAGGGAGTGTGGCGGTAAAGACTGTGCTGGCGCTTGTGCGATTGGGAAAGATGCCGCGAAGCGTGAAGACGATTTTCCCGTGGACAGGGAGCTTGTCGATGCGTCCTGTCAGAATAGGACGATCAGAGTTCGCGGGGGCCGTGTTGCTGTTCTGGGAGGGAAGTGTCACCTCTGAGGGACACGAAGCCGGTACCGTCACATCGCCTTCCGCGCTGCTATCAGTCGGTGCCGTTGTGGTGGGGTCATGACATTCGAGCGTGATACCTGTGGTGCCAGGCTCAAATTCGAGTGTGAAGCGTGTTCCATCCGCCGATTCTGGGCCAGCATTCGTCAGTGTGGCCGTGTATTGAAAAGCACTTTCGCCTGCGGCATGGGTGGGGACGTCCAACTCTAGGCGCACGTCTGCGTGGCGTGTCCCTGTGCTTGTGGGTGAAGGAGAGGGGGCTTGAGTTTGGGCGGCATAAGAAACTGGGAGAACCATAGCGAGGCTTGCGAGAGCCAAAATTGCGATCAGTATGACGTTGAGACGTCGTGTCCTGAGGATACGGCTAGGTGCGTAGTCCTTCATTGCCACTCTCACTCCATAGGCAGTCAATGTGATGAAGCCCGTCGCACACTGTCTCGGGCGTTCACAACTTCTTCAAGAACGCCAGGATTTTATCGACCTGTACACCGCACAACAGGCCATATCGAGAGAGAGAGAGAGAGTAAAGTCACGCCCGAAGTGAAGGTGAATCACCTGAGTGCAGGCCATTCCCCGGCCTTGACAATGCTCTGCTATCCGCTGATTTATCGGGAGTTGCTGCTTGAGCGAAAAAATAGGGTCGGGGAATGGAGGAGTTGAATCCCGGAGTTGATGTGCTGTGTCGTGGTGGTGACACTTGGACGCAGGAGCGCTGTGATGGTGCAGTGTGGCGTGAGTTGATGACACTATTGTGAAATGCTTTTCAGATGACAATCATGCGTATTATTCGTGACGGTTTTCTCTTAACTGCGGTGATCTTCTTGCTGATGAGGAAGATCATGCAGTGTGAGAGAAATAGATATTTCTCATGCCTGGAGTGTTGAGCTTTTAGAGTACTTTGGAGAAGAACTCTTGAGTGCGAAGCGCCTTCGGGTTGTTGATGACATCAGCAGGGGGACCGATTTCAATAATCTTCCCTTCATCCATAAACACCACAGTGTCAGCAACCTCGCGAGCAAAAGCGATCTCATGCGTCACCACAATCATCGTCATTCCTGAAGCTGCGAGATCTTTCATAACCTGGAGGACTTCACCGACGAGTTCAGGGTCCAGGGCTGAAGTGGGTTCGTCAAAAAGCATGATGTCCGGATTCATAGCGAGTGCGCGGGCAATTGCGACGCGTTGCTGCTGGCCTCCGGAAAGCTCTGAAGGGTAATGATGAGCTCGATCGAGTAACCCCACTCGTTGAAGAAGCTCAAGTGCTTGTTTCTTGGCTGCTGTTTTGTCAATCCCGGCGACATGCACGGGCGCTTCCATGATGTTCTCAAGAGCTGTTTTATGGGGGAAGAGGTTGAAGCGTTGGAAGACCATACCGATGCGTGCGCGCTGGCGGGCAATCACTGTGTCAGGAAGCTCGTGAAGTCTACCCTGCTCATCTTCTCGATAACCAAGGAGTTCACCTTCGACATACACACGACCTGCGCTGATCTCTTCGAGCTGATTGAGGCAACGTAACAGAGTCGATTTTCCTGAGCCTGAGGGGCCGAGGATCACGCAGACTTCACCGGATCTGATCGAAAGATGAACGCCTTGAAGAACGTGGAGATCGCCGAAGAGTTTGTGGACACCTTCGAGCTGAACCATCGGTGTGTGTGTCATGGGGTCACATCCAAGAATCGCGTATCGACATGAGCGTGAGTGGAAGGGGAGTGCTTGCGATCGAAGCCTTTTCCGAAATGGTTTTCAATGTGGGATTGAATCCACATGAGGATCGTCGTAATGACGAGGTACCAGATGGCCGCTGTGATGAGAAGAGGAATGGGACGAAAGAGGCTCTGACCCTTGTGGGAAGCAACATAGCTGAGTTCAAGCGTGTAGGGAATAACCGAGACGAGTGAGGTCGTCTTCAGCATGGAGATCGTTTCATTGCCGATTGGCGGAACAATGACGCGCATCGCCTGGGGGAGAATAATCCGACGGAGAATCAAAGAGCGAGGCATACCAAGTGCTGTGGCCGCTTCCCACTGACCGTGATCGACAGAAAGTAAACCCGCGCGAATAATTTCGGCGAGGTAGGCCCCTTCGTTAAGGCCGAGGCCAAGGAAAGCCATCCAGAAGGGAGTGAAGTAGGTGGCTGTATCAACGGTGACGAAGGGCGGAGCGAAGGGAATACCAAGACTGATGTGTGGACAGAGCGTTGGTAGAAGTGACCAGAAAATTAACTGCGTATAGATCGGTGTGCCCCGGAAAAACCAAATGTAAGCGGTGGCAACTCCGCGCAGGATTGGATTAATTGACTGACGCATAATCGCCATGCTGACCGCGAGCGCGGTCCCCATAATCATGGCGAGGGCGGTGAGGAGCAGAGTGTAGGCAACGCCTGAGATGATTGTTTTGGAGAAGAGCCACTGAGCAACAACTCCCCATTGAAAGTTTGGGTTCGTGACGAGCCCGTGAATCAAGGCAAGCGTCATGAGTGTGACGATGAGGGCGCTTGCCCAACGTCCAGGTCGCGGGACGGGTTTGGCTGTGATGAGTTCAACGCCGTCTATGAGCTGTGCCATGATTTTCTCCTGGGATCAGTGGGTGGTACTTCGGTGAGTAACACCCACTAATGTCATCAAAGAACGGGGTTCAGTTCGGCGGTTGTGAGTGCGCAGTCCTCGGCACCGTAGGGGGCGAGGATCTTCTTGAAGTATCCCTCGTCCATGAGGTACTGGAGGGCGGCTTGAACAGCCTGAGCAAGCTGCTCATCATTTTTTGCCAGGGCGATCCCCTGTGGGACGGATTCAATCACTTCCCCGACCTGTTCAAGCTGACCTTGAGCGAGTGTGATGCTGTATCCGATCACGGTGGAGTCAGCGAGTGTGGCATCGTATTGGCCTCCGATGACTTTCGTGGCAATGTCACTTTGGAGGTCCAGTGGCATGATCTCAATCTTCTTTTCGCCCTTGGCGAGGCATGCATCGGAAAGCTGACTGACATAGTCAAGCTGGTAGGTGCCGTTTTGGACGCCGATTGTTGTTCCGCATGGATTCGCTGGATCGAAAGATTTCGGATTGCCTTTCGCTACGGCATAGGCGGATCCGACTTCGACGTAGGAGACCATATTCGCGGCTTCGAGACGTTCGGGGGTGATCGTGAAGGAAGAGGCGCCGAGGTCGAACTTTGAACCCAGTTGGGGAAGGATTGTGTCGAATCCGGCGGTGTATGTGACGCCTTCTTTCAGACCCATGACGCGGGCGATGGCCTGGACAAGATCAACGTCGTAACCGATGGGGGTTTGGCCATCGTCGGCGAGGTATTCGCTGGGAGCGTAGTCGGTGGAGGCGCCGTTACGTAGGATTCCGCGTTCTTTCACCGCATCGGGGACGAGTGCTGCGATGGCTTCGACTGTTTCGATGCTGGAGACATCGAAGGGGACAATGGCGCTTGGGCTGTCCTGTTCAGAGTGTGAGTCAGGGTGCGTTGAAGAGGTCTGAGGGTCGGCACATGCGGCGAGGGCGAGCGAAGCTGTGGTCGCCAGGATGAGTGCTGCGGGAATCGTGCGCATGGGAGAAGCCTTCCGAGTGGATTCAATCAACATATTAAGTATGCGCACCGCTGCATAATATGCATCTTGCTGTCTCAGCATATGAAAAAGCGGGGGTGAGATCATCCCACCCCCGCAACATGAGCGTCCTTTAACGACCGCGCATCGCCCTTCGATTCGGGCGAGCACGCATCGGATCAATACCCTTCGGAATTGGGGGTTGTGAGGACTGGAGTGCGGCCAAACGGGCTGACACCTGCGGAACCTCTTCTTTTGTGAGGACCTTCTTCAAAGAACGAATCCGAGACTGAAGCTTTGCTAATTCGATCTGGCCTTCTCCATGCCCGACCTGAAGAACGTGTACCGGAACGTTCTTCGCGACCCTGTGGACCTTCTTACGCTCTGCAGACATCAGTGGCTGGACTCGAGATGAAGGACCTTCGGAGATCAGGACGACACCCGGACGACCGATGATTCTCCACACGATGTCCTGCTCGCGGGTAACGGTCAAAGGCTGCTCGGGAATAATCCAACCCGAACGGATCTGCGACAACACAGCGTAGACAGAACCCACCGTGCCATCAATTTGCGCATACATGGCGCGCCGCACAAGAAAAGACAAGAGTGTCATTGCGACGGTCGCACCAAAAAGGAGGCCAAGGAAAGACCAGGCGATCCAGTTACCGTTGGTGAGGAGAGCAAGAGTGAGTGCAAGGCACAGCGTGATGACCACGGAGCCGATGAGCGCCCAAGGAATCCAGGAATAGGTGCGCTTCGTAATACGGTAGGCATCGGCAAGATTGTGATACCAGCGACGCTTCTTCGGTGCAGTGTTCTCGCTCATAGGGCGGTGAATCTTCCTGTCTCAGGCTCGGTATGGGTCACGCGATATTTATCCACAGGATACGCGGACTCTTGTCTCAGTGCGGAATCGGCGTGAAACTTTTTCTGTGGAGATCAACGGATATGAACTGGGGGCAATCGCATTCGTCACCTCCCGAGGGCCCCTGTGGGCCACGCGCACCCCAGACGGGGCTGCGGCACTTCTGAGCCTACATTCCAAAGCCGAGGGCGAAGAATGGTCACAACGCTGGAAAAGCTGGGCTCTTGTCCGCTCTGCTCGGATCGCTCGTCTCCTCGATGTCGTGCATCACGACGATGGACGCTGGGCCTTAATTCAAGAAAGAGCCCCCGGACGTGCTCTTGATCTCCTCATCGGTACGGCCGCCCTGAGAGCGGAATCCCTGAGAAAAGGCATCGTTTCCGACATTCGTGAAGCACTGAGTGCGCTGCACGCAGTGGGACTGATTCACGGTGATGTCTCGCCGCGCAACATCATCGTCGATGAAAACGGGCGCGCAGTTCTCATTGACATTGCTCTTCCTGTTCGCCCAGGAGAAGGCACTCCAGGATTTTCTCTCTCACAGGTCAAAGACGAAGCGAGTGACTGGGCTGCCCTGGATGCGATTGCACAGACTTTAGAGCTTCACAGCAGCGTCCCAGCCGCTGATGGCACAGATGATGTCGTTGGTCTCCTTCGACGAGCAAGCGAATCCGCCGTCACCGTGGAAGCACCAAAGAAAACACAGCCTCGAATTGTGCCCATACTGGTCGGGAGCGTGGGGCTGATCCTTGTCCTATGCGCCGCCTTCGCTCTTATCCTGAGCGGTCTATCGGATGAAGGACGTGCAGCGCAGGCAATTCCCTCGGGGGAAAACGGTGATCCCACACACTGTCCCTCACGAGAAGAAGCCCAGACGCAGATCGCGGAAATCCTTGCCGCTCGCGATGAGGCCATCGCACATGCTGACTTTCGGGGATTGGAGGGGAAAGTCGGTGGCGCTCTAGGTGTTCAAGATCGCACACGAATGACGGCGCTGATCAACGCGAATGCGCGTTTGAGTGGCTTAGAAACGAAGTCGGAGATTCTGAGCGATCCTCAATGCGACGCAGAAGAAATGTACGTCGATGTCCGTCTTCACCATGAGGGTGCGGACATTTGCCGAAACGGAGTGTGCGAAAAGGGGCCTCACGCGCAAGAAAGCGAACTGAGATTGGTCTTCCCAGCGGGCGCGTGGATCGTCATTGACGCGAAAAGCCTCAGAAGTGAATGACTGAGCGGGCCGCATATGCGACCCGCTCAGCACCCTAGGCTCAGTGAACTTCCAGGGCTAAGTCAGCCTCGAAGTCTCCAGTTTCAAGGCGCTTCTTCACGTCCATGAGGTAGCGGGAAGCGTCCGCACCATCGACGAGACGATGATCGTAGGAAAGGGAAAGGTAGACCATCGAACGAATTGCGATCGCTTCGGAGCCATCACTTGCCTTCACCACCACCGGACGCTTCACAATGGCACCGAGACCAAGAATCGCAGTCTCAGGCATATTGAGGACCGGAGTGTCGAAAAGTGCGCCACCCGAACCTGTGTTCGTGATCGTGAAAGTTGAGCCGGAAAGCTCATCAGGAGCGACCTGAGCGTCGCGGGTACGCGCCGCCAGATCGTTAATAGATGCAGCAAGAGCCGGAATATTTTTCTGACCTGCGTCCCGAATAACGGGAACAAGAAGACCGCGAGGGGTATCAACCGCGATGCCGATATGTTCGGTATCGAAGTAGGTCACGGTCGTGTCATCGATCCTTGCGTTGATCTTTGGATGGTAAGCAAGGCTTTCCGTAGCGGCCTTCACAAAGAAAGGTAAGAAGGTGAGCTTCGTTCCGTGCTTGGCGGCGAAAGCATCCTTCGTGCGGGCCCGGAGCGTCGCAATTGTGGTGACATCCACTTCAATAACGGTCGTGAGCTGTGCCGCAGTCTGAAGGGAATCGACCATGCGACGAGCGATCGTTTGACGCAAACGACTCATCTTTTCGCTCGTACCACGCAAGGCAGAAGGCTTACGCATGTCACCGGCCGGTACGGGGGCCTTGCTGCTCGCGGATGCGTTCAGCACAGCATTCTGAGCGGCGCGGCGCGCAACGATTTCAGCTTCAATGTCCTCACGCCGAATACGACCACCCACACCGGTGCCCGTCACAGTGGTGAGATCGATTCCGGCTTCTTTGGCTAACTTGCGCACGATCGGAGTGACGTAACCGGCGCGGGCAAGGGTTGAAGGAAGAGGAGCTTCAGAGGCGACAGCCGGTGCCGAAGAAGGGGCAAGAGGAACGGAAGGCGCATCAAAAGACATTGTCGGTGCGCCACTTGCAGGCGAAGCCGCGCACGATGTAGAAACGGGAGCGGCTACCTGTGCGGGCGCTGCAGGGGCAGGAGGAACACTAGAAGAAACCGGCGCTTCACAGCTTTGGCTGGTGGGTGCGCTCTGTACGGGCGCAGAAGTGGAAATCACAGCAAGAAGGGTGCCGACAGCGACAGTCTCGTCCTCTTGAACACAGATCTGAGTCAGGAAACCAGAAGCAGGAGAGGGAACTTCAGAATCCACTTTGTCGGTGGACACTTCCAGAAGCGGCTCATCGGCTTCGATGGCATCACCGACGGCTTTCAGCCAGGTTGTCACAGTTCCTTCAGTCACTGCCTCACCCACCGCGGGCATCGTCCCTTCGATCCCCTGAGCCGAGCTTGTGGGGCCAGCAGATGCAGTGCCTGCCGGTGCAGTCGATGCACAAACAGCCTCGAGTGGGAGTGGAGCAGAGTTCTCCTCACTGCGTACACACGACTGAGTGGCCTCGGACGGATCTCCAATGAGTGCGATCTGAGTTCCTACTTCAACGGTTTCGTCCTCTTTGACGAGAATGTCAAGAAGAACACCGGCAACGGGGGAGGGGACTTCAGAATCAACCTTATCGGTAGAAACCTCAACAAGAGCTTCATCGACGGCGACGGTGTCACCAACTGACTTCAGCCAGGTGGTGACAGTTCCTTCAGTTACGGATTCACCCAGAGCGGGCATGGTCACTGCGGTGGGCATGGATTCTCCTTGGATGTCGTGGGTCAGTTGTGTGCGTGGAATGACTTAGCGGTAATGGCGATTGTGGTCTCTGTGATTGATTCGTTCTGGCTGGGATGAACGTGGATCAACGAAGCGACATCTGTAGGGTATGCCTCCCAGTTCACTAATGCGAGTGTCGAGGGTACGCTTCATTCCCAGTGGAGAAGCGCGGAGCGCGGTGGCGTAACTGCCTGATCCCGCTTTCAGGATCACGACATCGCATCCTGCTTCGCTCACGTATCCACTCCCTTTTTGTGTGGTGAACAGAGTATGTGCGACCGGGCTTTGCAGCCCCGCATTAGGCCCATTGTCCCACTTGACGGTCATGCTGTGCTGACCGTGGACAGAGTAAAGGGGTGGAACGTCCCACATCCGTGTTTGCCCCTGGTCTCCTTCTGCACTCTTCATGTCCTAGGATCACGGTCATGGCCGACAGTTCCTCGCCCTCGTCACCTCTGCCATATCAAGCACACGAACCCGTGAATGACAGCGTGCAAGACGATCGCCATCCCTCTTTTGGACTTGGACGAATCGTAATGGCAGCCTTCTGGGCGTTCGGAATCTGGACGAGCGCGATCGGAATCACTGATCTGCTCACGCGCCAAGGCCACTGGGTGACCTCGATTCTCACTCTCTGCGCTGGGGTTGTGTACCTCATGGCTGCTGCGGGCCTGACCCACAACGGTCGGCGGATGCGTATTCTCGGATGGGCCTGCATAGCAACAAGTAGTGTTGCCCCGCTCATCATGTGGATTACAGCTCCCCTGCTGCCCGATATGGCTGAAGGACGTTCAGTATGGGCGAACTGGGGTGCTGATTTCTTTTTCCTTCCACTCGTAATTTCCCTCATCGGATTGATCTGGATGTGGCTCTCCAATCCGCGAAGGATCGTGGAAATCGCCGAACAGATCGAACGCCCCTCACACGCGAGACGCTAACTCGTCTTACACTCCCGAAGGAAAACCAAGCTGACGCCAAGCCTCATACAGGGCAATCGAGGCCGAGTTTGCAAGATTGAGGGAACGTACACCTTCACGCATGTGAATACGCACAGGCGCGAAAACGCGAGGATGATTCAGAGCTTCTTCACTCAGCCCCACAGATTCACGTCCAAAAAGAAGCCCGTCACCATCGGTGTAAGTGACATCGGTGTACATCTTCTTCGCGTGACCGGTGAACGCCCAGATCCTGCCGGGAATCTGAGCGAAAGCAGCATCGAGGGAGGCATGGACCTTCACATGCGCAAGATCGTGATAATCCAAACCTGCGCGCCTCAGTTTCGCATCATCCATTTTAAAACCTAAAGGTTCAACAAGGTGGAGCATCGCGCCGGTGCAGGCGGATAAACGGATGGCAGCGCCTGAGTTTCCAGGAATCTCAGGTTCAAAGAAAACAAGGTGAAGCATAGGTTCCATCCTGGCATCGCAACGAAGAAGACTCTCCGATTCTGTTTTCACGGCACCCTCAAAAAGGGAAACGCTTGACGAGGAAATAAAATAACAGGATGCACATTTCGCCAGAAAACGCACAGATCCTCATCGAAACTGAGGATCAGGCACTCATGCTGCGTTTAGGACCGGCCACATGGGCGAAAGGCATGACTTTTCTCAGTTCGGGCAAAGTAATCTCCTACGAAAAAGCTGAAGAAACGCACACATGGACGGGGCGAGTACGCGACCGTGGACTCGCCTATAAAACGTGGGTACGCCTCTTGCCCAGGAGGATAGAGCTGAGTTGCGCATGTCCCCTCGGGCACGATTGCGCACATGCGGTGGCACTTTTCCTCGCGCTGCGCCAAGAAGCAGAAGCCCAGAAGCACGAAGTACCCGCACTGTGGCGGACCCGATTGATGCCTCTTGTCAATAAGACAGGCACTCACGGAGAAGCACTTGCCCTGTTCGTGAATGCCACTGAACGTCCCGATGACATCCTCCTTGAGCCTTTACGTCCCGGCACAAACACCGCGTGGACACGCAAACGTGCGAGCTGGCCTGACCTCGTGTCAACGCAGTGGGCATCGGTGAGCGAAGGCATTGATCCCACCCATCTGGCTCTTATCCGTAAGGGATATGCACTGTCGTGTAAAAACAGCGAAGGATGGCATTCGCGTAACGAAGTTCGACTGTCTTGCCTGGGTGCAGATGCCCTCAGCTGGCTGCGCACCCTAATCCGAGAAGGAATTGCTCTTTTCGCTTCTTTACATGACTTCACGCCCGTGCAACTCGACACGATGACATGGGATCTGGGGCTGGATCTGAAAGCAGACAACTTGGGACTGAGGCTCGAGCGCTTAGCGACAAACGGCGAGGAGCGTATCAGTAATCCTCGGATCGACGAGGGCGCCGAGCTCATCATTATGAACGAGGGGGCAAGGATTGGAGCCGTGTGTGGAACGGAACTTCTCAGTATTGTTCCTGCGCAGGGACTCTTCATCCCCGCTGAAGATCTTGCTGATTTCACGACGACTTTCCTTCCCGTTCTCACACGTCAATTCCCAGTTGTTTCCAGCGATTCCTCCGTGGATCTCACAGCACTTCCACCCCTTGTCCTTGTGGGACGAGTAAGTGTGGAGAACGCGCGCACACTGTGCGTGAGCTGGTGGGTGCAGTGTGAGTACTCGGGAACGACCTCACGAGTGGAGCTGCAACGTTGTCGTGATGCTCCGGCAGTTGCTGAGCTTGCTGCCAGAATCGACGCTTTAGGCCAGGAAGTAGCACCGAAAGAGCTATGGAAATCAGGGCCTGCGACTGTACGCATTCCAAGCTGGTGTCTGCACGAATACCTTGATCGTGTGGTGTCGGTCATGACTGACCCTGAACTCATCTGGGAAATCGACGAAGCCGTATCCGACGTGACCCTTGATGTCGAACCCCTGGTGGTGAGGGTCGATATGCAAGAACGTGACTCGGACTGGTTCGGATTGAAAGTTCGTCTCGAGGTCGCAGGTGTGGAAGTGCAACTCGCTGAAGTCCTGCGCACGCTTGCCGAAGGAGAAAAGCACCTTTTTGTGTCCGGGCATTGGGTGAGCCTCGACGGGTCGCGTTTTGAAGCCCTTGCCGCTCTCCTTGCCGAAGCGAGAACACTGAACGATGCAGAAGAAACGCTCCTCGCCCCTGTTCATCTGGGACTGTGGCAAGACATCGAAGAACTGGCTGATCGTACAAGTGCCGCTCAACAATGGCAGGAACGGATAAAAGGTCTGCGTGGGCTGCCTGAGGTGGACATCAACGCACCCGCTCAGGTGAGCTTACGGCCCTATCAGCGCACGGGAGTGGAATGGCTTGCCGCTCGAGCACAAGCAGGTCTTGGTGGGATCCTTGCTGACGACATGGGATTGGGGAAGACTCTTCAAATCCTCACCGCCCTCGCTTCAATTCGTTCAGATCCTCAGGCTCCGCCCGTCCTCGTCGTTGCCCCCACTTCGGTGGTCTCGACGTGGAAGTATGAGGCGAAGCGTTTCTTCCCTGATCTGCGTGTGCGTGGTGTAACTGAAACCCGCAGGAAGCGGGGGCAATCCCTAGCCGAAGCGATCGCTGATGCGGATCTGGTCATCACGTCGTACACCATTGTCCGACTTGAAGCTGCGGACTGGGCTGAAGTGAAGTTTTCTGGTCTTGTCCTTGATGAGGCTCAAGCGGCGAAGAATCCGCGCACTGCGATCTATCGTGCTCTTGACGCGCTGCGCACTCCGTGGACTTTCGTCGTCACCGGCACGCCCGTGGAGAACTCCCTATCGGACCTGTGGGCACTGATGCGCCTTGCGACCCCAGGTCTTCTCCCCTCCTGGGCAAGGTTCAGCCAAGCCATGCGTAAGCCAATAGAGGAGGACAAGGATGAGGAGGCGCTCAGGAAGCTCCATCGTCTGCTTGCTCCTTTCATGCTGAGGCGCACAAAAGAGGAGGTTGCTTCCGATCTTCCTGAGAAAATTGAATCTTTCGTACACATCGATCTGGCCAGGGAGCATCGAAGGATTTACGAGCGCACGCTGATGCGTGAGCGCGCGAAGATTCTTCATCTTGCACAGGATGTAAGAAAACGAATCAACCTGCTTGCCTCCCTCACCCGTTTACGTCAGCTTGCCCTTGATCCAGCTCTTGTGGATCCGGCATACACTGCGGTGGGTTCGGCAAAAATTGACTATCTTGTCGATGCCCTCAATGAAATCCTCCCGAGAGGACATCGTGTCCTGGTCTTTTCTCAGTTCACTTCCTTTTTGGCGCGTATTCGCAGCACCCTTGAAAGCCAAGGAATACAGGTGGTGCAACTGGACGGGGCAACTCGAGATCGTGACAGTGTGATTGATGATTTCCGATCGGGCCGGGCACCCGTTTTCCTTATTTCACTGAAGGCCGGAGGTACGGGATTAACTTTGACACAAGCCGATTATGTGTATGTGATGGATCCGTGGTGGAATCCCGCCGCAGAAGCTCAAGCCGTGGATCGTGCGCACCGTATCGGTCAAGAAAAAACAGTGACGGTTTATCGTCTCGTCGCTGCAGATACGATCGAAGACCGGGTCGTTGCCCTTCAGGAACGTAAACGTGTTCTTGTCAGTTCAATTGTCGAGGGCGCAGGGCAGGGAAGCGGATTGAATGTGGAGGATCTTGCCGCTCTTCTTGAGTAGGTGTCGTGCGCGAGGATATGCGCGACTGCAGGGCTCCCTCAAGTTCAGGTACATGCTTGTGCACTTTCCTTAGGCTGCCAGCTCTGCCAGTCGTGCCAGCTCTGCCAATTGTGAGAGTGTGAGGTGGCAGGTGTTGATGTTGTGCGTCAGAGTGGGGATGAGTGTGGATGCCAAAAATCATGAAAGTGTCGTGTTCGTCACCCCTAGGAGGGTGGCGAGCTCTTCGACGCTTTGAGCGATTGCAACGCAGGAGGCGAGTTCTTTTTCTTCTCCGTATCCCCAGGAAACCCCGATGACGTCGATACCTGCGGTGTGAGCACCTTCAACATCCCAGATCGAATCGCCGACGAGGACCGGTCGTGACACGTTTGCTCCGAGTGCATCGAGCTGTGCGAGTGCGTCTGCAATAACTGTTGCTTTTGTCGATCCCGGACCGGCAGTGGCTCCGGCGATCACATCGAAAGTTGAACTTAACCCCAGGTGTTCGATCTGAGCAGCCGCCATGTACTGCTGTTTTGAAGTTGCTGTCGCCAGTGGGAGTCCCTGGGCGTGGAGTGCGTCAAGTAATTCGACAAGGCCGGGGAAGGGGAGTGGGTCAAGGAACATGTCATCGTAGATTCTCCGGTAGCTTGTGACTAAGCGCGTCACTTGTTCGCCCTCGTAGCCAAGGTCTGCGAAAGAATGCCATAGGGGCGGGCCTACGTAGCGGCGAAGACGGTCGAGTTCAGGAACCGGTAGCCCCGACTCTTCTAGGGACAATTGAAAAGCGCGCGTCACTTGTGGTGCAGAATCAACGATCGTGCCATCGACATCGAATAGGACGCAGCTCCAAGGCTCAGACATGGGTATTTCTTCTCCGATTGGTGTGGTCGCACCTATTTTTCCATGCGGGACCGATAGGCTGCGATTCTATGAGAGATATGGAGGAGTGCGAATCTTCTTGCACTGAGACAAAAGCTGATGTGGAACGTACACGTGAGAAGGCGTGGCGTGTCTTTTTTGAAGTATCTGGGCGACTGCAAGGATTGTTGGAAGCGTGTCTCAAGCGTTCCTTGGGTCTTACTCTGGCGGATTACAACGTCCTGCTTGCCCTGTGGGAGACTCCCGATCAGCGTCTCAGAATGAGCGATCTTGCTGCACGGGTCGTGTATTCACCATCGCGTCTGACCTACATTGTTGAACATTTGGAAGGCGATGGATACCTGCATCGCGAGGTGTCACCGACTGACCGTCGAAGCCTGATTGCATGTCTTACTTCACAGGGGATTGCAACGATCGAAGCGGCGACGCAGGTGCATCAGCAGATCGTGCGTGATTACCTCTTCACGGGCATGGATGAGGAGGAAATCGATGAAATTGTGCGGATTTTCTCGGTGATAGGTGATCGTCTGCTCTCTGCGGATGCCTAGGGAGACAGTTTCACTGCGCATCGTGCCTGCGGGGCGTGAAAAAGCGGGAAAACGGTGTGTGCGAGGGACAGGAGTGACCTCGATTTGCCAAGAGGCTATTCGCTCGTGTTAGAGTTTCCTTCGTCCGAAAGCGAGTCCTTCTCGCAGTAGGGCAAGTCGCCTGCGCGGGTGGCGGAATAGGCAGACGCGCTAGCTTGAGGTGCTAGTCCTCGTATTAGAGGGTGGGGGTTCAAGTCCCCCTCCGCGCACAGGAGAAAGCCCGGAGCCGAAAGGCTCCGGGCTTTCGTTATGAATGCTGATCGATCAAGCGTGGCGCTGCCCTCGGGCGGGAAGAAGGAGCCCTCGTGCATATTGACTACTGGTGCGATCTGACGAGCCCCTGGTGCTATCTCGGACTGCGCCATCTTCGCCAAGCGGTCTCCACTTTCGCTCATGCCGATGAGGTTGAGATCACCCTTCACGCTTTCCTTCTTGATCCTGAACTCGTCCAATCGCAAGCAATTCCGCGTCGCGTTCACCTCATTGAAAACCTGGGGTTGAGCCTCGAAGAGGCCCAAGACCTCGATGCTCGACTCATCACCTTGGGACGTGCTGAAGGTCTTGCCCTGGATCTTGACCATGCACTAATCGTTCCGACGTCAAATGCACACAGGGCGATCGCAGCTGCCGCTGATTGGGATCTTGAATTGGGGGAAACTACCGGTGCGCATACCTACAGTGTGAAACTTGCCGAGGCGATTCACCGTTCTCATTTCGAGATGGGACTCGATATTTCTGACCCGGATGTTCTGATCGGCTGTGCGCAGGATGTGGGGATTGAGGCGCAGCGTATTGTCCTTGCGCTTGCTTCAGCAGAATATGCCTCCCGTGTTTTTTCTGACTTTCATATTGGAGCGCAGATGGGGATCGATCTGGTCCCGACCTATCTGATCGACCGCACCTTTCTTGTCCAAGACCATCAGACAGTGACGGGCTTAGGCAATGTCTTAAACACCGCATGGGCTCACTCAAGAAAGGAACTGTGATGAGCATCCTCGAGGCTACGACGCTGCGTTCTGTACGTTTGCTGCTCGATCCCATCGGACCAGACGATGCGCACGCCCTCACCGACAGTCTCCAAGACGAACGAATTTCCCTCACGACTTCGGTTCCTTATCCCTACACGATCGACATGGCCGAATCGAATCTCGCTCTTAGCGCTGCCAAGTGGGAGGCTGGTAGCGCTGATTTTGCGATTCGGGATGCCCACGATCATCGTTTCCTTGGCCGCATTGAACTCATTCGTAGCACTCGTGACCCAAAGAGTGTGGAACTCGCCTACTTTATGCGCGTGGATGAATGGGGCAAAGGCTACATGACAGAAGCCGTTGCCACGGTCATCGATTATGCCTTTACCACAATGAATGTTGAGCGTATCGAATGGTACGCACACCTTGAGAATTGGGCTTCTTGGAAACCGGTGTGGCGCAACGGGTTCATCAGGGAAGGGATTCGCCGCAGGCTTGGTCGTCCTCATCTGTGGGCGGCGGCTCTATTGAAAACTGACCCGCGTGAGCCAGCTACACCCTGGGATGGTCCGAGCGCGGGCCGGGGGCCCGCCTTGGATCCGTCTCGTCCTATGGCCTTGGTTGAGCAGTTTCACCGCACCTCCTCCATGCCGGTTCGTTTGGGAACGGGCATGGAGCCGAGTATCGACTATGAGCGTGTCGGTATGCGCATGTCTCTTATTGCCGAAGAGTTTGCAGAACTCATGGGGGCGGTCTACGGACCTCAAGCGCGCATAATCGTTGAGGAAGCACATGCTCTCGCGTGTGCTTCCGATGATGGAACGCGAGACCTCGTTGAAACAGCGGACGCCCTCGCTGATCTTGTGTACGTGATCTACGGAATGGCTCTTGAATCGGGAATTGACTTAGACGCTGTCCTTGGTGAAGTTCAGGCTTCAAATCTGTCTAAACTCATGCCTGATGGTTCAGTCAAGCTCCGCGAAGACGGAAAAGTGTTGAAAGGACCAGATTTCTTCCCACCTAACGTGGCGCGCGCACTCGGCCTGCGGACGCATTCAGCTCACGACGCGCGGTAACGCTGTTGTGAGCACATCGGCCTGCGCAATGACACAATAGGACCGACTGAAAGGCGAAGGAGAAGTCAGTGGCTCGTATTGTCGTAATCGGCGGAGGTTACGGTGGTATCACCGTGGCTAAAGGACTCGATCCGATCGCCGAGGTCATCCTCGTCGAACAGAAAGACCAGTTTGTTCACCATGCGGCGGCCCTCAGAGCCGCTGTTGACGAGGTGTGGGAACAGGCAATTTTCATGCCCTACTCCAACGTTTTAACCCGAGGTGAATTCGTGCATGGCACGGTGTCGCGGGTTGAGGGAACGAAGGTGCATGTTTTTGGCCGTGAACCACTCGAAGCGGACTATGTGGTTCTTGCGACCGGAGCAACCTATCCTTTCCCCGCTAAATATTCCTCTTCAAAATCCGTTGTCGCGAAAGCACGTTTACATCAGCTCCATGAGGATCTTGCGCGCGCGCGTTCAGTGATGCTTGTCGGTGGCGGAACCGTGGGCATTGAGTTCGCGGGCGAACTTGCGCACGCTTTCCCGGATCTGTCGATCACAATCGTCGAGAAAGCCGATACGATTCTGGCCACCCCCGGCTATTCCGATGAACTGCGCACACAGATCGCTTCTCAGCTGGATGAACTCGGTATCCGCGTGGTGACGGGTTCAGAACTCGCATTCCTTCCTCCCCACAATGTCGGCGAGCTCGGACATTTCCAGGTGCAAACTCTTGCAGGCGATCAGATCGAGGGCGATATCTGGTTCCAGTGCTACGGCTCAAAGGCTGCCTCGGGTTTCCTTGCGGGAACAGATTACGAAGCACAGCTCCATCCGAACGGAACGATCCGCGTCGATTCAAATCTGCGCGTCCTCGGACATGAACACACCTACGCTGTCGGCGATATTACGGATGTGCGTGAATCCAAGCGCGCCGATGCCGCCCGCCAGCAGGCCCGTGTCGTCATCGCGAACATCGCTGCTCAGATCGCAGGTGACATCCCTGAAGCCGTGTATGAACCGACGAAAGAGTGGGTGATTCTTCCTCTCGGCCCGAACATGGGAGCTTCGCAGCTCATCGACTCTGAAGGAGTGTCCAGGATCGTCGGGGCCGATCAGACAATGGAAATCAAAGGAACGGATCTCATGGTGTCCGTTATCCGCTCGCAACTTAATCTTCCCTGATCTGTGAGCCTGGACAACGTAGGATGCACACATGACTGGAGAACCGAGCGCCGCCCTCGAAACCCTGATCCTGGCTTTCCGTGAGCATTACATGATTGCCCGCGCAGGTGAAGATGCCGATATCGACACCTTGGAGGCTGCGGAGGAAAAACTTCGCGACGCTTTCTTTACTTACGACGACGAACTTTTCACTCGCTTTGGTGTGGAACTTCCTTTTGACCTGCTCGAAGATGATTTCGGAGACGAGGACGAAGACGAAGACGAAGAAGACATGGAGGACGAGGACGACTTCGTCGATATTGACGACTGAACTTTCCTTCTGACGTCACGCTCTTTGCTTTTGTCATGCACGCTTTGTTGTATCCGTAAAAAATGAAGTGACGATACCTCTACCGTCTAGGTGCTCCAGGTATTGGTCTGAGGTATGGGAGCTGAGCGAAGGTGCGGGCACTATGTTTCGCATCGGCACAGCTGCTGCATGAACCACAAACAGTAAAGGGAGGCTTCTCATGCAGTCATTAGAGCGTGTTGGACTAGGTGTCGCAGGCGTGGGAGTTCTTCTTTTCCTCGCTGTGCAGATTCTCAATCGAGTGCTTTCCGTGGACACAGGCGCGAATATCGGTCTGGGACTGATCGGTATCGCCTCCTACGTGGTGGTTGCCCTCGGCGCACTTACATTCATTGTCGGATTCATCATGCGGCGCGCGCACAAGGAATAAACGCTGCGATCAGATGACACAAGGCGGCTGCCTTCAGATCTTTCCAGACACTGAAGGCAGCCACCTTCACGTATACAGTCAGTCCACCTACAGTCCCGCGATCTCGTCCAGAACCGAACGGATCGGAGCGGGAATCGCCTGAACAGAATCCAGATTCACCTCAAGCTGACGTAACGTGCGCGGACCAATCAGCGCCGAAGTCACATACTCTGCATCGCGAACCCAGGACAGAGCCAGGTCAAGCGTAGTGCGTTCCAGACCCTCAGCAGCTCGAGCAACCCCTTCCACAAGGGCACGCGACCTTGAACTGAGATACGGGTCCACGAGCATCCGCAAATGCGCAGAGGCAGCCCGTGAATCCGGGGGAGTGGAATGTCGATATTTCCCACTCAGAACCCCACCGGCCAGCGGTGCCTGCGCAATGATCCCGATCCCCAAGCCAGCGGCACGCCTCACAAGCTCTGAGGACTCTTTCGCCGTTAAAAGTGAATAGGGAACCTGAATAACAGCGGGGCGAAGCTCTTTCACCTCATCAAGGAGCGTGATCGCCCTCGCTGCATCCCACACACCGAAACCACTCAGACCAATGTAATGGGCGCGTCCTGAACGATGTGCAGCCTCCACAGCCTGAAGAGTCTCTTCAAGAGGAACAGCAGGGTCGAAGCTCGCCAACCATAAATCAACACTGTCAATGTCGAGGCGATTCAATGCCTCATCAAGGCTGCGGAGCATATCGCCCCTGGCACCTGAAGATGCCCACCCTCCCGAATCGAGGCGTCGGGACGCGCCTCGCATTGCAAGGACCGTCCTGTGGCGACCCACGCGCGCAAGCCCAGAAGCAAGAACATCGAGAGCCAAGCCATCCCCATCCAGCGGGCTCACTTCCACGAAAGTTCCACCCGCTTCGACGAAATGAGCAAGCATTTCCCAAGCTTCAGGTGCTTCAGTATCCCGCCCCCACATGAGTGTGCCAAGCCCGACAGCCGACAGACGCAAGCCCGATGCCCCGCACTGACGAATCTCCATACCTTTAGCCTACTCGGCCCCACGGTGCATGAATCTGCGTGTCCTGACCCACATCCGACTTCAACGACGAATCAAGCCCTCGCACCCTAAGGGGTTAAGGTGACATCTATGACTTGGTTCGATGCGATCCTTCTTGGCCTTCTTCAAGGTCTGACGGAGTTCCTTCCCATCTCATCATCTGCGCACCTGCGGATCTTCGGTGAACTTTTCGGCTCAAAAGATCCGGGCGCGGCTTTCACAGCAATCACACAGATCGGCACCGAAACAGCGGTCCTCATCGTCTTCTGGAAAGACATCATTCGGATCTTGTCGCGCTGGTGGAAAGCACTGCCCCTGCGTGACAAATCTTCACGAATTCCCTCTAGTGATCCCGATGCGCGCATGGGATGGATGATTATCGTCGGATCCTTACCCATTGGCATCCTCGGCTTTGTCTTGCAAGACTGGATCGACACGAGCTTCAGGAACCTCTGGATCACCGTCATCATGCTCGCCCTCTTCGGTGTTCTTCTCGGCCTCGCAGATCGTTATGCTCCGCGCCAACGCACACTGGCAGAAATGAGCTGGAAAGACGCGATCCTTTACGGGTGCGCGCAAGCGATGGCACTCATCCCCGGCGTGTCACGCTCAGGCGGAACGATCACGATGGGACGCGCGCTCGGGTACACGCGCCAGGCCGCTGCCCGCTATTCTTTCCTCCTTGCGATGCCTGCCGTGTTCGCTTCGGGCCTATACAAGGTGCACAAAGTCATCGCAGGTGGCCAGCAGATCGCCGTCGGACCAACACTCATCGCGACTCTCATTGCCTTCGGTGTCGCCTGGGCCGTCATCATCTGGTTCCTCAAACTTGTGTCCACACAGTCGTATAGACCTTTCGTTTACTACCGGATCGGACTTGCACTCTTTGTCGCCATACTCCTTGGCACGGGAGTTCTCACTGCGACCTCGACCGCCTTCGCCTAAAACCTGAGGCTTTTTCACGACTGTCAATCAACGCGCGTGCGGAGCAGCCGCTCGAATCCTCCTTCGGGAGCTTGAGGTGTCTTCCCCTGAAAAAGAGGACAAAAAGACTGCACGTGACACCACGCACACAGGGG
>JASBZF010000004.1 GCA_029983625.1 Pauljensenia sp. | reverse complement strand
ATCTATGTCAACGCCCCTGTTCTACACCCACACACCTCAAGGCGTACACACAAATCTTCCCCCACCACGTTGAAGCCCACGCCCATAACGACGCAATCCGTAAGATCAACACCCAAATGAAGAGCCAGACAATCTGAGTTCCCGCCAGCGCAAACCACGCGATATTCCCACCCGTAGCAAGGACCACCCAATGAATAAGAGGAAGCCACCAGCACAGGCCAAAAACGCCAACCACGATCAATGCGCGCCCCGTGGACGCATGATCGACGAGGGCGAAAAGGAGCGCTAAAGAAGGAACGACAAGCCACCACCACGACAGATCAGGAAAAGCCGCCCACATGCCACAACCGGCAACAGCGGCAAGCACGAGCCTGCGTAAAGTCCCCCACTTCACGGCGCACTCCACGAAACAACTCCACGCACTAAAAGATCCTTCGCGCGGCGCGCACACGCGACCAGTGCAGGATCGTCAAGCCCGCGAAGCTGATCCAGAAGATCCACCACCTGACGGACCCAGCGCACAAAATCACCACCCTGCATATCCTCTTCAAGAAGAACCGTAGATAAGCTCGCACCGTGCGCCCACGCTAAACACGGCCCCATCACCCCCGGATCGGGAAGAGCAGAAGGCGGCAATCCTGCCGCTTCCTCAACGCTGCGCACACGTTCAGCCGCTCGGATCGTCGCCTCCCACGCCTGCGCAAGCGCAGGGGAAAGATGAGCGGGCGGAGCTGAAGGCCCCTCCTCAGAACGCGACTCGAAAACACAAGTCGAGACAATCGCAGCAAGTTCTGCCTCCGTCAACCCCTCCCACGCTCGCGACGTCAACGCTTCCATCACCACAAGATCACGTTCACTAAAAATCCGACGCAAACGCTGTCCGCGATCTGTCACACGATCCCCGTCGATGAAACCTAACTCCTCCAAAACCACGCACACCCTGTCGAAATGTTTCGCCACAGAGTGCGTTTGCGACTCGATCCTTTGCTCAAGTGCCTTCTGTTCCCGGTCGAGCCTGGCCCAACGGTACCCGGCTTTCGCATGTTCATCACGCTGAGGGCAACGATGCACCCCATGAGAACGCACCATCGCCTCAAGAGCCGCATCATCTGCGACAGGTACCTCATCAGCAAAGGAACGAGGTTCACGAAGCTGACCGGAACGCACAAGACGACGCATATTCTCAGCAATGCGCGTGCGCTCCTTATTCCT
Source organism: Pauljensenia sp. (assembly GCA_029983625.1). Taxonomy (GTDB): domain Bacteria; phylum Actinomycetota; class Actinomycetes; order Actinomycetales; family Actinomycetaceae; genus Pauljensenia. The sequence continues at coordinate 39,339 of JASBZF010000004.1, read as the reverse complement.
GCGAAGCGCAGAACCCCCTGCGATGCTCATCTTTCCCACCTTGCGCAGATGCGCCGCATAATCATGGGCTCCGAGAGTATGGAACTTCCCGTCGCTACCCACAACCGTCGTCGATACACGACCAATCGCAGTGTGAGTGTGGAAAGCAACAACCGCATACAAAGTCCTGCGCCCTCGTCCATACGCAATCACATCCCCCGGACGTAAAGACGCGAGGAGATCAGACTGAGCAAGCCGACGCGCGCTCTTACGTTCACGAGCCGCCGCTTTTTGAGCGACAGAAAGCTCGTCACGTAAACGGAAATACTCGCGCGCATCCCCCCGATCACACTCCATCGCCTCCCGCACAGCATCCTTTTGTGACTGAAGTTCCTTCACGCGCGAAGCAAGTCCCACAAGCGAAGCATCTGCCTGGAACTGCGCAAAAGAAGTCTCCAGCACGGAGCGCGTCTTGGCACGAGTCGAATGATCGAGCAAGTTCACCACCATGTTGTAACGCGCACTAAAGGCACTGATCAGCGGATACGTGCGCTTTGACGCAAGAGAAGCGACCTCCTCAGGTGCCACCGAGCCGCGATGCAACACCACCGCGTGCCCCTCTGAGTCAATACCGCGCCGCCCCGCCCGACCGGACAATTGCGTATACTCCCCCGGGCTTAAACGCACATGCTCAGCACCGTTCCATTTCGTCAAAGATTCGATGACAACCGAACGAGCAGGCATATTAATTCCGAGGGCGAGAGTCTCTGTCGCATACACCATTTTGATAAGCCCCTGAGCGAAGAGATGCTCAACGGTCTCTTTCATTAAAGGAAGCAACCCGGCGTGATGCGCCGCAACACCGCGTTCCAGTCCCTCAGCCCAATGCGACACGCCCAGCACACTGAAATCCTCCGGCGCAATCGTCCTCGTCACCGACTCAATCTCACGGCGAATGCTGCGCGCCTCCTGAGGCGACGTCAAGACAATTCCCGCAGCGAGAACCTGATCGACCGCAGCCTCACATCCTGCTCGGGAAAAAATGAAAGTAATAGCGGGTAAAAGCTGAGCACGTTCAAGAGTGATCAGAGTTGCGGGCCTCGATTCCCTGAAGACTTCAGGACGAGGACGATGCCAATTCCGCGACCCACGACCGCCCTCGAAACCCGAACCTCTTGTTGATACGGCAGCTAAAAGCTCAGGATTAATGCGCCCCTCCTGAGGGGCAGATCCAGGAACATACAGGTCATATAGTGATCTGCCGACCATCATGTGCTGATAGAGCGGAACTGGCCTGACTTCAGACACAATGACACGACAGTCGCCCCGCACCTGTTGAATCCACGCGCCGAACTCTTCCGCATTGGACACCGTGGCAGAAAGAGCAACAAGTCGCGCGCTCTGTGGAAGATGAATAATGACCTCTTCCCACACCGGACCCCGGAATCGATCCGCAAGGTAATGCACTTCGTCCAAAACAACCGAATCCAAATCACCCAGATCCGATCCTGCATACAGCATGTTCCTTAAGACCTCGGTCGTCATCACGACAATCGGAGCACCCGGATTCACTGAAGCATCACCGGTAAGCAAACCCACGTTATCGGGACCGAAACTATGGCTCAGCTCAGCAAACTTCTGATTCGACAAAGCCTTAATGGGAGTGGTGTAAAAACTACGACGCCCCTGAGACAAAGCCAATGATGTGGCAAACTCACCGACAATGGTTTTCCCCGCACCAGTCGGTGCAGCGACGAGGACGTTTTCTTGTCTTTCAAGTGCATCCATCGCCTCAATTTGGAAAACGTCAGGAAGGAAAGACAAGCCGCGTACATACTGCGCACGATGCGTGCGTTCCTCCCGCATCGCAGCATGAAAAAGAGCCATACGCTCAGCTGGACTGGGAGTCGTATCCGCTGAACTGAGCGCAACTTCACGAGAACGTCTCCGCTTCGGACTCATGACTGCTGCTCCGCCCTCGCTTCTTCCCAGGCCCGAAGGGCTATACGTGCCCGATTCGCACAACGAAGCTTCGCTTCCGCAGGCGCATCAATGACGCAGGGAGCAAGATCCAGCAGGACAGAATCGAACCACTTCCGGTTCCACACGGGAACTTCCAACTCGATCTCTTCAGCGGATTCTCGCATCCTCACGGACGCGAATTCCTCACCGACCCAGCGTCCCCGAGCATTCGTGCGCACAATGGCTGTCTCCCCCTCAGTCTTCACAGACGAAGGCGAATGCGTGACCTTCCCCGGAAGAAGCTCAAGAGCTGACATGCGCGAAATCGCAAAGTTCCTCTCATCTTGAGCGTGACGACACCAGCCACGAAGAATCCACTCTCCCCCCTCAAGACGCAGATCCCAAGGTTCGACCTCTCGACGCTTCAATGGCGCACCATCGCGCTCATAGGTGAAAGCAATCGGTTGAGATCCCCCTATTGCTCGGGCCAGAAGATCCACACACACCTGAGCATCACGACTCTCTTCTGACATCACAAGCGGAACAGGAGTGTTCGTACCCGCCAAAGCACGCACAGCGAGTGCTGTCCGAGGGATCCTGGCGCGTAACTCCGCACCCAAACTAGGAGCAAGAGCAGCTAAACCCACAAGAATCGCCACTGCTTCTTTTTCGGTCAGACGCGGCGGAAGATCCACCCCCATCGTGGAGCGCACCCGAAGACGATCCTCAGCTTCGTACAGATCCCAATCGATCTCAAAGGAAGCACCGGGAAGCGAATCTCCCACTGAGCCGAGCGCCTCAATATCACGCCGGATCTGACGAGGGGAACGTCTAAAACGCATGGCTGCCTCTGCCACATCAGCACCGGGATGATCCCCGATCCACGCAAGAAGAGACAGCAAACGCGCAATTGCGACGGGTACAACCTCAGGCATTCATCTCACCCCAAGAGTGAGCCACACGCAGACGATCAAGAATTTCCTCGCGTAAATCTTCCGGTTCGAGGACGACCACGTCTTCGACCTCGCTGAGAATACGGGACATCCACTCTCCCCTCTCCCCCGGTTCTCCACGCGCCTTACGCCATTGTTCTTGACGCACTTCATCACCCTCATCCAAGAAACACCGAATCTTGGGTGCTCCTCCTTCGCGGATCAGCAGCCACGGGGCAATGAGTTGCGCTTCAAAAGGATCTTTCAGATCCTGCGGAACAGGCCCCGCATCACCTGGCTCCCCGAGGAACTCAACAGGAGAATCAAAACGAGACAGCCTGAACAGACGCTGCTCCGCCCGATCAAGATCCGCTCCCCACAGGTACAGGGCCCGCCCTCGGACAACTAAACGCCACGGTTCCACCGCGCGGGTAAAAGCACCATTCGCTGAACGGTACTCAAAAGACACGATCCGCCGATCCATGATTGCCCACGCGATCCGGGCCACCGTTTCCGCACCCTCAAGACCAAGAGTGAGTCGCCCGGCCCGTGGAACAACACCCGTAGAGTGAGCCGCAATTTTTGGATCAATCAACGAAGGATCTGCCTCACGCGGATTCCACGCCGAAACAGCCAGCTGAACGAGCGCCGCATCAAGATCATCGAGGGCAAGCGGAGACGAAGCGAAAGACTGAGAAGAAATCCTGTACGCATCCTCTTTCCCCGCAACACACTCAACGAGGATACCCGCCTCACGCAGCGCCGATTTATCCCTGTGGAACTGCGATTCAAAAGCGGTGTCACTTAAAGCGCAGTAGCCCGGCAGTTCCCTCAGTCTCCCTTTAGTCCTCGGACGCTCAGCACCGAGAAGTTCGATAAGGAGCCCGAGGACCCGTGTGCTTGTGGAAACACTCTCCTTCACGGGCCCAGCCTACGACCCGAAAGTCGCATCGGTAATGATCAGAGTCGGGATGCCTTGAGCTCAGTCACAATGATTCCTCGCGCACCAGCTTCATGGAGACGATCAAGGACAAGATTGATACCTTTGACCTCCACCATGACGCGCACCGCGCGCCACTGCGAATCCAAAAGAGGGCTCACGGTCGGAGAATCAAAGCCGGGGGCGATCGCGATTGTTTTTTCCAGATCCTCTTCGCGGACATTGAAATCCACAATCATGTACGAGCGGGCGACCTGCACGCCACTGAGCCTACGGTCAAGGGTCGCTAAAGCGGGATCGTCACGCAGTTCTTCGCGGGTAATGAGTACCGCTTCAGATTCGAGGATCGGCTCACCGAACACTTCAAGACCCGCAGCCTTTAAAGTGGAACCCGTTTCCACAACATCTGCGATGAGATCAGCCACGCCCAGGCGCACCGAAGATTCAACAGCCCCATCAAGATGCACGACCTCGGCATGAATCCCCTTCGATTCCAGGTAGGAACGCACAAGGCGATCGTAAGAGGCCGCGATTCGCCGCCCCTCAATGTCGTAAAGATCGTTGATCTGTCCGATCGGTGCGGCAAAGCGGAAGGTTGAACGTGCGAAACCTAAAGCGCGATGTTCGACCGCTTGCGTCGCAGAGTCAAGCAGAAGATCCCGTCCCGTGATTCCGACATGAATCGAGCCTCTTCCCACGTACACCGCAATATCACGCGGGCGTAAGAAAAACAGCTCCACATCGTTCAGAGGGTCGGTGAGGACGAGTTCACGCCCCCTTCGACGTGTACGGTAACCCGCTTCAGCGAGGAGTTCGATTGCAGGTTCAGACAGTGACCCCTTATTGGGGACGGCAATACGCAGCATAATTTCCTCAGAGGTGACGGTAGATGTCGTCGAGCGTAAGCCCCTTTGCGATCATCATGACTTGAGCGTGATAGAGGAGCTGAGAGATCTCCAGAGCACAGTCGTCAGGACTTTCGTACTCTGCAGCCATCCAGACTTCTCCGGCTTCCTCGATGATCTTCTTTCCAATCGCGTGGATTCCCTGATCGAGTTCAGCAACAGTCCCAGAACCCTCGGGGCGAGTGTGGGCCTTCTCAGACAGTTCGGCGAAAAGATTCTCGAATGTAGTCACGAATCCACTTTAGAGGCAGGGGGTGCTCCCTGCTTTGGTGTGCCGAAACTCGGAACGAAGAGCTAGTGAAGCTCCGCGTAGTCGTTTGTCACCACCGCAGCAGGATCAACAGGGCCTTGGAGGAGGCCGGGGATCTTTTCAAGGAAGGACGCCATCGCTACCCACGTGTCAATATCCTGAAGGGGACTCGCATCCCCTGATTGCCCTTTCCACAGGGGGATTGTTGCCTCCAGGACAGCCTGCGCGGTTTCCAGAGTTTTTTGATCTGACAAAGTATCGTCGCGCAGCGCGGTCGCATCCAAGGCGTGATGTGGATCCGCGATCGCAGCATCAATCCCAGCATGAATCGCGGCCACGGTTTTTTGAGCAAGTTCAGGGTGCGCATTGACCCAAGAACGGGTCGTGATGAGGGAAGCTGCGACAAGTGGTGTCTGTGTTCCCAGCGGAATCGCCCGTACTTTCAGTTGGGCACGTTCCATCTGCACGAGGTCGTTGTTTGTAAAACCGACAACGGCATCGACCTCTTTGGCAGCGATCGCCGCCTGCTGCGTGTAGCCGATCGAAACGATTGTCACCTCATCAAGCGACAGTCCGCCCTCGGCAAGCGCTGCAAGTGTGGCATACCAGTTTGAACCGTATTCGCCCGGAATACCGATCTTCTTACCTTTTAAATCCGAAAGCTCAGTGACAGAAGAGTCGTCAGGAACGATCACCACACCGGGATATGAACGGTAGTAGGAGCCAATCGATACCAGATCCATCCCGGAAGCGGCAGCCACAAGCGCTTCATCGCCCGAAGCGATGACCACGTCCTCTTCGCCTGAGATCAGTGCCGTGAAGAGTCCTTCATCGGCCCCATGATGGCGAATACGTGCATCGATCCCACGTTCGGAAAAGAAAGCGTCATCTTTTGCCAAATACGCGGGAGCAAATTGAATATTGGGGATATAGGTCAGGCCAAGGACCAGGGGCTGTGAAGAAGAAGCCGAAGGTGCTGAGTGGGTTTGTGCAGGCTGTGTCTGTCCGCTACATGCCGTAAGGACGAGGGCGGCACATGCTACGAGGGCGGAAAAACGAGGAAGAATAGGCCGTGGCATGAGGATCCTTCATTTAAGCGAGGGCGTACTTGTGTGAGCGCTCGATCCGGTAGATCGCGACGTACACGAGCGTCGCCAGCAGACACAGGATCGTAATGATGACGAACATTCCCGCCGTATCGACCGCGGCCCTGGCCTGGGTGAGAGCCTGACCAAGACCCGACCCGCCCATCACCATTTCACCGACAACAGCTCCGGTCACCGACAGGGTGAAACCGTTACGGATGCCACCGAGGATCGAAGGAGCAGCAAGGGGAAACTCGATGCCGAACACCATCATCAGCCCCGAAGCCCCGTCAAGTTCTGCGGCTTCCAGGATCTCTGAGTTGAGATGACGAAGCCCCACACACGTGGACACGAGGATCGGGAAAAAGACAATGAGCGCGCAAAGCACCGTGATCGAAGCGGGCCCGTAGCCGATCCATAGAACAAGGACAGGTGCGAGGGCGATCGCCGGAAGCGCTTGAGTAGCACCGAGGAAGGGTTCAACCGCTGCCGAAACGAGGGGCAAACGGTAGATGAGATAGGCAAGAGGAAGAGCGAGGAGCAGGCCAAGTAATGAACCTGACAAAGCTTCAGCGGCAGTGACTGCGACTTTTGACCACAGTGAGGCGGAGGACGCCATCGTGAGGAAACGTGCCCAGGTGCCGCTGGGGCTCGGTAGACGCCACGCTTCGATGCCGGAAAAACTCGTCGTTGCCCACCACGTCAGGAAGATGACGATCAGAAGCGCAGCGGGCGCAAGAATGCTCGCACGATAACTCGGGCGATACCTGCGTACCACAGCGATCCTCCGGCACCGGGGTGCGCACGGCACGGGTGCGCCTCAGCGCACCCTTTGCTCCTCCCATCCGGACTTTCACCGTCGGTACCGGAATCCCACCGGTTCAACCATCTGCTGACAGATGGGTCGCGGACTTTCACCGCCGGCTCGGACTTTCACCGACCCCGGAGCTGCTCCTAATCATGCCATGTCACGCAGCCAAGGGCGAACCGGTTTGCGTAGGTGACCGTAAAAGCGGAAGTCACGACTTCAGCGGACACATCAGTGCATATGAGCGTTCGCTAAAGCACGTAGGGCTTCCACCTCTGCATAGGCATCTTCAGCTTTGAAAACCGCAGAACCTGCGACGAAATTATCCGCACCAGCTTCAGCTGCCCGTTCGATCGTCGCCCTTGATACGCCTCCATCAACCTGGATGTAAAGCTAAAATCGTGCGGCGCGGGGGGCCGGGGGTGTGCGCCGCACCTTCGGCAGCATCGACTCGATAAAGGACTGACCGCCAAACCCCGGTTCGACCGTCATGACAAGAATCATGTCGAACTCAGAAAGGATGTCCACGAAAGGAGCGATGTCGGTGGCGGGTTTGAGTGCAAGCCCTACTCGAGAGCCAAGACGATGTAGTTCCCTTGCCAGCCGAAGCGGAGCGTGAGCTGCCTCCGCATGGAAAGTCACCGAAGCGCATCCCACCTCCGCATATAGCGGCGCCCAGCGATCAGGATCTTCGATCATGAGGTGCGCATCGACAGGAAGGATGCCCGATGCAACAACCGACTCCACAACGGGCAAACCCCAGGACAGATTCGGGACGAAATGATTATCCATCACATCGACGTGGGCGACATCCGCCCCGGAAATCTTCTTCAGTTCCCCACGCAGGTCACCGATATCGCAGTTGAGAATCGAAGGTGAGATCGTTGCGTTCATGCCCTCTATGCTATCTGCTTCCAGAGTGCGTCCGGCTCCTCATCGACGCCTGATCAAAGAGATAAACATCAGGTCGGTCCCCATCCGGTGCTCCCACAGCTGAAGGACTCTCCCTTCAGAACCGGCGATCCTGCCTGCGCCCTCGGGAATATCAAGGGGTTCAGGCAGAATTGTCTGCGCAAGTGCCACCGCGTCAAGCAGTTCACAATCACCCCTGCTCATCAGGGCTTCCACCTGCCCAAGGGTTTCATCAACGTGCGGTGAACAGGTGACGTAAGCAAGCACACCTCCCGGTCGTAAAAGCTCAACACCTCGCGTAGCCAGCTCCGCTTGGAGGGGAAGTAAATCGGCAAGATCCTCTTTTTTACGACGCCACCGAGACTCCGGGCGTCTGCGCATGGATCCCATGCCGGTACAGGGAACATCGACCATGATTCTGTCAAAAGAAGCAAGGGGCCACAGTGTCTTCGGGCCTCCGAAAGTCCGGCCGTCAGCGGAAACAACATCGACATTGTCAAACACACGACAGGCACGTTCGACCAGTCGGGCGCGATGCGGATGCACTTCGTTTGCTGTCAGATGTGCGGCCCTTGCGCCAGCAAGTGCTGCGAGAAGGCTGGCTTTACCGCCGGGCCCAGCACACAGATCAAGCCAGGCAGTATCGCTTCCGGAAAGGTGGGCTCCAGCAAGTAAAATCGCAGCAAGTTGAGAGCCCTCATCCTGTACCCCCGCATGTCCCAGGCGAATCGACGTGAGAGCGGAAGGGTCTCCGTGTTCAATGTGGACGGCGTATTCACTGAAAGCCCCCGGCGCAATTCTGGTGTGAAGCACATCGGCCGCTTCATCGACAAGATCTTCTGTTGTAATCAGGCCAGGACGGGCAACGAGAGTGACGATCGGTGGCTCATTGTCCCCCGCTAACAGTGCTTCCAGTTCATCTGAAGAATACCCGTGAGCTTCCAGTGCCCTGCTGAACTCACGGACCATCCACTCAGGATGGGAATATCTGATTGCTGCGCTTTCAAATGGGTCTGTTATTTCTTCAAACGCCTCGTCAAGTTCACCAGGAGCCATCCGGGTGAGTGAACGAAGCACAGCGTTCACCATGCGCGTCGGTCCATCGGTGAGGACGTGACGAGCAATGTCAACCGTTGTGGCTACCGCTGCATGGTCGGGAATACGCATGTTCACAATCTGATGGGCACCCATGCGAAGAAGAACCTGAACCTCACGATCAAGTTCGCCCATCGGTCGTGACAGATGGCGTGACAGCGCCCAATCGAGATAGCCCTGAGCGCGCAAAGTGCCGTTCACCAGCTCAGACACGAGCCTCGCATCACGTGTATCGAGGCGGTCTTCTATACGTGCGCGTCGCAGGGCTTTGCGCAGCGCAAGATTAGCGTAGGCATCCTCGGAATACACCTGCATAAGGACATCGAAAGCGACACGTCGAGCACTATCCACCTTCGACAGTGCTCTATAGCCGTCCTTATAACGATGTGTTGCCATCAGGAGTCCTCCCCGGATTCATCTAGGCGGCCAAGTCGTGTCAACGGATCCAGGCGCGCTCCGCGCGCCCATGCACTCGCCTCCATCCATCCTTTACCGGCAGGAGCGACCTCACCGAGTTCAACAGAGCCGAGGGCGCAGCCGACCCTTACGGATCGTTTTTTCACTTCCACGATTCCCGCTTCCAAGCCCTCTTCATCGCTGAGCTTTACCGCGCCGAGCTTGAGGCGTTTACCGTCAGGCAGGACGGTCCAGGCACCCGGATGCGGTGACAGTGCCCGAATTCGCCGATCGACTTCGAGTGCGGATGAAGAAAAATCAATGAAGCCATCTTGGACACACAGCCGCCGAGCGTGAATGAGATCGTGTCCTTCATCCTGAGGGACAGCCAGCGCGCTCCCGTCCTCGATACCATTGACGACCTCCAGAACTTGATCGACCCCCAGTGTGGCCATACGTTCCAGCAGTTCTCCTGCGGTCTCATGTCCGATGTCCACCAGAAGGCGTGAGAACACCGGCCCCGAATCCAATCCGGTTTCCAGCTGGAACACCGAAGACGCCGTGCGGGTGTCACCGTGCAGAATCGCCCACTGAACCGGTGCGGCACCGCGATACTGGGGAAGATCAGAAAAGTGCAGGTTAATCCAACCATGGGTGGGCATTTCAAGCACTTCAGCTGGGATCAGGGCACCGTAAGCAACCACAACCCCCAAATCTGCAGCAAGGTCGCGTAGTCGATGGCGAATCTCCTCGTCTTTGAAGTTCGAAGCTTCAATGACTTCCAGTCCCGCTTCAGCTGCGACCTGCCCGACAGGTGAGGGCGAGAGGATCCGCCCCCGCCCTTTTCGTGCCGGAGGGCGCGTCACAACAGCGACGAGCTCATGATCCGATTCGATCAGGCCACGAAGGACAGGGACTGCAGGAGCGGGTGTACCCGCGAAGACGATGCGCACCCCGTTATTTTACCTGCGTAGCGCACTCACCTTTAGAAAAGTTCTGGCGGATTAACTGTGAGACGAAGCGGTGGCAGACGCTTGGAGGATCGGTGCTGCATGACACTCCAGATGCGCGCAGATACCTGTGTAAAATCAGCGTGATCGCAGCGGACAAGTGCCCTGACTTTCAGGGTCTGTTCACCTTTAGAATCGATTGGGATTGTGCCGATCAACTCCGCCTGTGCTGCCTGCGCCACTGCTGCAACATCTGGCCCTGGTCCGTCAATAGCGATGAGTGTTTTCGCGGGAAAATACCCCAGTGCCGCACGTTCGTCGAGGAGTCGTTGCGCATAGTCGGCTGGATCGAAACGGATTAATGCCTGAGCCATCGATGTTTCTAAAGAAGAGGCGATCAGGGCAGGAGCACCCGGCCTGACCAGGGCGAGAGCGTTGAACCATCGACGCATCGCTTCTTCTGGAGCCCACAGCTCAGCACGTCCCGCAATCGCTCGGGCATCCAGAATCACAAGAGCCGCATAAGCGCCGCTTGCCTCAGGTTCCGCACCGGCAGTAGCGATCACAACCTGCGGGTCAGCAGTGATTTTTCGCGTAATCGTATGTGTCGATGAGGAGGAAAGCACTGAAGCAGTCGGCATCGCACGAGCGATTTCCTCGGCGGTACGTTCCGAACCCACACGCGCATGACGCAGCTGAGTACCCGAACATTTCGGACAACGCCAATCCGTCATGGGACGCGAACACCACGTACACACAAAATGCATGTCGGCAGTTTTCGACACTGGCCCTAAGCAGTGCGGACAATGAGCAATTGCGCGACACCGGTCACAAGAAACAACCGGCACGTATCCAGAAGCTCCGACTTGGACGAGTACGGGGCCTGCAGTAAGCCCTTCACGGATTGTTTTCAATGCCCACGGAGAAATTCGCATCGATCCGGCCGGACCTTGAGCCTCGGTATCAATGTCGTCCATGACGCGCACGATCGGCGAAAGTTGACGCCTTGCGTCCACATTTTCAACAAGACTCACCGCCCATCCTGTCTCCACGAGACGTTGAGCTTTCACAGAGCGCGAGTACGCGCCAACAACGAGCGCACAATCTTCGATGTGTGACCTGGTCACAGCCACGTCAAGAGCATCGCACCTGGGAACACGCTGCTGGCGTAAACGATCATCGCCATCGTCCCAGACAAGAATCAGACCGAGATTGTGAAGCGGAGTCCACACGGCGGAACGAGTGCCGACAACAATGCGCACAGCCCCCCTCATCGCTTCCAGGTGGACGCGATAGCGCTGAGCCGGAGTTGATTCAGAGTCAATGAGGCACAACTCAGCATTAAGGCTTTGGGTGAGAAGGGCCGTCATTGTGCACGCCTGGGCCGAGGTGGGGACAAGAAGGAGAACACTTCGTTTGGCATGGGCTGCGGCAGCAACCAATTCAACGATGCGCGCATCCCGGTTCGGCCCCAGAGCAGTCCACACCGCGCGAGGAGCTTGACCTGCAGCGATGTGCTCAAGGAGAGAAGCACCTGCCGCAATACTGTGCCAAGGTTTCGGATCAGGCGCGCGATAAGAAAAAGCCGGAAGATCCTGTGAGGCGAGGACGTCTTTTTCCGTTGTCGCATGACGGGCAGGAATTGCCACGGATAGTGTCTGCGACAGCGTGGAAAGATTACGTCGCGCGATCCGGCGCACGGCTTCAAAAAGACGCGGCGTGAACACCGGAGTGTGGGACACGACGCGTTCAATCGGCGCAAGTGTAGTCAAAGATGACGCGGACTTTACTTCCACAACCCAGCCGAAACGACGCTTACCGGCCAAAGTCACCCGGACGATTCTTCCGAACTCGACCTCACCCGCAAGAGAATCCGGCACAGAATAATCGAAAGGACGGTCAAGGTGAGGAAGATCAATATCGACGAGCACAGCAGCAACCAGCGTCGCTTGTGCCGACACCGCTGAGAACCCCTCTAAAGCTATTTGCCCGTCCATACTCCTATTGCATCACGAGACACCGGCATCTTCGCCCCTACCCCAAGAGCGCAACCCCATATCCGGCGACGAGCATCGCAAGAATAAGGAAAAGTAACAACCCCGTAATCGCCCAGTCATAACCTCGTGCGACAAAATGACGAAGCCCCTCGGAGGAGGGAATAACCCCTTCTCGGATGTTAATTCTTGTCAGGCCAGCAAAGACGAGGGTCGTCGTCACCGTGATTAATAAACACCACGGGCACAGCACATGGATCACGAAATACGACTGAAGAAACAACCAGTAGGCAAAGCAAATCGCAATGAGGTACAGGACATTCGCAGCACGCATGTACCAGCGCGGGAAACGGACCCCCGCGCATAATGCGAATGAGAGCGCAAGAACCAGCGCCTCAAAAAAGATTCCTAAGAAAGCATTAGGGAAGCCGAGCACATGTGCCTGCGGCGTTAAGGCGACCGCTGAACACGACAGGACGGAAGAGATATCGCATACGAAGTTCGCTGAGGCATCCTGAGCAAGTTGCCATGCCTCAATCGACAACACAAAAGAGGCGATCAGACCGATTGTGCCTGAAATTGCCATCTCCACGCTCGTGCGTCGGCGCCAGCGTAAATCGAAAGCCTCCTCGATCACCGTCATGACAGCACCGCTTTCAGATCCTCCACACGGTTCGTCTCTTCCCAGGGGAAATCTGGGCGGCCAAAATGACCGTAGGTGGAGGTCTGGGTGTAGATCGGACGTAAAAGACCCAGGTCAGCGATCATTCCTGCGGGACGAAGATCAAAGACCTCGCGAATAGCCGCAGCGATCTGAGTGTCATCGACAAGGCCCGTACCGAAAGTCTGGACATATAAGCCCACGGGATTTGCACGACCAATCGCGTAAGCAAGCTGAAGCTCGCAGCGTTTCGCCAGACCAGCGGCGACCACATTTTTTGCGATCCAGCGCGCAGCGTAAGCAGCGGAACGGTCAACCTTCGAAGGATCCTTCCCGGAAAAAGCTCCCCCACCGTGGCGCGCCATACCTCCATAAGTATCGACGATGATCTTCCGACCCGTCACACCCGCATCAGCGGCAGGACCTCCGATGACGAAACGACCCGAAGGATTGACGAGGAGATGCATCCTCCTCATGTCAAGATCGAGGCCGCTTGCTTTCAGGACGGGATCCACCACGACAGAGCCGATCCCCTCCACAAGTTCTGCCTGAGTAACAGACTCATCATGCTGAGAGGACACGAGAATCGTGTCAATGCCGACGGGGCGATCGCCCTCGTACATGAGGGTGACCTGAGTCTTGCCATCTGGGCGCAATCCCGGCATCAGTCCTAAGTGACGGACTTCAGCAAGACGCTTTGCCAGACGATGTGCAAGCCAGATCGGCGCAGGCATGAAATCAGGCGTGTCATCGCAGGCATAGCCGAACATAATGCCCTGATCGCCCGCACCTTGAGCATCGCGTTCATCACGTGCCGACCCTTCACGTGCTTCCAAAGCATTATCTACACCTCCTGCGATATCGAGGCTTTGCGAACCGAGGGAAAGAGAAATGCCGCATGAAGCGCCGTCAAATCCCATTTCTGAAGAGTTGTAGCCGATCTTCAGAATCTCCTCACGAACAATCTGAGGAATTTCCACATACGCTTCAGTTGTGACTTCACCAGCGACGTGAACAAGCCCCGTTGTCACCATCGTTTCAATCGCGACCCGTGAGAGAGGATCCTTCTCAAGGAGAGAATCGAGGATCGCATCTGAAATACGATCACACACCTTGTCGGGATGCCCCTCAGTGACAGATTCAGAAGTGAAGAGCTGAAGTGCAGATGTCATTGGGCTATCCTATCGAGTCTCTTTGCGATCATGCCGACGAGAAAACGCGCGACCTGCATCTTCGACCCGCTCTCAGTGCCCAAGGCTCGCCCCTGCGAATCAAGAACAAGCACTTCGTTTTCGACATCGCCGAACCCGAAGCCCTCACCCACCCGGTTCACCGCAAGAAGATCAGCCCCTTTACGGCGAGCCTTGTCTTTTCCGAAAGCCCGCACTTCTTCTGGGGTACCCGTTTCAGCTGCGAAACCCACAACAAGCGCAGGGCGAGAATCAGAATCACACGCGGCTTTGAGGACATCGACAGTTTCTTCGAGGACGAGCGTGAGAGTGCGTGAAGAATCCGGGTTCTTTTTGATCTTTGTAGGCTCCATGCGCATCGGTCGAAAATCAGCTACTGCTGCGGTCATCACGAGCACGTCACACTCTGTCAATCTGCTCAGCACAGCTTCTTCCACATCGGCAGCACTGGGAGCAGCCACAATCTGCATCCGACCGATAAGCGGCGCAAGTAAAGCCTCTTCAATGTTGGCCGCAACGAGGACAACATCGCCACCTTCATCCGCCGCAGCTTTCGCGATTTCAATTCCCTGTCGTCCAGACGAGTGATTTCCAATGAAGCGAACAGGATCAACAGCTTCGCGGGTTCCTCCCGCACAGACCAGAATCCTCTTTCCCTTTAGGCGTTGCTCGGCAGTGCGTAGACAGGCAAAAACTTGCTTCGCAATATCAGAAGGATCCGGAAGTCGTCCGATACCCACATCCCCAGAACCAAGAGCACCAGTCGTCGGTTCAATAATCGTGATTCCTCGCGCGCGCAAGTGACGCACATTGTCTTGTGTTGCCGGATTCATCCACATTGCTGAATGCATTGCGGGTGCAAGGAGTACGGGACATGAAGCCGCAAGAATCGTGGTTGTGAGAAGATCGTCGGCGCATCCTGCACGAACTCGCGCAAGTAAATCCGCTGTTGCGGGAACCACGACAACCAGGTCAGCGCGGCGAGCAAGTTCAACATGATCGGAACCCGGATGATCAAAGACACCCACGTGAACGGAACGCCCGGTCAATCCTTCCCAGGTTGCTTTTCCTACGAACTCAAGAGAACGGGGCGTAGGGACAACATCGACCTGCGCGCCGGAGCCAATGAGTTCGCGTACAAGAATCGCCGCCGGGTAGGGGGCGCCGATTCCAGCTCCGACCCCGACAATAATCGAGGCGGTCATGTCCTATGCCTTCGCTGAGGTTTCGAGCGTGAGCAGACCCTCGTTGATCTCACGAAGAGCGATGGCCAGCGGCTTCTCATCGGGTTCGGTCTCAACAACCGGCCCCACATGCTGAATCATGTTCTGCTCAAGTTGGAGATTGTATGAGTTGATCTGCCGGGCACGACGAGCCGCAAAAATGACGAGCGCGTACTTCGAATCAACATGTTCGAGGAGATCGTCAATTGGTGGGGACGTGATGCCTTCGGGCTGCGCGACAATTCCAGACATTGACTCCTCCTGATTTTCTCGGCCTTTGGCCACGATTGCCCAGTTTACTCCAGGCCCATGACATGAGCCAGTTGCGAAACAGCGCGATCGAGGTCGTCATTGATCACAGTCGTGTCGAATTCCGTTTGGGCTGGGAGTTGAATTTTAGCAGTGGCCAGTCGCCGTCGCGGTTCTTCCTCGCCCTCGGTTCCCCTACCCGCAAGTCGGGCAACGAGGACGTCCCAGCTTGGTGGCGCAAGGAAAATGAACTGTGCTTCAGGCATACTTGCTCGCACCTGGCGAGCACCATCAAGATCAATTTCGAGGAGCACATGCTCCCCGCGTGCCAGAGCCTCTTCGACAGGACCGCGAGGCGTTCCGTAGCGGTGTTGACCGTGAACAAGCGCCCATTCGAGCATCCCATCGGAAGCGATCAGCGCATCGAATTCCTCATCGCTGAGAAAACGGTAGTGGACGCCATCACGCTCGCCGGGTCTGGGCGCTCGCGTCGTCGCAGACACTGAAACAAGAAGCTCGGGATGACGCGCGCGGAGCGCCTGAACAACGGTCCCTTTACCTACGGCTGTCGGCCCCGCGAGAACGCTAAGACGAGAGGATGTCATGCCTCAAGTCTGCCATCGCACCTTCGATCAGCCGAATCGTTCGATCAGGGCTTGAGTCTGGATATGTCCCAGTCCGCGAAGACGACGAGTATGAGCAATTCCGCACTCGTCGAGGAGTTTTGCTGCGGTTGTGCTCCCCACACGCGGCAAAGACTCAAGAAGAGCAAGAACCCGCATCTTTGCTATCGCCTCATCCGATTCGGCCAAGTTCAAAACTTCAGAGAGCGTCATCTCCTTGTTCTTCAACTTCGTCTTGATCTCCGCGCGGCGTCGCCGCGCGAGCGTTGCCTTTTCAAGCGCTTCAGTACGTTGCTGTGGGGTCAATTGAGGTAGCGCCATTGCCGCACACTCCTTGCATCGGGTATTGCGTGTCCACCCTATCGCCAAGATCACATCTCGGCTAGAGGTAGGCAACAATTCACTTTTCAATGAACCCCTGTACAGCCGCGTCATAGGCTCGTCTGAGTCCTTCTGGATCCGGCCCAGCAGAAAGAATCGCCCTCGACGATGATGCAAGAACGGCGTATCTCACCGAAGCAAAAACTGCGTCAAGCTCTGCGGGGCCCGCACCTTGAGCACCTACTCCCGGCGCTAAAATCACACCCTCCAAAGCCTGAAGATCAATACCCAGATCACGCACAGCGTCACCGACCGTAGCTCCGATGACGACTCCTGCCGGACCGAAATGCTCATGCGGAACATTGCGATTGAATGTTGCAAGTTCCGATACGACACTCGCGGCCACACACGTTCCTGGCGAGGAACGCGCATGTTGAATCACCATGCCTTCGCGGTTCGATGTGAGTGCAAGAACGAAAACACCACGCCCCGTCTGGGCGGCGAGTTCCAGTGCGGGCATCAGCGCTGCAACCCCCAGATAGGGCGATAAGGTCACCGCATCACCGGCCAAAGGTGACCCCTCGGCAAGAAAAGCTTCCGCATAGCCGCGCATCGTCGAACCGATATCACCGCGTTTAGCGTCAACAATGCACAAAGACTGCGCTTGTGCGCACGCATCGATCGTCTCTTCAAGAACTGCGATCCCCGCAGAGCCGAAGCGCTCAAAAAAAGCGACCTGAGGTTTGAAAGCTGCGACCCGCCCGCCGAGCGCTTCGACAACACCGAGAGCAAAACGGCGTAGCCCCGCAGGATCTTCCGAAAGTCCCCACTGCGCTAATAAATTGGGGTGAGGATCGATCCCGACGGCAAGTCTGCCGTGGTGGAACATAGCCTCGCTCAGACGATCACCAAAGGAACGCGAGCTCACTGTCCTGCCGCCTTTCGTTCCGCGTTCCACTCTTGGAGGGAACGGACACGATACGCACCACGTGTCCTCACTTCGATCGCTTGCACCGCAGCATTAAACGCCTGCAAGGTCGTGATGATTGTCTTGTTATTGGAGGTTGCTGCTTGGCGGATCTGGAAGCCATCGTGTCGGTTCTCGCTGGTTTGCGGCGTGTTCACAACGATGTCGATTGCGCCCTCGGCAATAAGATCAACAACTGTTGGCTCACCTTTCGGCCCGCGCCCCTGGGAAGATTTGCGCACGACCTGCGCCTCAATACCGTTACGTTTCAGAACAGAAGCGGTTCCCGCCGTTGCCAGGATGGCAAAACCAAGCTCACGCATACGAGCAGCTGGGAAAACAATGGCCCTCTTATCCGTATCAGCAATCGAGATGAAAACGGTCCCTGCGGTAGGCAGTTCTCCGAAAGCAGCGGACTGCGACTTCGCGAAGGCCGTCGGGAAGTCACGGTCGATGCCCATGACCTCACCCGTGGAACGCATTTCCGGCCCAAGAATCGTGTCGATCATCCCACCGTCAGCGCGACGGAAACGCCCAAAAGGTAAAACAGCTTCCTTCACTGCGATTGAAGAATGATCGAAAATGACTCGCGCATCCGTCTTCGGCAGGATTCCACGAGAACGCAGATCGGCGATCTTGTCCCCCACTTGGATAAGCGCAGCAGCCTTTGCTAGAGGCACTCCGCTTGCTTTTGAAGCAAAAGGTACGGTACGTGAAGCGCGCGGATTCGCCTCGATCACGTAAAGAGTGTCAGAGAGCAGAGCAAACTGAATATTGATGAGGCCACGCACACCGACACCTCGGGCAATCGCTTCCGTTGAAGCCGTAATCCTCGCCAATTCGCGAGCAGAAAGCGTCATCGGCGGAAGAACACACGCTGAATCGCCCGAGTGGATCCCAGCTTCTTCGATGTGCTCCATGATGGCGCCCATAAAAAGTTCTTCACCGTCAAAGAGCGCATCAACATCAATTTCGATCGCCTGATCGAGGAAACGATCAATCAGTAAAGGCCCGCGTTCAAAAAGAAGGTCCAGGTCCTCGCGCTTCAGGTACGCATCCAAAGCTGCAGAATCATTAACGATCTCCATCCCTCGACCACCGAGAACAAAACTCGGTCGGATCAGAACCGGGTATCCCACATGTTCAGCGACCACGTGAACCTGAGAGGGAGTGTGGGCAAGCCCATGAGCAGGTGAAGGGCAGCCCGCCTGAACGAGGAGCTGAGCAAACTCTTCACGATCCTCCGCCAAGTCAATGGAGTCAGAGGAAGTCCCCAGGATCGGTACTCCCGCTTCAGCGAGTTCCTTTGCAAGCGATAGAGGTGTCTGTCCGCCCAGCTGAACAAGCATCCCTTTGACCGGGCCAGCTTCACACTCGGCTCGATACACTTCAAGGACATCCTCAACCGTGAGGGGTTCACAATAGAGACGGTCGGAAATGTCGTAGTCGGTGGAGACCGTTTCCGGGTTGCAATTAATCATGACCGTTTCATAACGATCCCGCAGAGCCATTGCCGCATGAACGCATGAATAGTCAAACTCGATGCCCTGGCCGATACGATTCGGCCCCGCTCCAAGGATGATGACGGCTTCACGCTCACGAGGAGTGACCTCGTTTTCCGTATCGTAACTTGAGTAATGGTAGGGCGTTTGCGCTGCGAACTCAGCCGAACAGGTATCCACCGTTTTGTAGACCGGACGGATTGAGAAGGCACCGCGAATCTCACGCACCGTCGTCTCAGTGAGGCCACGCATCAGTGCGATCTGACGATCAGAAAAACCGTGGCGCTTCGCCTCTTCCAGAACGCTGCGCGTCAAGGCGGGCGCTTTGATGATCCGATCCGCTACCTCGTTGAGGAGAAGGATCTGATCGAGAAACCACGGGTCAATACCCGTAGCTTCGAAGAGTTCTTCGATGCTTGCCCCACCACGAATTGCGCGCTGTACTTGCCCGAGTCGACCTTCTGTCGGTGTAGCAGCAGCGGCGACGAGGGCGCGCGTCTCTTGCTCGGTGGGCACAGGGAGTGACCAATCGAATTGGACACCTCCCTTGTCGATGGAACGCAGGGCTTTTTGGAGTGCTTCAGTGAAGTTACGGCCGATCGCCATCGCTTCGCCCACGGCCTTCATCGAGGTCGTGAGGGTCGGGTCAGCTTGGGGGAACTTCTCAAAGGTGAAGCGCGGAACTTTGACAACCACGTAGTCAAGCGTTGGTTCAAAAGAAGCGGGTGTGGACCCCGTGATGTCGTTTGGAATTTCGTCCAGGGTGTAGCCGGTGGCGAGTTTGGCGGCAATTTTTGCAATCGGGAAACCGGTTGCTTTTGAAGCGAGGGCGGAGGAACGCGACACGCGCGGATTCATTTCAATGACAACAACCCTGCCCGTGTCAGGTTCGACTGCGAATTGGATGTTGCAGCCACCCGTATCGACACCGACGGCGCGGATGACCGCGATGCCGATATCGCGCAGACGTTGAAGTTCGCGATCTGTGAGCGTAAGTGCCGGTGCCACGGTAATTGAGTCGCCCGTGTGTACTCCAACGGGGTCAATGTTTTCAATCGAGCAGACAACGACCACGTTGTCTGCCGTGTCGCGCATAAGTTCAAGCTCATATTCTTTCCAGCCGAGAATCGACTCTTCGAGGAGCACTTCAGTGCTGATCGAAGCCGCAAGTCCCTGTCCGGCGATACGATCAAGATCTGCGGGGGTATAGGCGAAACCAGAACCCAGGCCACCCATCGTGAAGGAAGGCCGGACAACCAGGGGGTATCCGAGTTCTTCTGCGGCTGCGTGACATTCTTCCAGGCTGTGCGCAATCATCGATCGGGCAACTTCAGCTCCGCATTCTTCGACGATGCGTTTAAACTCTTCGCGGTCCTCTCCGGCTCGGATCGCCTCAATTGAAGCTCCGATGAGTTCAACGCCGTAATCGCGAAGAACGCCTTGCTCTTCCAAAGCGATCGCCGCATTGAGTGCAGTTTGCCCACCGAGTGTCGGGAGGAGCGCGTCGGGACGCTCTTTTTCAATGATGCGCGTCAATACTTCGGGCGTAATCGGTTCGATGTAGGTCGCATCCGCCATGTCCGGGTCGGTCATAATCGTTGCGGGGTTTGAGTTCACGAGGATGACCCGCAGTCCTTCTTCTTTGAGGACACGACAGGCCTGAGTTCCCGAGTAATCAAATTCACATGCCTGCCCGATGATGATCGGACCGGAACCGATGACGAGGACGGAGTGCAGATCCTTTCGTGCAGGCATCAGACATTCTCGCTTTCTTCCTCGAAGATTGCCGTTGAGGTTCCCTCAAGGATCATGGTGCAAAAACGGTCGAAGAGGTGCTCGCCGTCATGCGGACCAGCGGCGGCTTCGGGATGATATTGAACGGAGAAAGCGGGGAGATCGAGGGTGCATAAGCCTTCGACAACTCCGTCATTGAGTCCGACGTGACTGACCATGACTCGGCCATATCGTCCTGAATCAAAGGGGGCGATTGAAGGTTCGCCAATGGGTGCATCTACAGCGAACCCGTGATTGTGAGCGGTAATCTCCACTCGGCCCGTCTGGAGATCCTTGACAGGTTGGTTGACTCCTCGATGCCCGAAATCCAATTTGTAGGTTCCGTAACCGAGGGCTCTACCAAAAAGTTGATGTCCGAAACAGATTCCGAAGTAGGGGATTTTGGCATCGAGGACGGCGCGAAGTAGTTCGATTTCATGATCGGCGGAAGCGGGGTCGCCAGGGCCGTTCGAGAAGAACACACCATCGGGCTTAGCGGCGAGAATCTCAGCGAAAGTCACCGTATTGGGGACGACCACCACTTCGATGCCACGTTCTGCAAAGTGTTCAGGAGTACGAGATTTGATGCCGAGGTCAACGGCTAGGATCCGTGCCCGTCGTTGCCCTACTGCTTCAACAATGTAAGAAGCTGGTGTCGATACTTCCTGAGCGAGGGCGGCTCCTGACATCGCGGGTTGATCCACAACGATTCTCACGAGTGCTTCACGCACCTGTTCACTCAGGTGCTCAGCACCTGCTGGGAGTGCGTCACCTGAGAAAATCCCGGCGCGCATTGCACCTGCAGATCGGATATGTCGCGTCACGGCACGTGTGTCGAGTTCACAGATTCCCACGATTCCCTGCGCAATCAGTTCGTCATTAAGGGAGCGTCGTGAACGCCAGTTTGAGGCGCGTCTGGCGGGTTCGCGGGCAGCAAAGCCCGCTACCCAGATCTGCTTGGATTCTGGATCTTCGTCATTCACACCGGTATTACCAATGTGGGGTGCGGTCATTACGACGATCTGGCGATGGTAGGACGGATCCGTCAAGGTTTCCTGGTAGCCGGTCATGGCGGTGGAAAAGACAATTTCACCGAGGGTCCTCCCTCGCGCACCCCAGGCACGACCTGGGAATACGCTGCCGTCTTCGAGGACAAGAAGGGCAAGTTCGCTGTGCATCAGCGTTCCTCCTGAACAACGGGTTTACCTTCACGCACGGTTGAATCACCCTTGTGAAAGGTGTAAAGAACTTGTCCGGGTAATTCCATCCCCCGATAGGGAGTGTTTGTGGAACGGGTCCATTGAGCGGCAGGATCGACTTTTCTTCGGACTGCAGGATCCACAAGGGTAATGTTCGCTGGCGCGCCAACAACAATGCCCCTCCCCTGGCTTGCAACTCGGCCGATACGCGCTGGTGTCGTCGAGAATACGCGAGCAAGATCCTTCCAGGTCATCCGACCTGTTTTCACCATTGTTTCGATGAGGATAGGCAGTGCGGTCTCTAATCCGGTCATACCGAAAGCGCCTGACTGCCATTCACAGTCTTTTGATTCGAGGGGATGAGGAGCGTGGTCGGTAGCGACGATGTCGATGGTCCCATCGGCAAGTCCTTCGCGTAGTGCTTCGACGTCTTTGGCGCTACGCAGAGGCGGATTCACTTTATAAATCGGATCGTAGCTTCGCGCACATTCTTCGGTCAGGAGCAGATGATGCGGGGTTACTTCAGCGGTGACCTTCACTCCCATACTTTTACCCCATCGGATCAGGTCTACCGATCCCGCCGTGGACAGGTGACAGACGTGGAGTCTGGAACCCACGTGTTGAGCTAAAAGAATGTCTCGCGCGATGATTGCTTCTTCAGCGACAGCAGGCCATCCCCTCAATCCAAGTTCTCCCGATAGGGCGGACTCGTTCATTTGGGCACCTTCGGTAAGACCCTGGTCTTGACAGTGCTGTGCGACTACGCCGTCAAAGGCTTTGACGTATTCGAGGGCGCGCCGCATCAGAACCGGGTCGTCCACGCATTTGCCGTCGTCGGAAAATACTCGAACCTGAGAACGTGCGTTCGCCATCGCACCCATTGATGACAGGTGTGTGCCCGCAAGTCCTTGGGTGACGGCACCGACGGGACGGACTTCGACCCATCCGGCTTCACGTCCCAGCTCCCACACTTGGTCCACAACTGAAGCAGTGTCGGCGACCGGTGTTGTGTTCGCCATCGCGTGAACAGCTGTGTATCCACCAATTGCTGCGGCGCGTGTGCCTGTTTCGATGGTTTCAGCGTCCTCTTGGCCCGGTTGACGCAGGTGTGTGTGCAGATCTACTAGTCCGGGAAGAGCGATGAGTCCATCGGCGTTGATGCGCCGGGTGTCGTGTGCGCCCTCGCGTGCTTCTTTTCCGAGGGCGACGATCAGGCCATCGCGGATCAGGATGTCAGTAGAGCCTTCGCCGCAGATATCAACTGAAGAGATAAACCAGGATCGGGAGGAGTCAGTCACGGGAGTGTCCTTTTGGGGCGAGGAGAAGATAAAGAGCAGCCATACGGACTGAAACACCGTTGGCGACCTGTTCAACGACGAGTGATTGAGAAGAGTCAGCAGCTTCGGCGCTGATTTCAAGCCCTCGGTTCATCGGACCGGGGTGCATGATGAGCGTGTCGGGTTGAAGAGCGTCAAAACGTTGACGGTCAAGACCGTAGGCTCTGTGGTATTCGCCGGGCGAAGGGAAGAAGCCTCCTCCGCTTGCGCTCATACGTTCACGTTGAACGCGCAGCATCATCACAGCATCGGGCCCTTGTGCAAGTGCGCGGTCAAAGTCGTATTCGACTGCGCAGTTCCAGGTTTCAACTCCTACGGGAAGGAGCGTGGGCGGGGCGACGAGAGTAACGGAAGCGCCAAGCAGGGTCAGTAAGTCCACATTTGAACGGGCAACTCGTGAGTGGAGGATGTCGCCAACAATCACGACATGCGCACCTGTCAGGTCTGTTCCAGGTGCGGGCGGAGTGTCTTTGGGATCGTGTGGATCCCGGTGGAAATGACGACGTAAGGTCATCGCGTCAAGAAGGGCTTGTGTGGGATGCTGGTGTGTGCCGTCTCCCGCATTGAGGACCGGAAGGTCCATCCAGCCAGCGTGAGCGAGGCGATGCGCAGCACCTGAGGAGGGGTGGCGCACGATCACGGCATCTGCGCCCATTGCCCACAGGGTGAGGGCGGTGTCTTTGAGTGATTCCCCTTTCGATACTGATGAACCTTTCGCAGAGAAGTTGATGACATCTGCGGATAAACGTTTCGCTGCGGCTTCGAAGGAAAGACGTGTGCGCGTGGAATCTTCAAAGAACAGATTCACGACGGTCCGACCGTGAAGTGTCGGAAGCTTTTTCACGCGCCGCGATTGTGTTGCGGCCATCTGTTCTGCTGTGTCAAGCAGTGTCAGTGCCTCACGATACTCCAGGTCGCGAATTGAGATGAGGTGTTTAAGGCTCATGTCAGTCCTTCTTTCCGAGCAGGACTGCATCGCGACCGTCTGTTTCTTTCAGCAGAATCTTCACGGTTTCATGACGCGATGTGGGGAGGTTTTTCCCAATGAAGTCGGGGCGGATCGGGAGTTCACGGTGGCCGCGATCCACGAGGACTGCGAGTTGTACAGCGGCCGGTCGTCCAAGGCCGCTCAGGGCGTCGAGAGCGGCTTTGATGGTTCTGCCCGTGTAGAGAACATCATCGACGAGGACGACGGTGCGAGCGTCAATCCCGGAAGCGGGGATCTGTGTCTCTTGGGGAACTCTTAAGGGCTGTGATTGCAAGTCGTCCCGGTACATCGTTGTGTCGATGATGGCGAGTCCGGCTGCGCCGGCGCCGAGTTCTTCGATCCGAGTCACTAAGCGTCGCGCAAGTGTCGCTCCCCTGGTGGGGATGCCCGCAATGACAAGATCTTCGGCTCCGGAATTACGTTCAATGATTTCGTAGGCAATCCGTGTCAATGAACGAGCAATAGCGTCTGCGTCGAGTACTTCTTTGCCGCTCGCGCCTCGCGCCGCAGATGAATGCACTGATCCCATGCGGATCTCCTTCCCCGCCTCTCTGGACGGTCCTTAAAGGAATGCTTCTGTATCTCAGCTTAGCGTCTTTTCATGCCCTCCCTTGCCTCAAGCCCGATGCACCCTGGGGTCATGAGTCATTCATCACAACAGGACATGCTAAGATACGCCAACAAGTCAAATAAATGCGCAATCGCACAGGACTTATTTTTAAGCGTCACTGCAGGCATATCAAGAATGAAAACCGTCGTAAGCGCAGCAGGGATGTTTTCAATCAGGAGTGTTTTAAAACAATTGCTACATTATTTTGTGTCCTTGAGCACTGACTGAGGATCTGAGCGACACACATAGGCTGCTTCAAGACCTTCTTCTTGAGAGACAATAAAAGGAATCCCCAAAGCCGGATCCGAATATACATGATTATTGGCGTCCGCATGTTCACGGAGATATTTTTCAAGATCGTTACGATACTCCGTACCCGTATATGCTGGATCAACCACGTTCAGTTTCACAAGACAAGCGGCAGTAACGTCCATTTCATCTTGCTTCTCAGGGTTCTTTTTCATTACCGAATACAGGGAAGACAAGTTCAAGTAAGAAGATTGCTGATTGCATGTTTTCTCGTCATTCACCGCCTTGTCTAAATCCTTATCACTCAACGGCACATCACTTCCTAATTCATGACGATTCCTTATCGGATCTGCATGGAAATTAGGATAGCCTAAATCGATCATGCATTGAACGTGTTTTAAAGCTGATTCTTGAACTTCTTGATCACTAATTTGACTGTCACGAAGCACCTGTTGAACAAAAGAAGCAGAGGGGCGATCTTTAGAGGCTTCAATCAGTTCCTTCATATCAGAACCCCAAGGCCCTGTAGGAGAAAAAGCATCAACCTCCTGACTATGAGAACAACCACATAAAAGCGCTGCAACAAGAAGAACAATAGACCCTTTGAACAATGCATGATCAAACATTTACACTCCACCCTCTATCTCGTCGGTGGGAAGAAAAAGATTCCCTTCCCACCGACGATTCCACAGTTTCTCCTCAGTACAGCTTCTGCCAGTGCCGAGTCACTCACTGTTCCACCGTAGTAATAGCCACTTTCAACCCATTCCTGTCCCTGATATGCGATGGCAGTACCTACACCGTATTTGGAGTATCCAGATGTGAACCACAGATCAGCAAACCCCTGATGAGCATATGGGGCAGAGGCTGGACAGTAAGAAGCAAACGCATGACCATTCTTTATTGCTGTACTGTAACAACCATTCGATGCTGCCACAGCAGAAGATGCAAACAGCGGAGCGGAGACGAGAACAAGAGTTGCGACGATAGCGACAGGTGACTTCTTCATTGAAGTTTCCTTCGAGAAAGAGATAACAGGCGTACCTGTGTGAATCCGACACTGGACTCACTTGCAATCTACGCCCCAATATGACACATGTCAATACTTCAAGATACTGTCATGCACCTGGCATACATTGAACACATCTTTCAACGCTGGAGATGCCAGCGTGCGATCACCTGGAAGATGGACCCCAGCTCAAGAGCTATGCGAGGGGCGCCAGCTTCCTCATCAGTACTCTCCGAGCAGCTCGTCCAACTCTTCAAGATCCTCGACCGACATGTCCATCGACATGTCTTCGCGCATTGCCACGCTCGTTTCCGTCAGGGGCATCTCAGCACTGTCCTCGAAATCTTCTTCTGCAAAGCGCTTGTCACGATCAGATGCAGTATCCTCGCTTTCAGCTGATCTACGAGACCAGGCGGGAGCTTCAATATCCTTACGGATCGCATCAAGGACCGCATTCACGAAGGAAGGAGCCGAGTGTGTCGAAAGAGATTTCACGATCGAAATAGCCTCGTCAATCGCAATCACCGCCGGCACATCCTCGGAGTTTTCCAGCATCTCCCACACGGCCACGCGCATCACAGCCAGATCAACCGCCGCAATCCGATCAAAACCCGCAACCTTCGCACGGGCAGAAATAAGAGAATCAATCCTGCGCAGGTGATCGGCTACGCCCTCGACGATCTGCACTGAATACTCGGGCAAAGGTGTCTGAGCGGCAGTCACCACGCGACGCTGACGAAGAATATCGCGCAAAACCTCAGGATTACGTCCCATCCCCCGCTGATCGGCCTCAAAGACAACATCAGCTGCGCGTTTGCGCGCTTTCGTTCGAGAAGTAAAACGGAACTTCGACATCAGTCAGTGACGCGGCCAGAGTAGGAACCATCGCGAGTATCGACCTTGACGCGAGTGCCTTCTTCCATGAAAAGAGGCACCTGGATCTCATACCCAGTTTCAAGCGTCGCAGGTTTCGTGCCCGCAGAGGAACGATCACCCTGAAGACCAGGTTCGGTGTGAGTAATCGTCAGGACCACAGTCGCGGGAAGCTCAACAAAAAGAACATTACCGTCATGCAAAGAAACGATGGCATTCTGATTTTCAACCATGAAACGACGCGCATCGCCAACGGTTTCAGCCGGAACATTGATCTGCTCGTAGGTGGACTGATCCATGAAAACATAATCGGTACCGTCTTGGTACAGGTACGTCATATCGCGGCGATCCACAGTCGCAGTCTCAATCTTGATACCGGCATTAAAAGTCTTATCGACAGTCTTGCCAGACAGGACGTTCTTGATCTTCGTGCGCACGAAAGCCGGACCCTTTCCAGGCTTGACGTGCTGGAACTCAACGACCTGCCAAAGCTGGCCTTCAATGACCATCACAAGGCCGTTCTTCAGATCATTCGTCGTTGCCACAGGTACACCTCAATCTCGTGTGTTCAAAGAATCCGCCCGCTATTCTACACTCCTCCAGCACGCGATCAGCCACGAGGGCGGGAGTCATCCCCTCCGTTTGCACTGACGAATCCACCACATCCGCATAGCGTTCATGAAGAGCAGCGATCATTGTGCTCAGCATCGCCCTCGGCGCCCCAAGCCCCACCGAACGTGGACGATTCAACCCCATACGACGGACAACCTCAGCGGTATCAGCAAGAAGTTCCACAAGGAAACTTCCCCGTTTTTTAGCCAGATGAAGCGCATGAAGGATCTCGATATCCTCGATCTGGCTCGCACCGAGAGCCACAATCGTCCCCGAAGAAGCAAGCGCACGAAGTGCAGCTGACCTTCGTCTGTGCTCCAGCTGCGGATCCTGAGCGATAATGAGATCAGCCAAAGACACCCCCGACTGCTGGGCAACCAGATCGTCAGCATCAAGAAAAGCAAGGTCGCAGCGCTGTGCAAGAATCTTGCCTACGCTCGTCTTCCCTGACCCAGACACCCCAAGCAGCACGATTTTCGGAACGCCACTCACTCTGGCACCCCGATCTGTGATGCAGGTACCCTCAGCTCACTGGGATCGATCTTCACTCTGACAGGATGAGCGATTCCATCAAGCAACACGAAACGCAACGCACCGGCCCGCACTTTTTTATCTGAGAGCATGACATCCGTCAGATCAGCAAGACAAGCCCCAGAGTAGGTCGTCTCCAATCCCACTTTCTCAAAAGCCTTCACATGCCGCTCAACCTCGGCAAAAGTGAGCATCCCCTTGAGCTGGGCAAGTCGAGCGGCAAAAACGCAGCCAATCGCAACCGCCTCACCGTGGCGTATCGTGTAGTTCTCGCAGCGTTCAACCGCATGAGCGAAAGTATGACCATAATTCAGGATTTCCCGCAGACCCGATTCCTTCAGATCTGCGGACACCACCTTCGCTTTAACGGCGATGGCACGGCCAATCAGCTCAATAACCTCGAAAGATAAAGGATCAATCAGAGCCTCCTCATCGGCGTCCTCGATCACCTGAAGAATCCTCTGATCTGCGATCAAACCACATTTCACCACCTCACCTAAGCCCGCACGAAACTCGGCTTCAGGTAAGGTTTCCAAATATTTCATGTCACACAAGACACGGCGCGCAGGATGGAAAGAACCGATGAGATTCTTCCCCGCAGAAGAATTAATACCGGTCTTCCCTCCGATCGCCGCATCGACCATCGCAAGCACAGTCGTAGGAATGGAGAAGAAATCAATACCCCTCAACCAGGTTGCAGCGACAAATCCCGCCATATCCGTCGTCGCCCCACCCCCTAAAGCGATGATGGCATCGGCTCGTCCGAGTTTGAAGTCGCCCGCAAGCTCCCACAAAGCTTCAACGCTTTCTAAGGACTTGGCTGCTTCACCTCGCACATGTGAGCGAAGACATACCTGCAATCCTTCTGCACACAGATCCGCAGCTAAAGCCTGAGCGGACTCTTCCAACTCAGGAGCATGAACGACCAGTACGCGCGTCGCCTCCGCTCGCAATGCTTCACAAATCAAACGCGACGAAAGAGAACGTCCGATCAGCACATCGCAAGAGGTTTCACCCCCGAGGGTGACACGTGTAAACACGCCTTCCACCATGTGGAAAATCTTTTCCGCCACCTTGTCAGCAGGCCCAGAATCTGAACAGACTCGAAGCGTCTCAACTTCACGATAATACGGCTCACGTTCCTTGCGTAAACGCCGGAGCACTCCCTTAAGATCTTCACGCAAAAGTGGGCGATCCGAGGTGTGCATCAGGCGCCGACACAGCTCATCGTGCTCAACATCGATCGTCACGACACTGACGTGAGCGAGGAGTTCACGCACACGGGCAGTCCCAAGGGCCCCTCCTCCCAAAGAAATGACCGCATGTTGTGACAGGGCCTTTTCAACCGCCCGCAGCTCCCGGACCCGGAAAGCCTCTTCTCCTTCCTCATCGAATATCTGAGTGATCCCCATCCCCGCTTCAGCCACGATGAGATCATCCGTATCCACGTGCTCCACACTGAGCATTCTTGCGAGGAGCCGCCCGACCTTTGATTTTCCCGCACCGGGCAGGCCCGTCAACACAATCGGCAGTTCTAAGCCCCTCATATGCGCTCCGCCACACGTTTCACATAAGCCTCCAAGTTACGTTTCATCTCAGCGACAGAACGCCCTCCCGCATGTGCGAAAAGAGCGTCAGCTAAAACCAAAGCAAGTTCTGCCTGCGCAATAAGCGCACCGGGAACCAATTGACAGGTGTCTGAACGTTGATGCAAACCACGCGCTTCCTCACCCGTGGCCAGATCCACGCTGCGTAGGGCATGGACAAGCGTCGAAATGGGTTTGAAAGCCGCACGCACCACGATCGCTTCCCCATTGGAAGTACCGCCCTCGATTCCGCCCGCCCGATTAGAAAGGCGACAAAGCGTCCCCTCGGCGTTCTTCACAATCTCATCGTGCGCTTGCGAACCGAGCACACTCGCCTGCGCAAAACCATCTCCAATTTCAACGCCCTTCACTGACTGAATTGACATGATCGCCTGAGCGATCCTCGCATCCAAGCGGCGTGCAGCTGAAACATGCGACCCCAATCCAATGGGCACTCCCCAGGCAACGACCTCGACGACACCCCCAATCGTGTCGCCCTGAGCTTTCGCCTCATCCACACGCTCAACAAAAAGCTGATCCGTTGACGGATCAAGAGCCCGCATCCTCGCTGCGTCAAGCCGAGCAGTATCACATGGGCGCGGAAGTGCTGTGCCCTCAGCGTGTACCGGACCGACCGCCACCACATGCGCGACCAGTTCAATTCCCCCCACCTGTTTGAGGATCGCCTCAGCGATTGCGCCCAGTGCAACCCGAGCCGCAGTTTCGCGAGCACTCGCCCGTTCCAGAACTGGGCGTACCTCGGGAAGATCGTAAGACAGCATCCCCGCAAGATCAGCGTGACCGGGACGAGGGCACGTCAGCGGACGATTACGGGCAATTTCACGCTCATCCCCCTTCCCCGCATCAATGAGCAGATCCGCAGGATCAACAGGATCTGCTGCCATCACCGTTTCCCACTTCGGCCATTCCGAATTCGCGATTTCCACCGCGATTGGCGATCCGATTGTGTACCCGTGACGCACTCCCGAAAGAATACGCACCTCGTCTTGTTCAAAGCTTTGTCGGGCACCACGACCGTAGCCAAGCCTCCGGCGCGCCAAAGCACCTTCCAGGTCAGCGGTACTCATTTCCACGCCGGAAGGTACACCGTCAATCACAGCAACGAGGGCGGGACCGTGCGATTCACCCGCAGTCATCCACGTGAGCATGAGTCCAGTGTCCCACAGGCATTCTGGATGCTTGTGTCGCGTTCAGATCCTCACTTCAAATCCCGCGCTATCAAGCCCGCGCTTCACCTCGTCAATTCCCACAGTTTTGAAATGAAAAACAGACGCGGCAAGTAAAGCATTCACGCCGGTATGCGCTGCTTCCACGAAGTGCTCAACCGTGCCTGCGCCACCTGAAGCGATGAGCGGAAGTTTTACTTCGCTGCGGAAAAGAGTCAGCATCTCAATGTCGAAACCTTGGCGTACACCATCGGCATCCATCGAGTTCAAAAGAATCTCACCCGCACCGAGCGCCTCAGCCTGTTTCACCCATTCGAGCGCATCAATCCCCGTTGAACGTTTCCCGCCGTGCGTCGTCACCTCAAATCCTGATGCGGTGTTGACACCTTGCGGGCAGCGTCGCGCATCGACAGATAAAACGATGACTTGATCGCCAAAACGCTCCGCGACGCGACTGAGGAGCTCAGGATTCGCAATCGCTGCGGTGTTGATTCCCACTTTGTCGGCACCGTGGGCGAGGAGACGCGCCACATCATCCACGCAACGCACGCCACCGCCCACTGTTAAAGGGACGAACACTTGCTCAGCGGTTGCTGACACCACATCCAGCATCGTCGCACGGCCTTCACGTGATGCAGAGACATCAAGAAAGGTGATTTCGTCCGCTCCCATTGTTCCGTAACAGCGGGCAAGTTCCACCGGGTCTCCGGCATCACGAAGGTTCTCGAAATTCACTCCTTTAACAACACGTCCAGCATCGACATCAAGACAAGGGATGAGGCGCACAGCGACAGACATAAGCTGATCCTACTGTGGCTGAGCGTTCTCATCGGGCCTGCTCTCAGGATCTGACGAGGGTGTAGGTTCCGTTCCTAAAATGTCGATCACGACGATGAGAGTGTCATCTCCAGAAGCAAAATCTGCGGGAATCGTCAGTGCCAGACGTGACCCGACACGCCGGTCTGTCACCCCCTGCACAAGTCCTTTCATTGCCTCTGGCAGTGCGATCACCTCAGGCATTCCTGTCCACCACGTCGAGGAACGGACCACCCCATCCGTCCACCCCACCACCTGATACTGGGCGACAACAGAGTCATCAACTCCAACCTGAGGGCCATCGCCCTCGATGAGACTCTGAACCGTTAAACCATCCGGCGCTTTCTCATCGTGGGACACAAGCGGACCCGTCGGACGCATCGCCACGGACACCACACCAATGTCATTCACGGGGTCGTGAATACCCTTGGCACTGGACCAGAGGATGTCAATGACCACGAGTTCACTCGCCGTCTGTCCGAGTTCCTGAGCAACCGGATGAATGGCAAGAAGGCGCGCACCCTCTTTACGTCCAATCACAACAGAGGCAAGGTCTGTACCCAGTTCTTCTGGTGTTGCCTTTCCTACGAAAAGATCAGGCCGCGCCGATTCAGCCAGGTTCTCTCCCGTTGTCGCATCGAAGACACTGATCGCCAACAAAACCGGGGATCCTTGCGTGATCTGACGGCCATCACCTGCGATCACTTCCCGGACCTTAACCGCAGAAGTTTTCACCGGTCCAGAAAAATCCACTACGGGCGTAGCGCCCACACGCCCAGAAACCAAGATGCGGTCAAAAGGACCATTCAAGTCCCAAAGGTCTGTGTCTGCTCCATCTTGTGAAGGGAGGAAACGCCAGACACCCCACAGGATTGCCAGAACTAGTGCCATCAGGGCAAGAATCGCAAAAAAGAGGATCGATATTCTTCCCCTTCGAGGGCGAGCGTGATGCGCTCTGTGGCGCGAAGGGAAAGGCTGGGAAATCCTGGATTCATTCATGCGGGAAGCACCGGTGCTGACGAGGAAATCTGCTCGATGAACGCATCCACGCGGGGATCTTCGCTGACAAGAGGATCATTCAGGGTAAGCGGCGGGGTTGATTGATCGTCCAGACGTGCATGGACCCAATCAACCGTGACATCCGCTCGCGCAGCTTCTGCCGCCGCGACGATCCTCCCTCGAAGATGCGCACGTGTCGTCAGCGGCGCATTCGTCATTGCGCGCCTTACACCCTCATCACATGTAAGGCGACGAAGCAGACCGGCTTTCTCTAGTTTCTTCGCGATTCCCGCGTCCGTGATGTCATGATACGACATATCAAGGCGCCGGATACGCGCATCTTCCAGCCCCACTCCCAGACGGGTCGCATAGGTCTCCAGGAGGTTTTTCTTAATTGCGATGTCGAGTTCAGTATCAACAGCGGACCAATCACCCGATTCGATGGCCTCAATCCCACGCCCCCACAGGTCAGCGACGTATGCGTGAATGCCATCGAAGCGTTCACAATCAAGTGAAGAAAGAACACGATCTCGGATTTCTTTTTGAATCGCAGTCGCACTCATCCTGCGACCGTCGGCGAGATCCACTTCGGTACGACCGCTGAGGTCAAGTGAGATTTCACGGATCGCTCGCATCGGATCCGCAAGAGCGAGATCTTCGATACGAATCCCTTCTTCGACCGCATGGAGAAGCATCTCAGTCGCACCGATTTTAAGCGCTGTCGTGGGTTCTGCGACATTCGTATCCCCCACAATGACATGCATACGGCGATAGGAACCCGAATCTGCTAAAGGCTCATCGCGCGTATTAATAATCGGGCGAGACCGTGTGGTCGCAGCTGAGACCGCATCCCACATCTGCTCGGCACGCTGGGAGAACACAAGATGCGCACCCGAAGCTCCAATTCGGATCCTCCCATTACCGACGAGAATCTGGCGCGTAATGAAGAAGGTAATAAGCGCGTCAGCTACCTGACGAAAATCCCTGCGCCGATGAAGCAGGTAGTTCTCGTGACACCCGCAAGAGTTTCCCTGAGCGTCAAGATTATTTCGGAAAAGGTGAAGACGCTCTGGCGCACCCATGTCTGCAAAGGATTCATCCGCTTGCCGTGCAAGACCGCTCAGAATTGCGGCACCGGCACGATCTTGTTCCAGCAGATCTTCCAGACGATCACATTCAGCAGTCGCATATTCGGGGTGTGCGCCCACGTCAAGGTAAAGACGACCGCCGTTTGTGAGGAACAGATTCGAACTGCGTCCAGCGCGAAGCAAGGGTTGGAAAAGAGTGTGAGCGGCATGTTCGGCATCCATCGTGGATGCTCCCCCATCACTTCGGGCCGCCATCAGCCCGTATTCCGTCTCTATTCCAACGACGCGGCGTCTCACTTTACTGGCCGCCCTTCTGCACGAACCCTTGTACGAAAGCTTCGGCATTCGTTTCCAGCACGGAATCAATTTCATCGAGGATGTCGTCAAGTGATTCGACGCTGACGCTGACACGCCCTGTAGTTTCGCCCTGATCCGGGTCGTCACCGGTGTCAGAAGAGGTAAAAAGCTGAGTGATATCCATCATTGTCTCCTTTATACGTGTCCACGATCAGAGGCTAGTTGTTGTGTGCGGATCGGGGATCGGATAGCGAATCAGATCACCGACACCCGGATCGATGACAAGTGAACTCCAGGATGCTTTCACCAAATCGGGTCGTGAAGCGACAGCGTGTCCGCGAAGAGCCGCGCGCGTGTTCGGCGGCGCAGTGTCGGCAGCTGATTGAACCTGGTTGTCGCTGAAAAGACGCTTCACTCGTCCTGCGCGCGCCAGTTTCAGGGCGAGAGACTTATCCGGTCGTAAATCGGCCCATTGAAGATCCATCGCTTGAAGGCGTGGGTCGGACCACTGGAGTCCCGAACGCTCCTTGAAATGTCCAAGGAGAGCGTACTTTGCCACCCATTCCACTTCTGAGGCAACGGAGAAAAGGTCGGAACGCATACGGTCCAGTACCGATTGCCACAGGGTCAGCACAGCCTGCTCGCCCTCGTCTGGAGTGTGGCCAAGACGGGTAAAAGTCTGCAGCACGAGGTCGAGGATCACCTGCTGCAATTCTGCGGCCGTGTAGGAGGCTCCTCCCGCTGTTGATAAGCGATAGTCAAGATTCGGGTGATGCGACACATTCCAGGTTTCTGCCACCGGATCGTCCAGAGTGAGAGCATCCCACTCAAGGCCAATACCCTGTTCAATTGCCCACAGGACAAGTGAGGTCGTTCCCAGTTTCAGGAGGATCGACACGTCGAACATGTTGCCATCTCCGCCGATGACATGCAGCCGTCGATAGGAAGCCGGATTCGCATGAGGTTCATCGCGCGTATTGATAATCGGCCGATTGAAAGTGGTCTCTAAACCCACTTCATTTTCCACGAAGTCGGCACGCTGAGACATTTGAAAACCGGGGATCTGTGACTTCTGGCCAATACCGACACGACCTGCTCCGCAAATGACGGGACGTGTGACAAAGAAGGGGGTGAGGCCGCGCACAAGCTCGTCGAAATCCACATCGCGACGCATGAGGTAGTTCTCGTGCGTACCGTATGCCGCCCCTTTACCGTCGGTGTTGTTCTTAACGAGGACGAGAGGTTCTCCGGCCTGTTCGGCGCGCACCATGATACGTTGGGCGATCACTTCCCCAGCTCGATCCCACAGTGTCGCGTCGAAGGCACCGAAGGTTTCCGGGGAGGAATACTCAGGATGAGCGTGATCGACGTAGAGCCGCGCACCGTTGGTGAGGACTGCACTTGTCTGGGCGGGAAGTGCGAGTTCTTCTGGTGTGGGTCGCGCAATCTTCTCCGAGCCTCCCGAAGGCGCAAGATGATAGGGATCGTCGGTCAGCAAGGAAGGGTCCGCTGCCGCCCTCGACATTCTCATTCCACGCAGGTCGTTCAGGGGATCCTCACCCGTATAATCCCAGCGTACTGGCTCAGCTCCTTGGGCAGCAGTTCCCTGCCGGGAAATCTCAGCGTAGTGGCGGACCGCTTGCGTAGCCAGAGCAATCGGATTAGCCCAGGGGTCTCCCGGACGGTAGATGCCGTATTCGGTTTCGGTTCCAATAATCCTCATGTCATTCCTTCACCGGTGCGATGGAAACGATCTCTTCCCTCAGTCCGATCGTGCGCGCCCAGTCATCTGGTGAAGAGGTCTGTGCCAGTTCGATTGTTTCACGCATTTCTTCTGCGACTCCGCTCAGAAGATGCTCAAGTGCGAGTCCAGGTTCCGTACCTGAAAGTGAATCTTTAATGGCAGCTTTCTTCGCACGTTCGACGATTCCAGCGATCATCGCTCCCGAGACCACGTCACACAGGTGGATCCGCATATGTTTACCAGAGGCGAGTCTCGCTTCAAAAAGTGCGGTGGATGAATCTTGAGTGAAAAGACGCTCCACTGCAGCGTCAATCATGTGCTGGATCGCAGCTGAAGGAGAGCCGAAAGCTGCGATTTCATCGGCGCGCACCGGAAGATCGAAACGCAGGTGTTTCGCCATAATGTCTCGTGCCCCCGCATGATCCGGGCGTTCCACACGAATGCGTACATCCAGGCGTCCCGGACGTAAAACTGCCGGGTCAATCATGTCTGCACGGTTTGACGCGCCGATGATGACAACATTGTCGAGGGATTCGACACCATCCATCTCAGCGAGCAGCTGCGGTACGATCATCGTCTCCACATCTGAGGACACACCGGTTCCGCGAGTGCGAAACAGTGCTTCCATTTCATCGAAAAAGATAACAACCGGCACTTTACCCGCTGCCAAATAACGCGCCCTGGCGAAGATGGCGCGAATCTGCCGCTCAGTTTCCCCCACAAACTTGTTGAGGAGTTCTGGGCCTTTGATCGATAAAAAGCATGTCTTTTTCCCTGTTTTTTCCACAGAAAGGGCGTGTGCGACGGCTTTTGCGATGAGGGTTTTACCTGAACCGGGAGGCCCGTATAAGAGGATGCCTTTGGGCGGACGTAAACCGTAGGCGCGATAGAGCTGCGGATGAGTGAGCGGAAGTTCAATCGCATCGCGAACCTGTTGGATCTGCGCGTCCAGACCGCCGATATCCGCGTAAGTGGTATCAGGTACTTCGGGGGTGAGGAGCTGTTCCACATCCGAACGCACGATTTTTTCATAGGCAACACCGGCGCGCAGGTCACTGACAAGAGAATCGCCGGGACGTAGATTCCCGTGCCTGAGGGAGCCTGCGAGGATGAGGAGGTGTTCTTGCCCGGATTGGGAAGTCACGAGGACGCGGTCTGTGCCGACGAGTTCAAGGACGGATACCATCGTGCCGGTGCGCACACACTGATCAGCGGCAATGGCGATGAGGTGATCGTCAACGCGCACAAGCTGGCCGCATGACAGTGCAGACAGATCAAGTGTGGCAGATGCGGCTAGACGCATGTGTCGGCCATTGAGCATCACCTCGATCTCACGAGTGTGCGGATCCGCATGAAGGAACACTGCAAGCGTGAGCGGCGGTCGGCGGTATTCACATAGCTGCGACTGAGCTTTAACGAGTTCTGCACGGGCCTGCGTCAGTGCGGTGCTGAGGCGTTTGTTCTTTTCCTCCAGCGATACGATGCGGTCTTGAAGTTCCTCACTGCGTATCGTCTGGGGGTGCTCACTCACTGAAGTTCTCCCCTGCGTTCACCCAGGTGTCGGCTTTTGCAGTCACATCACGACGCACTTTACGGATCTTTTTCTCCGAGGAAATACGCACCCCCACGGACTGTTCCGACCAGTCTTTTTCTTCATCCCACTGACCGCCTTTACCTTCCGAGGACTTCGCTGGACGGGTCGCACGCGCCTGCGGGGAAATTCCCGGAGCAAGCGAACGGGTGACCAGGAGGAAACCCGTATGAGCAACCATTCGGTGTTCGGGACGAACCGCAAGTCCTGCAAGATGCCATTCGCGCCGCATATCCTCCCAGGCAAGTGGTTCTGTGAACTTTCCGCAGGCGCGCAGTTCCTCAGTCAGACGCGAAAGCTGACTCACCGTCGCAACGTAACAGCACAGGACACCACCGGGAATAAGTGCGTGTGCGACGGCATCAATATTTTCCCAGGGGGCGAGCATATCCAGCACAACGCGATCAACACTTCTGGCCTGCATCGTCTCCAATTCTGCGTCAAGATCGCCAACGCGCAGATCCCACGCCGGATGCGCAGTCCCGAACCACAGATCCACGTTCGCGCGCGCAATGTCAGCGAAATCTTGTCGGCGTTCCACCGAGATGAGGTGACCGTAAGGACCGACGGCATTGAGCAATGCCATAGAGAGCGCTCCAGAACCTGCACCGGCTTCAACGACTCGTGCGCCGGGGAAAATATCTGCCATGTGCAGGATCGTTCCTGCATCTTTGGGGTAAACAACCGCAGCCCCGCGAGGCATCGCCATCGTGTAGTCCACGAGGAGGGGGCGCAGAATCTGGAATTGACGTCCCTCTTCAGTTTCAATCACTTGACCGTCGGGCAGACCGATCACGTCATCGTGTTGAAAGGAACCGCGATTGGATTGGAAGGTTCCCCCTTTGACTAAGATCACCTGATGAAAACGTCCCTTCGGGTCACGCACTTGCACACGATCGCCCTCGGCAAGTGGTCCTCGCCTGCGCTGCTGTCCGATGGGCGTTGAAAGAAAATCGTTCCCCGGTGTTGTATTCATCCCGGCAATTCTAGCGCTGAAGTTGATTCCGGCTTGTGTGAGATCCGCAGACGAGGGCGGTGGGCGTTAGCGTTGGAGGCATGAAGTCACATGCGTTTTCGTCTCAGCTCAGTGTCGGTGTACACGCACCGGCACTCTCCGCTTCACGTGCAAAGGAATACGAGCGCTGTCCCCTGCAGTATCGCCTGCACGTTGTGGATCGGATTCAAGATCCTCCGACGCGACATACAGCTCTTGGTACTCTCATCCATTCAGTGCTTGAGCATCTTTTCGATCTTCCCGCACAGGAGCGCACGCTTGATGCGGCCCTTGAGCTCTTTGAGTCTCACTGGCAGACAATGCGCGAAACAGATCTTCGCGTCCTTGAACTTTTCCCGACCAACTCGGATATGGTGACGTGGATCCAGGATGCGCGCGATCTTCTTTCCAGGTACTTCACCATTGAGAATCCTCAGTGGCTCGCCCCTGCGGCACGTGAAGAGCTCGTCGAAGCAGTCACGCCCTCGGGAGTTCGTCTCCGTGGTTTCATTGATCGCATTGACGTCAATGCCGAGGGCGCGTTGCGTGTTGTTGATTACAAGACCGGTAAAGCGCCTTCCCCGCGCTTTCAGGATGAGGCGCTTTTCCAAATGCGTTTCTACGCTCTTTTGCTCTCTTTGTCTTCGCGTTTACCAGCACGTACCCAGCTCGTGTATCTGCGAACTGGTCAGGTTCTGACTTTCGATCCGAGCGTCGCTGATATCGCAGATTTCAGCACAGAGATTGAGGCTTTGTGGAGTCGAATTGAACATGATGCCATGCGCGAAGAGTTCACCCCTCGACGTAACCCCCTGTGTTCGAGGTGTCACGTGCAGTCTTTTAGTCCTCTTTTTAAGTGGAAGACACCTCAAGCTCCCGAAGGAGGATTCGAGCGGCTGCTCCGCACGCGCG
>JASBZF010000003.1 GCA_029983625.1 Pauljensenia sp. | reverse complement strand
ACCCGCGACCCTCACCTTGGCAAGGTGATGCTCTACCAACTGAGCCACATCCGCGTATCGCTTTTTGCCTAAGAGGCTTTCTTGCGAACAGAGAAGACATTAGCAGTCCCAAGCGCGCTTTGAGAAATCGAAGTGGCGTAACACGGATCACAAGCACCTATTTTCCTTGAAATCCAGCGGTTTCCATAGTGGCACCTGTGCCCTTGACAGACTCTATCGACGCAGATAACGCACGAAACGACGCGCCCTCGACACACTTGAATACACCCAGGGGCGCACAACGATCTCCCGAGCAGCGGGAACTTGCTGAACCTCTGACGAAAACTTTGTTTTAAAAGTGTTGAGGCTCATGAGTCCGGGTGCAATATCAGAACCAATCCCCATCAGATCAACCTGCTTCACCCCTAAGAAAGCAAGCTCAGTGCAGAAGAAAAACAGGAGACGATCAGCAACGCCACGGCGTGACACCGCCGACTTTGACGCCGCATAAAAATAGCAAGCCTGGGTGCCGCAGATCGTCACAATCGCCCAACACACCAGCTCACCTTCACAACGTCCCGCGTACACGCGCACACGATCCGGCCCGAGGATACGGATCATTCGCTCGTAGGTCATCTTCGGCCAGGGAACAAAACCGTCACGCTCAGCTGTTTCACGCATCACCGCGTGGTATTCCTCAAAATCTTCCCGCGCTTGATCGGTCTCATCAGCACAGACAAGGCCAGACTCACGAATGGCTTTACGCACATCTCGGCGGCCCCGCGATTTGAAGCGCGAAAGAATTTCCTGCGCTGCCGCATCGCGATCAAGGTCAAGCGAAGAAATCGAAGTATCGACAATAACCGTGCGATCGTAGGTGATCATCGACGCGGGAAGGAGCGCTCCCTCAGCAGGAAAACGAAGATCGAGTCGAATGTGGGTTGCTCCCGCATCCAGGATCTTCATGTCATTCACGAGAGCATCGACGAGGGCGCGCTCTTCCTGAGCGCAAGGCTCACTCAACCACAGCGGGCCGTGCCTCAACCAGACAAAATGCGTCCCGTGATCATTGATCCGCGTCACACGAAATACTGCCCGAGGGCGCTGAGTTGAATCTTCGACAACAAAGACACCAAGAGCTTGACGATCCGCATCGCTTTCCTCAAAATGCGCCCACTCAATCGTCTGCTCAATCGGAGGATCGATAGCGGCCTGCGCTAACAAGGCATCGAATTCCTCATGAGAACTTCGGCGCAGGGTCCATCGCGCTTGCGTCATCGTTTTATCTCCCCACAATGTGCGCACGGCACACGTCTCAACACCTTCACTACCTCATATGAGTATGCACTCTTGAGTCGCGCCTGTCTTCTTCGCCTTTTCTTCGCTTCATCTTGACTCTCTTGCGGCGCGCCGTAGCGGCGCTTCACCTGTGCGCCCGTAGCCTTGAGATCGTGGACTCACGAGCAATTCCCGAGGCATTTGGCCTGGCCCTGCTCGGTCTACGCACAGCAAGCGCGCGCAGTGATATCGAATTTGAAGAAGTCCCCCCTCCGCGAGGTCTCGCACCTCTCAGCGCGGCCCTCGCGATGCGCACCTTCGCCGAAGAGTTCGGTGAACCCGCCGCTACCGGTCGATTCGTTCTTCTTCACGACCCCGAAGGCCAACCCGGTTGGAACGGAAACTTACGGATCGTCGCGCAGATACGCAGCCATATTGACCCGGAAATGGGAAATGATCCCCTCCTCGCTGAAGCCCTGTGGGGATGGGCAGATGAATGTCTCTTCCAGGCAGAGGCCGAATATCACGATCTTGCCGGGACCGTCACTCGAGAACTGTCAGAAGCATTCGGTGGCCTCGAACTCAAAGGCTCAACCCTTAACGTTGAAATCCGCGCCTCATGGACTCCCTGCCTCCCTGATCTTGCTCCCCACCTACGTGCCTGGAGTGACTTAATGACACGGACGGCAGGTGTTGCCGCCAGTCGATTCCTCGAAGGAGTGTGAGGCGTGCGCATCATCAACGCCGCCGGTCTGCCTATCGGAGACACAGAAAACCCCGAACTCATTGCGGTGCCGCGTGAAGGCATTCCCGAGGTGATTGATACTCCCCACGCCTTAGAAGACGCTGCCCTCGCCCTCGAAAAGGGGACAACTCCTCTCGCCCTCGATGTGGAACGCGCTCAGGGATTTCGATACGGAACCAATCCCTATCTCGTGCAAATCCGCAGAGAAGGGGTGGGAACTTTCCTTATTGACACGGCTGCGCTTCCCGACCTGACGCGACTGTCCACGGCTGTTTCAGATCTTTGGATTCTTCACGATGCCACTCAAGATCTCCCCAATCTTCGCCAGTCTGGCCTTAAGCCCACAACGCTCTTTGACACTGCGATCGCAGCCAAACTCCTCGGATATGAACGTTTCGGACTTGCGGCTGTATGCGAACAAGTCCTCGGCCTTAGCCTGATCAAAGACCACCAGGCATCCGATTGGTCCCTGCGTCCCCTCCCAAAGGACTGGCTGCGTTATGCCGCTCTTGACGTCGAACTTCTGAGCGAACTGTATCGTCAGCTTGCACTCGCCCTCGATCAATGCGGCCGCTGGGAATGGGCGCTCGAAGAAAACGCTCATCTTCTCTCGGTGCCGCCCCCAAGCCCAAAACCGGATCGTTGGCGCTCACTGTCCGGTGCGGGCAAAATCCGTTCCCAGCGTGGACTTGCTGTTCTTCAGGGCCTGTGGCAGGTGCGTGAGGAAATCGCCCAGCGGATTGACATTGCTCCTGGGCGTCTCGTGCGCAATGCGGCCCTGATCAAAGCCGCTATGAATCCTCCAAGGAATCGACGAGCACTCCAAGCGATCTCAGAGTTCCGCTCCCCCGTTGCACGTCAGTACGCTCCGGAATGGATGCGCGCGATCGTACACGCTCGTCATCTCAACGAAGAAGAGCTTCCTGCCCTGAAACCACCTCGTCCACCAGGTGCCATCCCCGAAGCGCGACTCTGGACGCGAATCGACCCTGATGCTGCGGCTCGCCTCGCCGCCGTCCGCGAGGCCATGCTCGCAGTGTCACACAGAATCGGCATCGCCCCTGAAGTCATTCTTGAACCGCGCATTCAGCGTTATCTTGCCTGGGCTCCGCTCGATTCTTCACGTCTTTTTAAGGACACACTAGAAGAGCGTATGCACGATCAAGGCGCACGGAACTGGCAGATTGAACTCAGCCTCGACGCGATCACGCAGGCGCTTACACACTAGAGCCTCGTGACCTCGAAGATCCACAGATCCACTGAAATGCGCCGCTGAAGACACCTCAACACTCAGATTTTGACCGGTAACCCTTCAGCGTGAAGCAGTGTGAGAGCTAAGCGCAAAAAGCCGAGCCTGAATACCCGCAGAATCCAAACCCAGATCAGCCAAGATTTCAGAACGCTCAGCATGTGCGAGAAAAGCTTTCGGCACACCTGCACACACCACCGGCTTTCCCTGATCAGCAAGAAGCTCCCTTACTGCCCAGCCAAAACCTCCCTCAACAATTCCGTCTTCCACGGTGAGAACCACTGCGGCCCCTAAAGCAAGATCCGCTAATCCCGCTTCCACCGGCAAAAGGCGAACCGGATCTACGACCCGAACTCTCACTCCCTCAGATTCGAGGGCGCGAGCAGCTGCGACACACTCTGGAACAAGAGAGCCAGTTGCCACAAGCAGCACGTCCACATCGAATTCGTCGGGTTCACACACAACCTCGACACCGTTGAAACGACGCAGACACGGAATGGGTTCAGGGAGGGCGCCTTTACGGTAGCGCACCACGCTTGGGTGATCTTCGATCTCAACAGCTCGGCGCAAACAGTCACGCAACCTTGCCTCATCGCGGGGAGCGAAAAGTTCCACGCCCGGCACGATCTGACACATCGCGATATCCCACACGCCATTGTGGGAGGCACCATCAGCTCCGGTGATCCCCGCGCGATCCAAGACAAGAGTCACCCCTGCTCGGTGAAGTCCCACGTCCATCAGGAGCTGATCAAAAGCACGATTCAAGAAAGTCGCGTAAAGGGCCACAACAGGATGAGCGCCCTCGTAAGCCATACCCGCAGCTGCAGCAAGTGCTTCCTGTTCGGCAATACCGACATCGATGACGCGCTCAGGGAACTCCTTTTTCATGAGAGCAAGGCCAACCGGTTCCATCATCGCCGCAGTGATGCCAACGATCTGAGAGTTTTTCCGCGCTAAATCGGTGATCTCCTCGGCGAACACACTCGTCCAACCAAAGCGCTCAGGAACAATCGGCAGGCCAGTTTCTGGATGAATCGGTCCGACCGCATGAAGACGATCTGCCGTGTTCTGTTCGGCAGGCACGTAGCCTCTGCCTTTCTGCGTGATCACGTGAACAAGAACCGGCTCTTGAAGTCCCTGAGCTAATCTGAGAAGGTCCTCGACGGCAATAATGTCGTGCCCATCAACCGGGCCAAGATACTTCAGCCCCAGATCCTCAAACATCACCTGAGGAACGAATATGTCTTTCAAACCGGTTTTCAGACCGTGAAGCGCATCAAAAGCCACACGCCCAGGCTCGCCCATTGACAGGAGCTTTCGTTTCCCCCACGCCAGTGCTTTCTCGTAGTTTTCCGAGGTGCGAATCGTATCGAGGTGATGTGCAAGGCCACCAATCGTCGGCGCATAGGACCGCCCGTTATCGTTCATCACAACCATAACGCGACGCTTCGTCGATGCAGCGATGCGATTCAGTCCCTCCCACGCCATACCTCCGGTGAGCGCCCCATCACCGATGATCGCAACAGTCCACGACTCATCCCCACATCGGCGCTTTTCCCATGAGATTCCATCCGCCCACGCGATCGACGCTGACGCATGAGAAGACTCCAGGACATCGTGAACGCTTTCGGCGCGCGAAGGGTATCCAGATAGTCCTTCGCGTGAGCGCAGCTTCGAAAAATCTTTACGCCCCGTTAACAGTTTATGAACGTAAGCCTGATGTCCCGTATCGAAAATGAGCGTGTCCCGAGGAGAGTCAAACACTCGGTGAAGCGCGATTGTCAGCTCGACAACACCAAGATTCGGCCCGAGATGCCCACCTGTCTTGGAAACCGATTCGATCAGAAAACTACGGATTTCTGCAGAAAGATCGACGAGTTCAGAAGGGGTGAGCGTATGAAGATCCGAGGGCGCACCAATGCGTCCCAGGAGGGACGATGCCGGATCATATGACTGCATGAATCAAGAGTTTAATGGGCAGGCGGGCGAAGAGGAGGTCATGAGCTTTGAGCGCATGACCGACACCTCGGACTAGGATATGAATCACGTGTCATCCACGCCTTCGAATCGTTAGCCAGGAGGAAGCATGTCAGTGACCGTCGCACCCTATGGCGAATGGACATCCCCCATCAC
The DNA here is from genome assembly GCA_029983625.1 of Pauljensenia sp. Classification (GTDB taxonomy): domain Bacteria; phylum Actinomycetota; class Actinomycetes; order Actinomycetales; family Actinomycetaceae; genus Pauljensenia. The sequence goes on along the minus strand of JASBZF010000003.1, from coordinate 39,552 downwards.
CGGAGAATCCTTCACCGCGCGAAGTGTCACGCTCTCGCAGGTGCGCGTCGATGGCTCCGACACCTACTGGGTGGAAGGTCATCCGCAAGAGGACGGGCGCGGTACCCTACTGAAACGCAACGGCGCCGGAGAAACCAGTGAAGTCTTACCCCTCATTGACGGGGTCCGTTTAGCGGATGTGAAAACGCGCGTCCACGAGTACGGAGGTCGTGCTTACGCGGTACTCGATGGATTCGTTGTGTTTTCTGATGGTTTTGATTCCAGGGTGTACCGATTCGATCCGAAAGATCCCAAACGCACCGCACAAGCGCTGACGACTCTGTCGAAATCTCGCTTCGGTGACTTTGAACTCGATGAGGTCCGTGGCCTTGTCTACGCGGTTCGCGAAGATCATTCGCCCGAAGGAGAACCGGTCAACACCCTCGTTGCCATTCCCCTGAACGGCTCTGCTGCACGCGATGATTCCGCGCTCATCACAGTTTTTTCCGGCACTGATTTCGTCGCGGCTCCCGCTCTGTCTCCCGATGGGACAAAACTGGCGTGGCTCACGTGGAATCACCCAAATATGCCGTGGAATCAGTCGACACTCCACGTTGCTTCGCTGGATTTTGAAGGCAGAATCACCCACGAAGTCGTCCTCGTTGATTCCCCCGAAGTGTGTGTCTACGAACCTAGATGGACACTGAGTGGCGATCTGATTCACGTTGACGATTCAACCGGCTGGGCAAATCTGTTCCGTACCGAAGGATTCACCTGGAAAGCCGACGAAGATCCACACGCATGGGCCACTCGTTTAAAAACACGCGCACTCCATCCCGGAACCCGCGCCTTCTCCCACCCGCACTGGCAGCTCGGTCTGCACTCCTTCGACAATTTTGACCACGAGAACCTCATCTGCTCGTGGGCTGAAGACCTCACCTGGCACATTGGCACCGTGCGTCTCGACAACGGCCTCGCTGAAGAATGGGCGACAGGATGGTGGCCGATCGGTAATGTCGCTGCCGCTGATTCTCGTGTGGTCTTCCTTGCCGACTCACCGACTCGCACGCCTGCGATCGTGCAGGTCGAAGACGGAAAAACCTCAATCGTCAGGCCCTCAACCGAAGCGGAAATCGACGCTGAGCTGATCTCCCCCGCGCAGATCGTCACCTGGCCCACCTCTGATGGTGAGAAAGCACACGGATTCTACTATCCGCCGAACAATCCTGCTTTCCGCGCTCCCGAGGGCGAGCTTGCTCCGCTCATTGTCAACGTCCACGGCGGACCGACGTCTTCGAGTCGTCCCGGCCTGAAGATCCCTCTCCAATACTGGACAAGTCGCGGTTTTGCAGTCCTGGATGTCAACTACCGAGGTTCAACCGGATTCGGACGGGCCTATCGTGAACGTCTCAACGGGAACTGGGGTGTGATGGATGTCCAAGATTGTGTGGATGGAGCGCGTTCTTTGATTGAACGTGGACTCGCTGATCCTCAACGCATCGCAATTCGCGGAGGAAGTGCAGGAGGCTTCACCACACTGTCCGCCCTCGTGCATTCCGATGTATTCACTGCCGGCACTTCTTTCTACGGAGTCGCAGACCTCAAACGTCTTGAGGAAGAAACCCACAAGTTCGAATCCGGCTATTCTTTCCGCCTACTCGGGTCGTCAAATCTTGACGACCCCGTCTGGAAAGAACGCTCTCCCCTGTTCCATACTGAAAGCATTTCCGCTCCCCTCCTCCTTCTTCAAGGAGCACAAGACGCAGTGGTTCCCGTAAATCAAGCGCAGGAAATGTACGATGCACTCCTCGCACGAGGTCATCAGGTCGCGATGAGAATCTACGAGGGCGAAGGGCACGGCTTCACGAAAGCGAAGACAATCCGGGACGCCTGGGATGCCGAGCTGTCCTTCTATGCACAGGTGTGGGGTATCGACTGCAAGGTCGAGTCCGATCTCGTCATTACGAACCTGTGAGCGCCGTGAACTCCAGGCTGCGCATTGGCGCAACAATCGGCGCACACCGTTCACTGATCGGCCTCCTCTCCGCCCTGATCGGCACCTTTGTCGGTCTTGCTTCTGTTCTTTTTGCTCTCATGATCGAAGCATGGACCTGGGTGTCAACGGGTTATGAGGAATACTCAACGCGCGCTGAAGCTCCGCACGGAGTTCTCGGGGTTCCCGCTTGGCTTCTGCTGCTTCTCGCACCACTTATTGCCGCAGCGATCTACGGACCGCTCATCCAATACTTCGCTCCTTCGGCACGAGGTCACGGCATCCCGGAAGTGATGTTTGCCGTGCGCCGCAAGGAAGGGGTCATTCCCGCTCGGGTTGCGATCGTCAAACTCATTGCCTCTTCCCTCACAATCGGTTCGGGTGGTTCAGCTGGACGCGAAGGACCGATCGTACAAGTGGGTGCTGCTCTTGGTTCCTCAATGGCACGATTCTTTGGGCTGGATGGAAGGCGCGTTGTGCTCCTCGCAGCCTGTGGCGCTGCGGGCGGGATCGCCGCAACCTTCCACGCGCCATTAGCTGGAGCGGTCTTCGCCCTCGAAATTATCCTCACTCGTTTTACCGCTGAGACCTTCGGCTACGTCGTGATCTCCTCTGTCGCAGCGTCGATTATCGCACGCGCCTTCCAAGGCGATTCCTCCCTCGTGAGCGTCACCGCCTCTCTTGAAGCATGGACTCTTCCCGACATGTGGTGGGTGGCCCTCCTCGGGATTTTTGCCGGTCTCATCGGCCTGGGTTTTTCCAAATTACTCTACGCGGTCGAAGATGGCCTTGATGTGATCTGGTCTTACATCCCTGCTCCAGAATGGGCGCGCCCGCTTGTTTTCGCACCGCTTTTAGGAATCGGGCTCATCTGTTTGCCTCAGATGTACGGTTCTGGCACTCCAATCGAAGAGGCAGCACTACGAGGAGAATACGCGCTTACTTTCCTCCTCCTCGTCATGCTGGCACGCGCCCTTTTCACCTCGCTCACGATCGGTATGGGCGGTTCCGGCGGTGTTTTTGCTCCTACTCTTTTCATCGGGGCAATGGCGGGAACAGCTTTCGGGATGCTCATCGATCCTTGGACGGAATCGGCACCCGGTGTCTTCGGTGTCATCGCGATGGGTGCTGCTTTCGCAGGTGCTGCTCGCGCACCGATGACGGCCGTCCTCATCATCGTGGAAATGACCGGAACCTACAGTCTCATTTTGCCGATGATGCTCGCTGTCGTCCTCGCAACGGGAGTATCCCGCTTCCTCACTCGTGGCACGATTTACACCGAAAAGCTTCGTCGAAGAGGCGATGTGCTCACCGACCCACTCGAAGCGACTCTCATCGGAGCTAAGCCGGTCAAGCAGTGGATGGAGGATCTGCCCGCCCTGCTCACTGACACGACGCCACCTGAAAAAGCTGGCGCACTCATGCGCGCAAGTGAAAGCGCAGAACTTCCTCTGGTCGATGAGGACGGACGTTTCATCGGCCTTGTTTCTGCCCTTGATCTTCTCGGTCTTCCTTTCGACCACAAGCCTTCACTAGCGCAGCTTGCTTCCCTTAAGGTCAGCGTCCATGCTGAAGATTCCCCGCATCATGTTCTCTCATGCCTGCTCACTTCAGGAACTTCCGGAGTTCCTGTTCTCAACGCCCAGGACCATCCCGTTGGGTGGGTGTCGGAACGTAGTTTGGTTGCCCGTCTTGATGAGGAACAAAAACGTGCCCTGGCTGCGCGTGCAGAGTCTTCATGGGGTTCGCGTTGGAAGCAGCGGCACTCTCATTAAAGTGCGGATGAGTCGGCCTGTACGCCGGGTTCTGTTCCGTTCTTAACGGCGGCGACCATCTCTCTTGGGCTCGCGTTGCCGCGAGCCTCCAGCAACCTACCCGCAGGACGGGGACGGGCCGCCCACTGCCTGCTGCTCGGTCTTGCTCCGGGTGGGGTTTGCCAAGCCGATCCGGTCACCCGAATCGCTGGTGGGCTCTTACCCCACCGTTTCACCCTTACCGCATTCACTTGCGGCGGTTTGTTTTCTGTGGCACTGTCCCGCGGGTCACCCCGGGTGGCTGTTAGCCATCACCCTGCCCTGTGGAGCCCGGACGTTCCTCGCAGGAAATCCTACGCGGCCGCCCGGCCGACTCATCCGCGCCCTCGATCATAGCTCCTTTAGCTACATGCCCGCCTCACAGTGTGCTCCTTACCTGTGACTGACCTGAGCGTGGGCAAGAAGAAGCCTTGCGTAAGCAAAGTTCGTGAAGATTCTTTGCTTTCAGGATTCTCCTTTTGTCCGCACGACGATTGCGCGCGTCTCTTCCGTCCAGCACACCTCGTCTTCTGGTGCAAGCCGGAGTCGCTGCAGTTCAGCCGGAGCGAGTTCACTGGCCATCCCCACCGCGATCCCGTTACGCAGTTCAAGCACAGCGAAAGCACCATTAGTCTTACGGGAGTGTTCGTAGGCGTTGACAAGCTCTTCGGGAAGCGCAGCTACCAGATCCTGACGTTTCTTGATGATGTCGCGAAGCTCTGCATCCAGTTCTTTGACATCCTCAGCAAATGCTGCCTTAGTTGCTTCGACATCGTCCTTGATGGCGTGTGCTTCCACAAGCATTGCTTCACGCGCTGCAATGGCGGCTTCGCGTTTTGCTTCGATAGCAAGGAAATCATCTTCTAGATGAGAGCGGCGAGCCTTCACTTGTTCAATCTCATGCTCCAAAGCAGAGATATCACGAAGTGGCACCTGGTTGTTCTTCAGACGTTCGCTTTGACGCGCATAGCGTGCCGAAACAGCTTCAATTTCCTTTTCAAGACGCTCTGCTTCTCGTGTCATATCTGAGATGTGCGCCGATTCAGTGATCGCTGCTCGCTGGAGGTCTTCAGCTCGGCCCGCAAGTTCGCGCATCGTGTCAAATGCAGGATGGGTCTCTCGTTGATGTCGAAGAACACCGTCGCGTTGATCGAGTGCGAGGAGTTCGAGCAGACTCGCCTGATCGAGATAGGTCGCCTTCACAAAAGTCCTCCTAGAGTTGGCCGGTGGCTCATCCACGGTTCCGTCGCAATCGTAGAGACTTTCACCTCAAGATCCACATTCGCAGCCTTCGCACTGCTGTGCAGGCGCTCAGCAAGTCGGGGCATCCATACGGATTCTGTTGCCCAGTGGCTTGCACACAAAAGAGCTGGCGCTCCGGATTCACGATGTTCTAAAGCCGGATGATGGCGCAGATCAGCACTGAGAAGAGCATCAGCTTTGGCAGCCCTGGCCGCTTCGAGGAACGAGTCACCTGCGCCCGGACACACCGCAACTTTCGCGATACGTGCGTCCTCGTCTCCACTGCAGAAAAGGCCCGTCGGTCCTGCGGGGAGCCTACGTGCGACAAGGTCAGCGAAGTCACCTAATCGCATGGGGGTGATCGCACCGATTCGTCCGTGACCGTAGGGGCGTCCCTCCTCGTCCTCGCCGGATTGCACAAGCGGTACCGCGTCACGGATTCCGAGAAGATCAGCGAGTGCGTCCCCTGTGCCTTCGGGAGAACAGTCAGCGTTCGTGTGTGCTGCAAAAAGGGCAATATCAGAACGAATGAGCTTGGCCACGAGGCGACCCTTCGGATCTGACTGTGGAAGAAAGCTTGTTCCCCGCAGATAAAGGGGGTGGTGGACGATCATCATGTCCACCTTCTCGTCGAGAGCTTCTTCAACGGTATCTGCCACGGGGTCGAGGGCGAGGAGGAGTTTTTTGGCGTGACAGCGCAGATCTCCCAGGATCAGTCCGACTCTGTCCCATGACTGCGCACGTTCGGGTGGATACCAGGTGTTCATACGAGTGACAATGTCACCCACGCTCCAGGAATTGCTCACTTCTTAAGGATAAATCGCTCCTCCCGAAATGAGGCCCGCGCCACGCTCCTCAGCTAGGGCGAATGTCCTAGGACTATGATTCGATGCGTGCGCGTCATCGACCTCATCGACTCCGGCCTCACAGACTACGAAGAAGTGGACCGCCTCCAAAGGCAGCTCCACAACAAAGCCGCAGTCGGTGAAGGTGATTACCTCATCCTGAGCGAGTTCACCCCGACATGGACGGCAGGACGACACACGAAACCTGAGGATATTCCCGACGCGACTCTTCCGATCATTCGCACGGATCGCGCCGGTTCTGCGACCTGGCACGGCCCCGGACAAGTGGTGTGCTATCCCGTTGTCAAGCTCAAAGAACCCGTTGACCTGTATGCCTGGATTCGTGCGGTGGAAGCGGGAGTCATCACGACCGTCCGCGAAGAATGGGGATTACAGGCCCAAAGAATCGACGGCCGCGCGGGTGTGTGGCTCACCGAAGAGGGTTGCCCGGATCGAAAGATCTGCGCAATCGGACTGAAAGTCGCGCGCGGCGCTACTCTTCACGGTGTCGCCCTCAATGTTGCGATTGACCCTGCCGCAGCATTTGCCGGCATCATTCCCTGCGGTCTGAGTGACGCGGACGTGGCCTCACTGTCCTGGGAGGGTGTTCACACCACAGTTCGCGCTGCAGCTAACGCCCTCGTCCTGCACCTTTTTGTTTCCATCCGCCCCCAATTGGCCGACCCCGACCCGATTCTTGAAAACTGGAGCGCTTCATGAGCACCCTGCCCGATCCCGAAGGCCGCAAACTTCTTCGCGTCGAGGTCAAGAACTCCCAGACCCCCATCGAGTCAAAACCGGAGTGGATCCGCACGAGCGCGAAAGTCGGCGCGAACTATCAGGACATGCGCAACCTGTCACATTCACGAGGTTTGCACACCGTATGTGCCGAGGCCGGGTGCCCGAACATTTACGAGTGTTGGCAAGATCGCGAGGCGACTTTCCTCCTCGGTGGCGCCCTCTGTACCCGCCGCTGTGACTTTTGCGATATTGCGACGGGCCGTCCGAGCGAATACGACCAAGACGAACCTCGTCGTATCGCTGAATCAGTCGCCGAATTAGAGCTACGTTATGCGACAATCACCGGAGTCGCTCGCGATGATTTACCTGACGGAGCAGCCTGGCTCTACGCTCAAACCTGTCGCCTCGTTCACGAACTGAGCCCGTCAACCGGCGTTGAAGTCCTCGTTGACGATTTCCGAGGTCAAAGCGAAGCAATCGATATGGTCATTGAGGCCAGCCCTCAAGTTTTTGCGCACAACCTTGAAACTGTCCCCCGTATTTTCAAGAAGATTCGACCGGCCTTTCGCTACGAACGCTCCCTCGATATGATTCGGCGCGCCCACGACGGAAAAATGGTGACGAAGTCGAATCTGATCTTGGGTATGGGTGAGAGTCGTGAAGAAGTTTCTGCCGCTATGCGCGACCTCCACTGCGCAGGCTGTGATCTTTTAACGATCACCCAGTATCTGCGCCCTTCCCCCCTGCATCACCCGATTGATCGTTGGGTACATCCCGAAGAGTTCGTCGAGATTGCCGCCGAGGCGGAGGAGATCGGTTTCGCAGGTGTCATGGCGGGGCCTCTCGTGCGTTCTTCCTATCGCGCTGGACTCCTGTGGGCAAAAGGAATGAAGGCACGCGGCTTTACAATTCCGCCCAGGTTCTCCCACCTCGACGATTCCGGCTCTACTTTGCAAGAGGCCCGCACAGTCCTACGTAAGATGCGTGAGCGCAAGGATCGCCGCGCTACAGGAGCTCTCGCCTGAAATGCCCGTTCCAGATTATTCTCCGGCTCGCGCACTCCTTCGCGCAGCCAAGCAGCATCCGAATCGCACCTCAATCATCTGGCCAGCCCCGGATGCCCCCTGGACGCTTGAGCGCAGCGCCACTGTCGTGGCTCAAACGGTCACTACCCTGCGTTCTTTCGGTATTACCGAAGGCGATCGTGTCGTCTTTGCGGCTGCGAACAGTGCCTGGGTTTTCCTCCTTCACGTCGCCTGCGCATGGATCGGTGCGGTCACCGTCCCTCTTTCCGAGCGGCTTCCCGCCGATGTTCTCGAAGAGATCATCGATTCGCTCAATCCACAGCTGGTTCTCACGGATCCGGCTTCACCTTTGACTCAGCGCGCAGGAATGCACCTGCTCGAAGTCAATGAGTTCGCTTCGCGAAGCCTCGCGGCGGCTCCAGCTTTAGATCATCCTCGTCCTTTAGGATCAGAACTGGCCGCGATCGTCTACACCTCGGGGTCTGCGGGGAGAACTCGGGGTGTGGAGCTTTCACACGCTCACCTGTGGTGGGCTTCACTGTGTTTTCGTGATGGTTTCGAATATGCACCCTACGCAGAAGTCGTCGGCATTTGCGCCCCGGTGTCGCATATCGGTGGTTTCAATGGCACTTCCCTCGATGTTTTCACTCACGGTGGCGCGATCCGTGTCTTCTCAAGTTTCAATCCCGAAGAGATTTTGACCTCGATTGAGCGTGACCGGATCACCATGATGTTCCTTGTTCCGGTTATGTGCCACCTGCTGCTCGATGCGAATGCTTCACTCGGTGCTGACCTGTCGTCCTGGCACCGCCCGCTGGTAGGCGGTGACGTCATGGGACCGCAACTTGCCGACAGGCTCCGTTCAGCTGGCTTGCGTCCTATTCACGTGTGGGGCATGACAGAAACAGCGGGGGCTGGCATGATGGCTTCCCCCGATTCAACAGCTCCCGCAGGGGCTCTTGGCGCTCCCTTTCCTTATCTTGATGCCCGTCTCGTCCTCGATGATGGAACTCCTGCGCAGGTAGGCGAAATCGGTCAAATCGAAGTACGCGGTCCGGGGGTGGCGAACAGTTTTCTGTGCGCGCACGAACGTGAACCTGCACGTATACGAGACGGCTGGCTTGCCACCGGGGATCTGGCGACCCAAGATGAACAGGGCTGGTACACCATTGTGGGCCGTGCCTCACGGATGATTAACACCGGCGGTGAACTCGTTGCACCTGGGCGCCTAGAAGAACGCCTCCGCAGCTTAAATGAGGTAGACGATGCCCTTGTTGTGGGGATTCCCGATGAACGTTGGGGTCAGGTGGTCTCAGCTTTGCTTGTTGATCGTTCCGGTCTGCATTCCGGTTCAGCGCGCGCAACCGTGGCCGCCCTCGATTCTGATTTTGCGCCGTGGGAACGGATTCGTCACGCACTCTGGGTGCAGGCGCTCCCTCAACTTCCTAACGGAAAGCCAGATGTGCGTGCCGCCGAAAAAATACTGCACGACAACACAAGACGTACATCGTAGCGACATTCACGTGAGATCAGTCAGGTCAGCCCCACGTACTCATCAGAAAATGTACGAGGACACAAAGCGCAGGAAGTGGAAAGCGCTGCCGATATCTTTCGGCTAAAACGTGGGCCCGGCCGGGTTCGAACCGACGACTTCTGCGGTGTAAACGCAGCGCTCTGACCAACTGAGCTACAGGCCCTGTCCCCGCGCCATACGCGCGAGTGGAACTCTCCCATTATGAAGGACAGTCTCCCGATTCGGCGAATCAGCGGCCCCGAGGGCGAGCGGTCAGACGAATACCCGCCCAGTCGGATCCGACCGAAGCCGCAGAAGTCGAATGTAATCCCGCAGTTTTTGCCGCATCTTCCACATCTGCGACGGCAAGGGCTCCGGGCCGCCCAGGTTTGGGAATAAAGACCCAGATTAGACCGCCGTCATCGAGATTCGTTAAGGCATCGACGAGAAGATCGGCAAGATCCTCCTCTTCGGCATCATCGGCACGCCACCATACGACAGCGCCATCCACGACATCCCCGTAATCAGGGTCAACGAGCTGAGAGCCGGTCTCCTTTTCGATCAGGGAGCGCAGGCCCTGATCGGCGTCATCATCGACGTAGAACTCCTGCACAATCTGTCCCGGTGTAAATCCGAGGCTCACCGCCACGACGAACAACCACCCTTCGGGAAGAGCGCCTGGCGCGCTGCTGTTTTAAACACGCGCTTATCGTAGAGCACTCAGGGCATATGGTGAGGCGTTTTCAAGCGGACAGGCGCGCACTCTTTCTCTCAAGAGACTATCTTCACGTCCAGAATTGCCGAATTGAGGGATGAATCATGGGTCCGAGGTCCCGTATTCGCTCGCATATCGGCACCACTTCGAGAGAGAATAGGTAGGTGCGCACGCAGCAGTACGCACAATCCGACTTACCCGGAAGAAGAGGCAATCTGTGAGTCACGCGAGCGAGAACCACCCGGTCGTTAACGGCCTACTCAGCCAGGTCCCCGACAACGATCCGGCAGAGACCTCAGAGTGGATCGAATCCCTCGAAGGGCTTATCGACGAAAAAGGCGGGCCACGAGCCCGTTACATCCTGCTCCATATGCTCGCCCAAGCCCGACGCCAGGGCGTACAACTCCCGCAGGAATACACCACTGCCTACGTCAACACAATCCCGGTCGAGCAGGAACCCTACTTCCCCGGCGACGAAGCAATGGAACGTCAGTACCGTCGTTGGATCCGCTGGAATGCCGCTGTTCAAGTCACCCGCGCGCAACGCCCCGGAGTGAAAGTCGGCGGACACATCTCTTCATACGCCTCTGTCGCAACACTGTATGAAGTCGGCCTCAATCACTTCTTCCGCGGCAAAGATCACCCCGGCGGCGGCGATCACGTCTTCTTCCAAGGCCACGCCTCCCCCGGCCCCTACGCGCGTGCCTTCCTTGAGGGTCGCCTCACCGAAGAACAGATGGACGGTTTCCGTCAGCAAGCCTCTACGCCGAACGGCCTCCCCTCCTACCCGCACCCACGTCAACTCCCCGATTTCTGGGAATATCCGACCGTCTCTCTCGGTCTAGGACCCGCTGAAGCGATCTACCAGGCATGGTTCGACCGCTACCTACACCTACGCGGCATCAAAGACACCTCCCAGCAGCACACCTGGGCATTCATCGGCGACGGAGAAATGGACGAACCCGAATCGCGCGGAATGCTTCAGCTTGCCGCGCAGCAGGGCCTCGATAATCTCACTTTCGTTGTTAACTGCAACCTTCAGCGTCTCGACGGCCCAGTCCGAGGTAACGGCAAAATCATCCAAGAACTCGAAGCCTTCTTCAAAGGAGCGGGCTGGAACGTCATCAAGGTGATTTGGGGTCGCGGCTGGGATCAGCTTCTCGCCTCCGACAAGGATGACGCCCTCGTTCACCTCATGAACGAAACCCTCGACGGGGACTACCAAACCTTCAAAGCAAATGACGGGGCCTACGTGCGCGAACACTTCTTTGGTCGCGATCCCCGCACCAAAGCAATGGTTCAGAACTGGACAGACGATCAGATCTGGGCACTCCAACGCGGCGGTCACGACTACCGGAAGGTGTACGCAGCCTACAAGGCAGCGATGGAACACACCGGCCAACCGACCGTCATCCTCGCTCATACGATTAAGGGCTACGCCCTCGGCACCCACTTTGCCGGTCGCAATGCGACGCATCAGATGAAGAAGCTCACCCTTGAGGATGCCAAGCAGCTACGCGACCGCCTGCAAATCCCCATCACAGACGAACAGCTTGAAGCAGATCCCTACCTGCCTCCCTACTATCGTCCAGTCGACGACGATCCGGCCCTGCTCTACATGAAAGAGCGCCGTGAAAAACTCGGCGGCTGGGTTCCTGAACGTCGAGCGGAACGCAACCCGGTTCTTCCGCCCCTGCCCTCTCGGCCTTTCGAGGCTTTATCCAAGGGCTCAGGATCGCTCGAAGTTGCTTCCACTATGGCTTTCGTCCGACTCCTCAAAGACCTCCTCAAAGACAAGACCGTCGGTAAATACTTCGTGCCGATCATTCCTGACGAAGCACGTACCTTCGGCTTGGATGCGATCTTCCCCTCGGCGAAGATCTTTAACACCCACGGCCAGAACTACACGGCTGTCGATGCCGACATGATGCTCTCCTACAAGGAATCCGAACAGGGACATGTCCTCCACACGGGCATCACGGAAGCAGGTTCTGCCGCAGCATTCCAAGTCGCAGGGACCGCTTATGCGACCCACGATCTGCCAATGGTGCCGATCTACATCTTCTACTCAATGTTCGGTTTCCAACGCACCGGCGACCAGTTCTGGGCAGCTGCAGACCAACTCGCCCGAGGCTTCGTCATCGGCGCAACCGCAGGACGTACCACCTTGGCCGGTGAAGGGCTTCAACACATGGACGGGAACTCGCAAGTTCTCGCTTCAACGAACCGGGCTTTCATTTCCTATGACCCGGCCTACGCCTACGAAATCCGCTACATCATCGAGGACGGCCTCAAGCGTATGTACGGCAACGATGGGCGCGACCCGAACGTCATGTACTACCTCACGGTGTATAACGAGCCGATCTCACAACCCGCTGAGCCAGAAAATCTCGACATCGAAGGGGTTAAGCGCGGTATTTACAAGCTTGACGAGCATCAAAACTTCGGTGGTCCCAAAGCTCAACTTCTCGCCTCCGGTGTGGCTGTGCCCTGGGCCCGTCAAGCCCGTCACCTCCTCGCCCAAGATTGGGGTGTTGATGCTGCCGTATGGTCGGTGACCTCATGGAACGAGTTGCGTCGCGACGGACTTGAAAGCGATGAGCACAACTTCCTCCACCCCGAAGAAGCCCCGCGCACTGCGTTCCTCAGCCAACAATTAGCGGGAGCTGAAGGCCCGTTCCTTGCAACTTCCGACTTCGATTCGCTCACGCAAGATATGATCCGACCCTGGATCCCCGGCGAGTACCGTGTACTCGGCGCAGACGGTTTCGGTATCTCAGACACCCGCCGCGCTGCCCGCCGTTATTTCCATATCGATGCTGAATCCCTCGTGGTGCGTACCCTCCAGGCACTCGCCGACCAGGGACGTATTAATCGCGCGATCCTTGGTCAGGCAATCGCCAAATACGACCTCTTCAACACCGCCATCGACGCGGCTCCTCGCCCCGGCGCGCAATGAGACTCTGCGCTGCGTAAAGTCGCTCATTCCTTGGTGTCCTCGTCTTATACAGACGAGGACACCAAGGTTTTAACACAACAGCTCAAAAGCACAGCACATTACATATTCCGTGCTGCGCGATAAGGAAGCACTCCCCCGGCTTGCAGATAGCAGGACGGACACAAAGACTCGTAGGTCACCTCAACGCCGTCAATAGCCACCTGCACACCGTCGAACACGAAAGTGTCCCCCACTTTGCGCCCGTTGAACATGGCTTTACGCCCACAGCGACAGATCGTTTTCAGTTCTTCCAAAGAATGCGCGACTTCAAGAAGACGACGAGACCCTGAGAAAGAATGCGTCTGAAAGTCAGTCCTGATCCCATAGGCAAGAACCGGAATAGAAGCACACACCGCAAGTTTTAAGAGGTCATCGACTTGGGATTCTTCAAGGAATTGCGCTTCATCCACGAGAAGACATGCGATCGGCTCACCTTGGGCAGCGCCCTCGTCAGCGATTCTGCTCACTAAAGTGTAAATATCGACACCCGACTCAACAAGGAGATCCACCTCTCGCGCAACCCCGAGACGCGAGACAATCATCCTTTCGCCCTTCGTGTCCACGAAAGGCTTTGCTAAAAGGACACGCTGCCCGCGTTCCTCATAGTTGTACGCCGCCTGAAGCAAAGCCGTTGACTTACCCGAGTTCATCGCCCCGTACCGGTAATAGAGTTTCGCCACGAGGACTCCTTTCTGCCCCGATGATCCTAGCGGGAAAGACGAGGCAATACGGGTGCGCCATGTCGGCGCTGACACAGCGACACGACCCGTAAAACCGACATGCTCAGCACACGAAAAACGCGGAGAGCATCAATGACCGCCGCAGCCGCTTCGCGTTCATTCCTCACTCAGGGTCTCAACAACTGAAGGATCTGCCCCAGAGTAGTAACGCACATCGCGATACTTGGGACGTAAAAGATTGTCAACGGACAGTAAGTCGTCAAGGGTTGCTTCATCGAGTAATCCCATTTCGAGAACAACCTCGCGAACATTTCGTCCGCTCCTTGCGCACTCACGACCGACAAGATCACCGTTTGCATGACCGATCACCTCGTTGAGGTAGGTGACAATGCCAATCGAATTGAGCACATTGTTCCGGCAGACCTCCTCATTCGCTTCGATCCCGATAATGCAGAACTCACGCAGTGTGCGCATAGCGTTCGTCAGCAGATTGATTGATTCAAAGAGGGACAGTGCGATCACCGGTTCCATGACATTGAGCTGGAGCTGACCGGCTTCCGCTGCGAATGTCACAGCAACGTCATTTCCTATGACTTTAAAACAGACCTGATTAACGACCTCGGGAATGACTGGATTCACCTTCGCCGGCATAATCGAAGAACCCGCCGCACGCTCAGGAAGACGGATTTCACCCAGTCCCGCCCTCGGCCCTGAAGACAAAAGACGCAGATCGTTGCAGATTTTTGACAGCTTGACGCAAAGACGCTTAATCGCAGCGTGCATAGAAACATACGCGCCAGTATCACTTGTTGCTTCCAGCAAATTTTCTGCGCCACGAATATCGAGTCCCGTGATCTTCTTCAAATGACGCACCACGGTCTCTTGATAGCCCTCGGGAGTGTTTAAGCCTGTGCCAATCGCAGTCGCACCAAGATTCACTTCAAGAAGCAAACTGGAGTTATTGCGCAGCCTCGGGATTTCCTCTCCGAGAAGAACACCGAATGCTTCGAACTCTTGACCAAGGCTCATAGGAACCGCGTCTTGAAGCTGAGTGCGTCCCATCTTCAACACATGCGCATATTGCCTCCCCTTAGCGTGGAGGGAATCAATGAGATGCTCCAGTTCACCGATAAGTCCTTCGACTTTCTCGTGGAGACCGAGACGGAAACCAGTGGGATACGCATCATTCGTTGACTGTGACTTATTCACATGATCGTTCGGATTCACGTGGGAATAACGTCCCTTAGCGAATCCCAAATACTCAAGTGCGAGATTAGCGACAACCTCATTCGTATTCATATTGACGCTCGTTCCCGCACCTCCTTGGAAGGCATCAATCGGGAACTGATCGAGACAGCGGCCTTCTTCAAGGATCTGATCGCACGCCCAGACAATTGCTTGCGCGATAGGAGGTGGGAGGATACCGTGTTCAAGATTTGCAAGCGCACTCGCTTTCTTGACTTTCACCATGCCTCGAATAAAGGCAGGCTCATCGCCGATCGTCAGACCGGAGATCCTGTAGTTCTCAATCGCCCTTAAGGTATGGATCCCCCAATATGCCTCAAGCGGAACCTCACGAGTTCCTAAAAGGTCTTCTTCTGTCCGAAAGGCTCGTCCCACGTCAGTTCCTCCTCTTCTCAGGATGCACAGCATTGACCACATCGTCTAGAAGCGCACCTAAAGTTTCCCACGATTCAACAACATCATCGGGCAGTACTAGCGATAAATCGTGTTCAATCCTGGCGACAATGGCGTACAATCCCAAATCATCCAGATCCAAATCCCCCTGAAGAGTCAGATCTGCCCGAGCAGCTTCCGGCTCTAAACCGCTCTCTTCAAGTACAGCCTCCATAGCGACCTGTCGCGCAAGTTCTGCCTGTGAGCTCGCAGGTAAATCGTGGGAAGCGTCATCATCGCCTGCAGGATCGGGCTGAGGCGCAAGAGAATAGCCGAGAAGTTCTGCAATCGAGCCCATTTACCCAACCCGGTTATTCAACCAGCGAACCGGGGCTCCCGCGCCCGCGTGACGGAAAGGCTCAAGCTCATCATCCCATGCTTGTCCGAGAGCCAGATCAAGACCTTCTCGTAGGGCTTCCATAGTGTGCGCACGTTCGAGGGCGGCGCGGATCCGATCTTCAGGGATCACGATGTTTCCTGCGGAATCCATCTGCGAATGAAAGATGCCGAGGGCGGGAGTGTGCGACCAGCGACCGCCGTCGGTGCTGGCTGTTGCTTCCTCCGTCACTTCGTAACGTAAATGCTCCCATCCGCGTAGGGCGGAGGCGAGACGCGCACCCGAACCCAGGGAACCCACCCAGGAGAATTCAGAACGCACAAGTCCTGGAGCAGCTTCCTGCTTTGTCCACTGGAGATGAATCTCCTGCCCCAAGGCAGCGCCCACTGCCCACTCGATGTGTGGGCACAGCGCGGGAGGAGTTGAGTGTACGAAAAGTACACCGCGAGTGTATGTCCCTCTCAAAGTGACCTCCGGTTGTTGATGAGGAGCGTCTTCCCCTACGTCCTACACAACCCGTCGCTTTGAATCACGGTGTCAGTGCCTACTGTAGCCTTTTGGCCGCGCCACCTCAACGACGGCGCGGCCAAAAGAATCAGCTCACACATTTAAAAATGTGAATTGCGAATATCTCGCAGCGCTTTCTTCCGGGTCTTGCGATCCAGACGATCAATGTAGATCATGCCGTTGAGATGATCGGTTTCGTGCTGAAGACAGCGGGCCATCAGTTCTTCGCCCTCGACCGTAATCGGCTTACCGTCTAGATTGATACCTTCGACTCGCGCATACCAGGCGCGATGCGTCGGATACCACAGACCCGGAACAGAAAGGCACCCTTCGTCACCATCTTGATATTCGTCCTCGGACAAGGCAACGATCTTCGGATTGAGAACGTAGCCAATCTCGCCATCAATGTTGTAGGAAAAAGCCTGCAGTCCCACACCGATTTGGTTTGCGGCAAGACCCGCACGCCCCTCCATATCCACGTTCTCGAGCAGATCTTCAACGAGTAACTTCACCGATTGATCGATGTCGCGAATTTCCTCGCAGGGCGTGCGCAATACCGGGTCGCCGATGATACGGATTTCACGGTACGTCATCGATTCCCTCCCATCAAAGTGTCATGCGCGTTACGAACCGCGTCACAAGCTTCAGCAAGCGGCAATTCCGTTCTTTTACCCGAGGCACGTTCACGCAATTCGACCGTACCCGATGCCAATCCGCGACCGACAACCAGGGCTAAAGGTATGCCGATGAGTTCCGCATCCGCGAACTTCACACCGGCAGAGACTTTACGTCGATCATCAACAATCACGTCAAGCCCGGAGGCCTCAAGACGTTCAGCGAGTTCACGTGCCGTGCGGAAAACCTCATCATCTTTACCGGTAGCAAGGACATGCACATCGAAGGGAGCGATCTGTGCGGGCCAGGCAAGGCCCGCCTCATCATGATTCGATTCCGCAAGAGCCGCAAGCACACGGGAAACACCGATTCCATAGGAACCCATTGTGACGATCCGTGACTTCCCGTTCTCATCAAGAACCTTCAGGCCCAATGCCTCAGAGTATTTGCGCCCAAGAGCGAAGATATGACCGATTTCGATACCGCGCTCTAAATGAAGCGGTCCAGAACCGTCCGGTGCTTCATCGCCCTCACGCACCTCAGCGGCTTCGATTGTGCCATCGACGTTAAAATCACGGCCCATGACAAGGTTCAGCACATGGTGACGCTCGCGGTTTGCGCCGGTCACCCAGCTCGTCCCCTCGACAATGCGCGGATCAACGAGGTAACGGATCGACCCGCTCACAGCCCCTTCCTCATCCACAACGCGGGTCGGGCAGTTCGGACCGACCGCCTGCGGACCGATATAGCCGCGAACAAGCTCAGGATGCGCCTCAAAATCCTCGTCAACGGCCATTTCGACCTCGGCAGGAGCAAGGGAAGCCTCAAGACGTTTCATATCCACTTCCCGATCTCCGGGAATCCCCACAACGAGCAGCTCAGTCCGATCATCAGGGTGCCTGAGGCGCACAACAACATTCTTTAAAGTATCCGCCGCATTCCAGGGGCGCCCATCCTCGCGCGGATACTCAGAATTGAGCAGATCCACCAAGGATTCGATCGTCGCGGCGTCAGGAGTGGGAACAACCCTCGCCGGGCCAACACCTGTTGCATCCAGCGGAGCTGGCACCGGAGTGGTCACAGCTTCAGCATTCGCCGCATATCCGCCCGGCGAACGCACAAAGGTATCTTCACCGATAGGACTCGGATGGAGGAACTCTTCTGATCGCGAACCGCCCATCGCGCCCGACATCGCCGAAACGATCACGTATTCAACACCAAGACGAGTGAAAATCCTTTCGTAGGTTTCCCGCTCAGCCAAGTAGGAGACTTCCAAGCCTTCTTCATCAATGTCGAAAGAATAGGCGTCTTTCATCACGAAGTCACGGCCTCGGATCAAACCCGCACGAGGACGAGCTTCATCACGGTGCTTCGTTTGGATCTGGTACAAGGTAGTCGGTAGATCCTTGTAGGAAGAGTACAGATCCTTCACGAGGAGCGTAAACATCTCCTCATGGGTGGGAGCGAGAAGATAATCTCCGCCCTTACGATCCACAACCTTGAAAAGGGTCGGTCCGTATTCTTCCCAACGATGTGTCGCCTTATAGGGATCTGCAGGTAAAAGAGCTGGGAACAGGACCTCCTGGGCACCCATCCGATCCATCTCTTCACGCACGATATTTTCGATTTTACGTAAGACCCTCAACCCAAGCGGGAGCCAGGTGTAGATACCAGGCGCAGTACGACGCACATAACCGGCTCGGATCAACAGCTTATGAGAATCAACTTCAGCATCAGCCGGATCTTCACGTAGCGTTCGAAGGAAGTAAGTAGACAGAGTTCTCAGCACCGCTCCAGATTAGTCCACCGGATCGAAACGCTGCGACTCTATCCCGCTTCTATCGGCTCAAGCAGTTAAGAAATGCTCAGGAGATGACGATAGGTGGGCGCATCCAATTCCTTTTTTGCACACTCAGGATGCTTCAGGTAGTAGCGTTTCGCTCTCCAACCGGGGTAGCAATAGTCAGGAAGCTTGTGATCGCACAGCGCAAGCACGGCAAGGATGAGGACCAGCACGAAAAGCAAGGCAACAAAGAGCGCTGCGACCAGCGGATCCCGCCCCGATGCAATGCGTATATCCATTCCTGCCACGCCGATCCAAGCGAATCCGAGTAGGGGCATCGCCGGCCACATCATCGCCTGCACCTTCGGAATCGCAGCGCGGGGTGCCCAGGGGTAGAGGCGTTCAAAAGTGATCCGACGTATCACACAGGTTAAGCCACACCACATGAAGGCCCAGGCAGACAAAATCACCATGCCTGTCACGACGAGCATCGCAAGCGCACCCCAATGTGCCATTGTGCTCCTCCTTTGGCCACAACCCGCGCTCCCAAGCGCACAGTCAGCTTCAGTTTACTCGGTTTACTCCGTCTATTCGCTTAGCTCAGAGCGCACGACACCAGGCGAAGAAAAACGATCAGGAGCAAGCAGCTGAACGAATGTCGAAAAGCATCCGCATCGTCGAGACAGACTCCAGTGTCAAAAACGCAAGAAGGACTGCATTGGAGACATCAACTCGTGAGGCATGACGCTCTCGTACATGAAGAAGCGTGCGTCCTTGAGGCAAAGGAAGGAGAGCAAAAACGCAGGTACCTGAACGTTCTTCCTCCTCATATCCCGGAGCTGGCACTCGCAGAAGAAGATGCGAGTTCTCTTCCCGATCTACGACACTCGCCTCATCGCCCTCGTATGCGGCATCCAGGATACGCCACACCGCCTCAATCGGCGCATCAATACGAATCCCCCGGTCAACAACAACACCGGGATTAGGCAAAAGGAGATCACCGGGAAGTGAGAGGGATGCTTGTGAAGCGGTCAATCCGATTCGTCGCGGAAATCCAGTTGCCCAAGCACCCGCAGCGACTGCGGCACACCCAAGAGCGCAGGCATATCTTTTCTTCATTTTCTCTCCTTTATTGGTAAAGGGATCTTCATTTCAGCGAATCACAGGAAGAACTTCAACCGAAGCTTGACCTGCTTCCATGCCCATCTCTTCGGCAAGAGTATTCGCCATCCGAATCAGGGTATCAACAATCTGATCTTCGGGAACAGTCTGGACAACCTCGCCGCGAATGAAAATCTGTCCCTTGCCATTGCCTGATGCCACCCCCAGATCCGCCTCACGGGCCTCACCTGGACCGTTGACTACGCATCCCATCACAGCGACTCGAAGCGGAACTTTCAGATCTTTCAGTCCTTCAGTGACCTCTTCCGCAAGCGTCCACACATCCACCTGGGCACGGCCACACGAGGGACACGACACGATTTCCAGTGTCCGATCACGCAAACCCATATATTCCAAGAGCTTCGTGCCGACTTTGACCTCTTCGACCGGAGGTGCCGACAGGGAAACCCGGATCGTGTCGCCAATTCCTTCCGACAGGAGGACCGAGAAAGCTGAAACAGATTTGATCGTCCCTTGGAAGGCAGGACCGGCCTCGGTCACCCCAAGATGTAAAGGCCAATCGCCTTGCTGCGACAAAAGACGGTACGCCTCGATCATTGTTAAGACGTCGTGATGCTTCACGGAAATCTTGAAGTCGTGAAAGTCGTTTTCCTCAAAAAGGGAAGCTTCCCATACCGCTGACTCAACAAGCGCTTCCGGGGTTGCTTTGCCGTATTTCTTCAGCAGACGCGGGTCGAGCGATCCGGCATTCACACCGATCCGTAAGGACACACCCGCATCTGAAGCCGCCTTGCAGATCTCTTTGACTTGATCGTCGAACTTTCGAATATTGCCAGGGTTCACACGGACAGCCCCACAGCCCGCGTCAATTGCGGCAAAAACATACTTGGGATTGAAGTGAATATCCGCGATGATGGGTATCCGTGACCGTTGTGCGATCACCGATAATGCCTCGGCATCCTTATCCGTCGGACACGCAAGGCGCACAATGTCGCACCCGGCGGCCGTGAGTTCAGCAATCTGTTGGAGAGTGGCACCGATGTCATGCGTCTTTGTGGTCGTCATCGACTGAACAGAAACGGGAGCTTGACCGCCAACACGAACTGAACCCACCGAGATCTGACGAGTCTGCCTACGTGGGAACGGTGCGGGCTTGACGTGGGGCATCCCCAGAGAAATCTCAGTCACTTAGTCATTATCGCGCATTCGGTGACGAAGAGATGCCTCGAAGATATCGACGAGGGCGAGGCCCTCTTACTTCTTCCGTCATCGCAGAGAACACCTGTGTAGAAAGAATGCACAGTTGGCTCATCTCTTCCCTGTCGCGGTACGCGATTTTCCAGTTTGGCCCATCCTGTCTTCTCAGCGCAGAGCGTGAGAGCGCACCCACTCATGCAAAGCAGCTTCGTCCTCGTCCGTAGTCGCCCACGACACAACAACACGCACACACAGGCGTGATTCTCCGACCGGCTCCCACTCGTACACCCCGAATGTTTCGATGAGTTCACGCGCAAGCTCAAGGGGAAGTACGGGGAAAATCTGATTGGTCGGTGAAGCAATCAGCATCTCGAAACCGGCATCAATGAAAGTTGCAGTCAAGCGCGATGCCCGCTCATTCGCGGTTCTTGTAATCGAGGTGTAGAGGTCATCACGGAACATCGTGAGGAATTGCACCCCAAGAAGCCAGCCCTTCGCAAGAAGTGCCCCGTGCGCTTTAATGAGGGTCCGCATCGACCCCGCATGAGCCGCATCTGGGATGACAAGGGCTTCACCGAAGAGCATCCCACACTTCGTTCCACCGATTGTGAAGGCATTGGTCAATCGAGACAAATCAGCAAGTGACACGTCGTTTGCTTCCGAAGCCAAGCCATAGCCCATGCGCGCGCCATCGACGTACAAGCCGACATCGAAAGAACGGCACACACGCGCCAGTGCTTCAAGTTGTTTTCGTGAATACAGCGTTCCCAGTTCCGTCGGCTGTGAAATATAGACGAGCCCCGGTTCTGTCATGTGCTCTCTGAGCTGCGAGTCCCTCCAGGAACGCAGATAGTCCTCTAAAACCGCAGCGTCCATCCTCCCCTCGTCGGCGGGCAAAGTGACGAGACGATGACCGAGATGTTCCACAGCACCGGCCTCATGGGTGGCAATGTGACCGGATTCGACGCAGACCACCGACTGCCAGGGACGCACAACGAAGTCAACGTAAAGGGCATTGACCTGCGTACCGCCGTGGACAAGGTATACCGCTCCTTCGGGAGCCTCACATGCCTCAAGAATGAGCTGCGACGCCTGAGTAGTGAGTTCATCACAGCCGTAGCCCTCGAAAGCGCGCGTACCCAAGCAAACGAGATCTTCCAGAATCTTCGGGTGCGCAGAACGCGAGTAATCATTCGTGAAGGGATGAGCGATGGTCACAGCCTGTCCTATCGAAGTGTCAGAGGCGAGATGATATCAGCCAGAACGAGAAGCACTGTCAGTGCGATGAGCACAGTGGCCACACACCAGGTCAATGGAACGAGCCTCGCCGTATCCACGTATCCGGGTGTCTCACGTCCTCGAAAACGAGAAGAAAAACCCTTCGCGCCTTCCAGCAGCGCACCGGCGATATGCCCACCATCAAGGGGCGGTAAGGGAATGAGATTAAAAAGCCCCAAGGCCATATTCAGCGAAGCCAGAAGCGAAAGGATGATCGCACACTTATGCAACGCACCTTCGATACCGAGGAAAGGTGGAGCAGCGGTCACTTCCCCTGCAATCCGTCCAATACCGACAATGGACATCAGACCTGCACCATCACGTTCCGCACCGGTGAACAAAGCCACACCCACGTCCCATACAGCCACAGGAAGCCTCACAATGGCCGAAGCTGTCCCTCCCATAAGACGCCCATAGGCTGCGAGGGTGTCAAGCAGACTCGCTCGACGATATTCGACAGCACTGACAACACCGAGAACATACCCTCCCTGAGGTGTGGCCACTGCGTGCAGACGGACACTCCGGCTGAGTCCCTCATGCCGATATGTGACTTCCATGTCCTGATCGCCGCTTGTTGCCACAAGCTCTTGAAAATGCGACCAGTCTTTCACCACCTGTCCGTTCACCGCTTCGATCGTGTCTCCTGCATGAAGGCCCGCCTCATATGCCGGTCCGGGAAGATCACCGACTGAGGACACAACATTGCGATCTACAGACTCTAAAGTCAAAGTTGGTGCCGGTGAGCCAATTCCCATCATTGCGCCCATTAAGAAGACGAGAGCGAGAACGAGATTCACAAGCGGACCGCAGACCATGACGATCGCTTTACGCCACCAGGACAAACGGTAAAAAGCCCGATGCTCGCATCCGAGCGGAAGCTCTTGACGAGAAGCAATACGAGCCTCTTCAGCAAGAGTAGGTTTCCCATCGCGCCGCGTGCGTTTACGCGAGGATGCGCCAGGAGCAAACATTCCCAAAATACGCACATATCCGCCCAGCGGAAGCGCTCGAATCGCATACACAGTTCCGCCGCGTTCCCGCTTCCACAGTGCAGGGCCAAAGCCCACTGCGAACTCAGGCACCAACGCGCCAAAACGTTTGGCAGGCAAGAAATGGCCCAGCTCGTGAAGAGCAACAGACAGGATCAAGCCCACGATGATCGCCCCGATCCCCCAGAACGATCCGCTCACCCTCGGCCTCCTTGCGATACGTAGTCGCGCGCATACGAGCACGCCCATTCTTGAACACCCAGGATGTCATCGAGTGTCGGGTCGCTCATCCCCTCGTGAGCCTCAAGGACCTCTTCAAGGAAATCGACGATCTCCAGCCATGCGAGTCGTCCCTTCAAGAAAGCATCAACAAAAACCTCATTCGCGGCGTTGTAGACCGCCGGATGCGTCGCAGAAGCAGCAACAGCCGCACGAGCAAGTCTCACCGCTTTAAAGGTATCTTCATCAATTGCTTCAAAAGTCCAATTCTGCGGGGAAGTCCAGGCAAGCGCAGGCTCGACCTCCAAGAGTCGTTCTGGCCACGTCAGTCCAAGAGCGATGGGGAGGTGCATATCCGGCATCGAGGCCTGGAGGGTTGTGGCGCCATCAATCCAGGTCACCATCGAATGCACAATGGACTGCGGATGCACGGTGGTAAGAACATGTTCGGGAGCGACATCAAAGAGAAGATGCGCTTCGATCAGCTCAAGCCCTTTGTTCACGAGTGTGGACGAGTTGATCGTGACAACCGGCCCCATGTCCCAGGTCGGATGCGCAAGTGCCTCAGCGGGTGTCACGCTCTGAAGTTCTGCCCGTCGTTTTCCGCGGAAAGGCCCCCCGGATGCGGTCAGGACAAGATCAGCGACTTCGCTTCGCCCCGAAAGCACAGGTGAACATAACCCTTTTTCATGAACACCCGAAGCAAGCGCTTGCGCGATGGCGGAATGTTCAGAATCGACCGGAACGATCTGACCGGGACGCACACAGGCACTTTTCACAAGGTGCCCCCCGACAACGAGAGATTCCTTATTGGCGAGGGCGAGTCGCGCCCCCGATCCTAAGGCGCTCAGGGTCGTTTCAAGCCCCACTCCCCCGGTGATGCCATTCAGCACTGTCCCTTCGGGAACGAATGCTGCAAGCTCGTTTACTGCGTCATGTCCTTGACGGATCTCAGTGCTGGTCTTCGGGTCAAGCTCGCCGATCAGCTCAGCAAGCTCATCGGCGCGACGCGCAGCAACAGCGACGAAGGGAACATTGAACTCCACCACCTGTTGGGCCAGGAGTTCAAGGTTGCCGCCTCCGGCGGCTAAAGCGACAACTTCAAAGCGATGAGGGTGGGCGCGCACCACGTCCAATGCTTGAGTGCCGATCGACCCGGTTGACCCTAAAATAACGAGCTGTCGAACAGAAGGCGCAGTGTTTCCAGTGTTCATTCGACAGCGAGCAGAATCTCGACGGCACGCCCCAAATACGCATCAACCGGGCCTTCAGCGTATGCCTTTTTCCCTCGTGCAGGACGGAACACCGAAAGACGAACCTCGTCAACGCTGAGGGGTTCGCCCGCATCGAAATAGGCGGCGAGACGATCAAGCAGATCGTCCACCGCATTTTTGTCATAGCCTCGCCCGGATTCTGGATTCGCAAAACGCTCACCACGAGGACGCAGGAGACGCTCGTAAAGAGTTGTTGCCCGATCAGCAACTTGCTCTAACCAAGCAGACTCACCGTTTACCGCAACGTGGTCAGCGCGATCTCTCTGCACAAAAGCCGCCTCAAGACGATTCATCGCCGCATCGACAGCGTCGATTTGATATCCGCGGCGTTTTAAAGGGAAGGTCGCTTGACGGACCTGCTGAGCTGAGAACTGTTCAGCTGGGACCCCGCCCTCGTAGGCACTGCGCGCATCCTTGAAGAAGGCATCCACGCATTCCGGTGCGTAACCGTGCTTCCAAAAACCCGTCGTGGGGAATGCGTCACTCATTGGCCCTCTTATTTCCTTCCAAAGTGTTCAGCTCTGCAGATCGATGCGAATCCTTTACCGCAGTCGCAAGCTGTCCACATGCTCCATCGATATCGGACCCGCGTGTGTCGCGGATCGAGGTTGAGATCCCATTGTCGCGCAGAGTCGCAAGAAATGCGTTCTGTGCGCGTCGTGTCGAGGCTGTCCAGATCGTTCCCGGTGTCGGATTCAAAGGAATTGGATTGACGTGCGCCCATCCTTTACCTCGTGCATTGAGTTCATCTGCGAGGAGTTTTGCTCGTCTGACGTGATCGTTCATGTCTTTGATGAGTGCGTATTCGATTGATACCCGCCTCCCTGTAGCCAGGAAGTAACGTCGAGCAGCATCGAGTAACTCCGCCACCTTCCATCGCGAGTTCACCGGAATGAGCTCATCACGCAAATCATCATCAGGAGCGTGCAGTGAGATGGCCAGTGTCACAGGAAGCCCTTCGCGTGCAAGCTTGTCGATTGCAGGGACAAGGCCAACTGTGGACACCGTGATGTGACGCGCTGACATTCCAAAACCTTCAGGGCTCGGGTCGATCAGGCGATGCAACGCCGCGATGACGGCCTTGTAGTTTGCCAAAGGTTCCCCCATACCCATGAACACGATGTTCGTCAGACGGGTCGGTCCACCCGAAAGTTCACCTGTGCGACAGGCAAACTGAGCTTGACGTACCTGATCGATAATTTCAGCGGTTGAAAGATTACGCGAAAGTCCCATCTGCCCGGTTGCACAGAAAGGACACGCCATTCCGCAGCCCGCCTGAGAGGAGACGCACAGTGTGGTGCGTTGGGGGTAGCGCATGAGAACCGATTCCACCGTGGCACCATCAAAAAGTCGCCATAGATGTTTCAGGGTCATGCCTTCATCGGCCCGCTGAGTAATGACCGGCTCGACAAGGGATGGAAGTAAGGAGGCAATCGCGTCACGCATCGACGCAGGGATGTCTGGCATCTGCTGAAGATCTACGGTGAAACGATCAAAGTAGTGCCGCGACAGCTGATCGGCACGAAAAGCGGGTAACCCCAGATCTGTGAGCGCCTTCTTGCGGGCGGCTAAATCGAGATCCACCAGATGCGTTGGAGCTTTCCCTCGTCGCTTCGGAGTGAAAGAAAGCATCGGCTGAGCATCCGCGCTCACAGCCCCTTCGGGTGGCTGATCGGTCGGACGCACCTCAGGACGAGGCATACCAGCGCGTGTGCTCACAAGACTCCTAGAAAGCAAGAGAGTAGATGAGGTGCATAAAGGGCGCGACCATTAAAAGCGCATCGAGGCGATCAAGAAGACCACCGTGCCCAGGGAGAAGACGCGACATATCTTTAAGTCCCGCTTCACGTTTCATCAACGATTCAGTCAGGTCTCCGATTGTGCCGATCACACACGCCCCGATCCCAGCAAGCAATCCGAAGGCCCAGTGTCCGTCAAAAGCAAGGAAAGATCCCACACCCACGACGATCGTTGCGCACGCAGAGCCGATGAATCCCTCCCAGGATTTTTTCGGTGAAAGTTTAGGGGCCATAGGATGCTTGCCCATCATGACACCGACAGCCCAGCCTCCTGTGTCATTGGCCACTACGAGGGCGATGTAGATGAGGATCAGCCAGGGGCCAAAGTCTCTGAGCATCAAAAGGACGAAGGAGGCGAGGAAAGGCACGTACACCGCAGCGAAGACCGAGGAGACAACATCGCTGACTCTCCCCTTTGGTTCTGAATCCAGAATCCGCCACGCTACGCAAGCAAATACCGTTGCGTAAAGAGCGAAAAGGAGGGCTTCTGCGCCAAGAGTCCAGGCGCATACCGCCATACCGATCGCACCCACGTAAAGCGGAGCCATTGTGAGGTGAGTACCCAGACGCGCGAAAGCGCCCCCCAGTTCCCATAAGGCGCCGAGGATGAAAATGCAGATGACCGCGACATACACGGCAGGCGCGAAGAAAAGAGGGAGACCCGCTGCAGCGATCAGTACAGCTCCCGTTGTGAGAGCAGCGGGTAAATGGCGACCGGCGCGACCGGTCGCAGCGAGAGGCTTCCCCTCCTGAGTCGGAAGCGGACGCAGGATCCGACTCAGGAGCGAAGGGGAATTCATCGGGCTCACAGGGTCAGGAGTTCACTTTCCTTTGAAGCGAGGAGCTTATCGATCTGATCAACATGGCTCTTCGTGAGCGTTTCAAGGCTCTTTTCTGCGCGCTCGACCTCGTCTTCTCCGGCTTCACCGTCTTTCTTCAGACGATCAAGGGATTCTTTTGCCTTGCGGCGGATGTTACGGACAGCGACGCGCGCATCTTCAGCTTTCGTTTTTGCCAGCTTCACGTACTCCCGACGGCGTTCCTGCGTAAGGGCAGGGAAAACCACGCGGATGACGTTTCCATCATCCGTCGGGTTCACACCGAGATCGGATTCACGCAGGGCTTTGAGGATCTCAGCCGTAGCACTTCGGTCAAAGGGAGAAATGAGGACAGTGCGTGCCTCTGGAATCTGGAAAGATGCAAGCTGTTGCATGGGTGTCGGCGCGCCGTAGTAGTCAACGAGGATCTTGTCGAACATCCCCGCAGTCGCGCGACCCGTGCGGATGTTCCCGAACTCGTGTGATGCTGCCTCAACGGCGCGGCCCATCTTATCCTCAGCTTCGAGGAGGATGTCATCGATCACTGGTGGCTCCTATGTTGTTCAGTCTGTGGCATCGACAAGGGTACCGATTCCCTCACCGAGAAGTGCTGCGGTTACGTTTCCTGGTTCGGACATCCCAAAGATTCGCATCGTTAATCCATTGTCCCTGCACAGAGCCAATGCTGTCGCATCGACGACCTTGAGTTCCTTCGCGAGAGCATCCGAGTAGGTCACATGATCGAGTTTACGGGCGTGAGGGTGCGTTCGAGGATCCGCGTCATACACTCCATCCCCGCCATTCTTTGCCACGAGGATTTCATCGCAATGGGTCTCAAGGGCACGTTGGGCGGAAACAGTATCCGTGGAGAAGAAAGGTATTCCTGCACCTGCCCCGAAAATCACCACGCGACCTTTGTCCATATGACGGATCGCACGCAGCGGAATGTAAGGTTCTGCGACTTGAGTCATCGTGATCGCACTTTGGACACGCGCGGGAACACCCGAGTGCTCAATGAAATCCTGAAGTGCCAGCGCATTCATTACCGTGCCGAGCATCCCCATGTAGTCTGCACGCGAACGATCCATTCCCGCACGAGCCAGCTCGGCACCACGGAAGAAATTACCGCCACCCACAACGATCGCAACTTCGACACCACGACGAACAGCGGTGGCGATCTGAGAGGCAATGTCTCTCACGATTGTGGGATCGAGGCCAACGGCACCGCCGCCAAATGCCTCTCCTGACAGTTTGAGAAGAACTCTACGGGGTTTTGCCATATGCGGGTCTCCTTGGAGTGGTGAAAATCCAGAAAGGCTCGTGTACCGTGATGGCCCCGCCCGAAGGGCGGGGCCATCGACCTTGGCTCAGGCTCCGACGTGAACGCGAACGAACTGCGTCACGGTTGCGCCCGCCTCGGCGAGCACCTGAGCGACCGACTTTGAAGGATCGCGCGCGAATGCCTGATCGACCAGGCAATTGTCCTTGAAGTACGCTTCAAGGCGACCGGCGACGATCTTATCCACGATGTTCTCCGGCTTGCCCTCTTCGAGGGTGATCTTCACGAGGGTCTGACGCTCCTTTTCAAGGACATCAGCCGGGACGTGATCACGATCGAGGTAAGCGGGCATGTAGGCCGCAACGTGCATTGCAATGTCGTGAGCGACGGCAGCACCAGCGGCGTCGGTGACGACGAAAACACCAACCTGCGGGGGCAGGTCAGGGCTGGTCTGGTGGAGGTACAGAGCAACGTGCTCGCCCTCGACACGAACCACGCGGCGGATCTCAAGCTTCTCACCGATGACGGCAGCCATAGCGTTGAGCTTGTCCTGAACGGTCTCATCCCCCAGGGGTGCGGCAAGCAGAGACTCAAGATCCGCTGCCTTCGAAGCAACAGCAGCCGCGAGAACCTCGTTTGCGAAATCGATAAACTTCTGGTTCTTCGCAACGAAGTCGGTCTCAGAGTTGACCTCGACGAGAACACCAACGCCCCCGTCAACTTCAGCCGCGAGGAGACCTGCAGAAGCCTGGCGTCCCTCGCGCTTCGAGAGGGACTTCAGACCCTTCAGACGGATAATCTCAAGCGCCTTCTCGGCATCGCCATCGGCCTCGGTGAGAGCCTTCTTGACATCCATCATTCCGGCGCCGGTCTGCTCACGCAGCGCCTTCACGTCGGCAGCGGTGAAATTCGCCATTGACGTTTCCTTTCGTTCCGGTAGGGCTCAGTCCTGTGCGGGTGCGGGGGTCTCGGCCTCGACGACCGTTTCCTCACTGGCAACCTCAACGACGGGATCCACGGTCTCACCCTCGAGGAGTTCACGTTCCCACTCGGCAAGAGGCTCAGCAACGGTCTCAGTCGAACCGGCTGACTTACGAGTTTCAGAGCGCGCAAGAAGACCCTCTGCAACAGCGTCAGCGATCACACGGGTCAGCAGAGCGACGGCGCGGATGGCATCATCGTTGCCGGGAATACGGTAATCAACCTCATCCGGATCCGCATTCGTATCGAGAATCGCAACAATCGGGATGTTGAGCTTACGCGCTTCGCAAACCGCGAGGTGTTCCTTCTTGGGATCCACGATCCACACAGCCGAAGGCACCTTCACCATGTCGCGGATACCACCGAGGGTACGCGAGAGCTTGTCCTTCTCGCGGCGCATCATGAGAAGTTCCTTCTTGGTCCGCCCCGAAGAAGCAACATCATCAAAGTCGATCTGCTCAAGTTCCTTAAGGCGCTGGAGACGCTTGGAAACGGTCGAGAAGTTAGTGAGCATACCGCCGAGCCAGCGGTGATTCACGTAGGGCATTCCCACGCGCTGCGCCTGCTCTGCGACGGCCTCTTGCGCCTGCTTCTTTGTGCCGACAAAAAGGATCGAACCACCGTGAGCAACCGTCTGCTTCACGAAGTCATAGGCGATATCGATATCGGCGATCGTCTGC
Source organism: Pauljensenia sp. (assembly GCA_029983625.1). GTDB lineage: Bacteria > Actinomycetota > Actinomycetes > Actinomycetales > Actinomycetaceae > Pauljensenia. The sequence goes on along the minus strand of JASBZF010000003.1, from coordinate 9,473 downwards.
TGAAGATCGATGATGTAAATGCCGTTGCGCTCGGTGAGGATGAAACGCTTCATCTTCGGGTTCCAACGGCGGGTCTGATGTCCGAAGTGGACACCGGACTCGAGGAGCTGACGCATGGTAACGACTGCCATGATCGTCCTTCCCCCGCTTACGCGGGATCGTGGGAGCGAACTCCCAATTCGGTTATTGCCCCTGACGGGTTGTCGGGGCCCTAGCGCCGTAACCGTCGAAAGCCTACGAAGAGGACCGAATCGACATGTCCTAAACCGCTCACAATGACGCGGCATAGAAACGGCGCGCGAAGTCACCTGCGCGCAGGTGCTCACTCAGTTTAGACCATGCTCGATCTTGCTCTTGAAACCCGAATTGTGACCCTTATCGCTCACAATATTCACAAGTGCGGCCCCACCGCCCTCGTCCACAATCCACACACAATAAGACGCTTGAAGCATCACACTGCACGCCATCATGAACTATGCACCGCATACTCGCTCTTTTCACCCCGGTCCTCATACCGATGCTCTTCATGCACCCTCCCCAAGAAAATGCAACAGTTGAGCCGTGGCGTTGGCCTGCATCACAGCACGTGTCCGTCATACGTCCCTTCGATCCACCCGCACGCCCCTGGTTAAAAGGACATCGAGGAGTGGATCTTGATCTGAAGAGCGGAAGCTTGATCCTTGCCCCCGCAGCAGGACGGGTTGCCTTCGCGGGAGTCCTGGCTGACAGACCGGTACTTTCCCTATCACACGGACAGATTCGTTCCACCTATGAACCTGTCATCGCACTCGTGGATGTCGGCGAAGAAGTACTCCCCGGCCAAGCGATCGGCCTCCTCATCGATGGACATCAGCCTGCGGGACTGCATTGGGGCGCAAAACTTCCGGGAGATCACTACATCAATCCCCTCCGAATGCTGCAAGGTCCCCTCGGACTCAAACCCTGGGAATGAAGCAGCGCAAGACTTTAAGCTCGCGGATGAGCCTGCCGATAAATCGCTGCAAGACGCTGAGAATCAACATGGGTATAGCGCTGAGTGGTCTGTAAGGACGAGTGCCCCAAAATCTCTTGGACCGTGCGTAGATCCGCTCCGCCTTGCAGGAGGTGCGTCGCCGCAGAATGTCGAAGCGCATGTGGAGCAAGATCTGCGACACCGGCGCGAGCTGTTTCAAGATGAAGCATCTTGCGCACGACTCTCGGGTTAATCCGAGCACCGCGTTCCCCGAGAAAAAGAGCTCTACCGGATCGCATATTCACGTATTCGGGTCGTCCTCGATCGATCCACTCCCCGATCGCTTGTGCTGCGAGGAGTGACAGCGGAACGATTCGTTCTTTATTGCCTTTACCGATCACCCTGGCTGTCTGTGCGAGAAGATCCACCGAATCAAGGTCAAGACCGCTTAATTCGCTCACTCGCATCCCAGAAGCGTAGATCGTCTCCAGGATTGCCCAATCACGCAAAACGATCGGCCCCTGGCTCGTTCTGCTCCTCACATCGTCTAAAAGCCGCTCCACATCCTGAGCTGACAGGATGCGCGGCAGCCTCTGATCGGGCCGTGCGCTCTGCAGTCCCAGCGAAGGATCGGCGTCCAGATATCCGCGTTCTGCGGCCCACGCGCAAAAATTACGAACAGCGCAAGTGCGACGTGAAAGTGTGGAACGCGATGCCCCTTGCTCGGCTTGGATCCCTAACCACAGACGAATACGACGGGTAGTCAGTCGCTGGGAAATATGCTCCCAGGAGGTGTCAGGCGTAAAGTCGAGCGTCGCCCACAGCGCCCTCAGATCCCCCGAATACGCGCGAATCGTATGCGCTGACAGTCCCTTGGTGTGCAACAGATAGTCGCTCCACTGCTCGATTGCTCCACCACTCATGATCCCAGCCTAATAGCGACGACCCCACCCCCTCGTCGATGAGACAACGAGGCCGCACAGTTCCAGTTCAGCAAGGGCGGCGATAACCTCACGTTCAGACATACCAGATGCACGTGTCAGTCTGGGAAGTGTCGTTTTTGATACCTTCGGTAGTGCCTCGTATACGCGCCGAGTGATCGGCGGAAGAGCCGCGACCCCGCGGTCTTCTTCTACCGGTTCACCAAAAAGAGCTCCCTGTTCAAGCGACTCAAAGGGAAAGGCAAGTTCGTGCACATCACGACCATCGCGCACCAAAATCGCCCCGTTGCGGATGAGTTCATGACATCCACTTGATGACGCAGAAGTAACCGGTCCGGGCACCGCTCCCAGCGGACGCCCCATTTCCATAGCGCGTCTCGCTGTGGCTAGGGCACCGGAACGTGCGCCTGCTTCAACAACAACTGTGGCCCGACTCAATCCCGCGATCAGTCGGTTCCGTGACAAGAATCTCCACTTCGCAGGTCTCCACGAGGGCGGACATTCAGAAAGCAAAGCACCACCGGAAGAGACGATGCGTTGAAAATCCTCAATATGAGCCTTTGGGTAAGGCTGTTCAAGACCTCCCGCCATCACAGCTACAGTGTGCCCGTTCACAGCAAGCGCTCCTCGGTGCGCGGCAATATCGATACCGAAAGCACCTCCCGACACCACTGTGACCCCCTCTTCACCAAGATGTGCGGCGATGTCCATCGCTGCGCGCGAACCGGCAAGAGTAGCGGCCCGCGCGCCGACAAGAGCAACCGTGCGCTCTGTGGGCATGGTGCCGAGCAGCCAAATACCGATCGGCGCACGTTCACCCAAATCTGTCAGCAGTGCTGGCCAATCAGGATCTTCTGCGATGAGAAACTTTCCTCCGAGTTCGCGCACGGAATCGAGTTCACGTGCAACTTCACACACTTCAATCCTGGCGCGCCAACGTTCGTGCATTTGTGACCATTGTGAACTCAGGGCACGCAAGGTATCAGGAAGCGGTCCGGGGCGCGATGTACAGGCCCAACGTATTGCCTCTTCTTCTCCCAAAGTTGCGCGCAATGCTGCCGCATGAAGATCCTCAGGCTCGACGATGCAGGTCCACCATGCGGCCTGACAGTGTTTTTCCTCATTCGTCGCCATCATGGCCTCCGTTTCTCAAACTGAGTGCGCGAGCAAGATCCATCGCGCCCGGATAGTCCCGCCCCTCTAGGTCAGCCAGGGTACGCATGAGCCTCAGTACCCGGTCTGCCCCGCGCATTGTGAGGTGTCGTTCATCGACCGCCCGATCGAGGCGGTCGATAAGATCAACAGGTATCCGCCCGTGTTTTCTTAACCAAGCTCCTGGCAGCTGCGCATTGAGGGAATATCCGCTCCCTGCAAGACGCTCACGCATTCGCCCACGCGCTTCCTCTACTCGCACACGCACCTCGGCGGAAGTGCGCGCTTGACTGCTTCGTAGGTCTGCTCTGGTCGGTTGGCGCATCTCAACGGTGATATCGATCCGATCAAGCAAAGGCCCGGATAGTCGTGACATGTAGCGGCGACGTTGAAGAGAAGAGCAAGTACATGTCCTGCCCGCTCCTCCACACGGGCACGGATTAGAAGCAAGTACCAGCTGGAAACCCGCCGGATAGCGGGCGCGTCCTTTGGAGCGATGAATCGTAATCGCACGTTCTTCCAGAGGTTGTCTGAGTGCATCGAGCACCGAAGGAGCGAACTCTGCAGCTTCGTCAAGAAAAAGAACACCACCATGCGCAAGTGACACTGCGCCCGGCAGTGCGATCCCCGCCCCTCCGCCGATCAGCGAAGGCGTAGAAGCACAATGATGCGGTGCTTGGAAAGGTGGGCGACGCACTAAAGTTCCCTCCTCACCAAGGACTCCCGCGAGGGAATGAAGCGCCGATACCTCAAGTGCAAGCGCGTCATCAAGATCAGGAAGCAGGGAAGGTAAACGTGAAGCCAACATGGTTTTGCCTGAACCTGCCTCACCGATAAGGAGAAGATGATGTCCTCCAGCAGCTGCCACCTCAAGAGCATCAATCGCATGATCTTGGCCTCGGACATCAAGTAAATCGACTTCGGGAGGAGAGGGGATGGGTGGCTGAGCTGCAATATGCGCACTCCCCATGCGTGTGCTCCTATGTGCCACTCCCCCGGCTGCATCGACGAGTTCGGCGAGATGGTCAAAGGCAAGAACTTCAATACCGGAGACAAGTTGTGCTTCATGAGCTGAAAGCGCAGGCACAATCACGCGCTGCGCACCCAGCCCTTTTGCCGCTACGACTCCGGGCAGAATGCCGCGAACCGGTCGTAAACTACCGTCAAGTCCAAGCTCCCCAATAAGAACGGCACCTGTGAAAAGATCGGGTGTGATTCGTCCGCAGGCAAGCAGAACCGACATCGCAATTGCAAGATCAAATCCCGATCCAGATTTCGCAAGTCCTGCAGGGGAAAGATTGACCGTAATACGACGGTCAAGGACTTCGAGATCAGAGGATTGCAATGCGGAACGCACCCTGTCTTTCGCTTCTCTCAAGGCCGCATCGGGCAATCCGACAAGCGTGAATCCCACAAGCCCACGCCCAATGTGTGCTTCAACGTCAACAAGATGTCCCTCAAGCCCGATCAGTGCGATCGAGGTCACCGAAGCTGTACGGACTTTCATGAGACCGCGCGAACCCATTGAACCTGAGCTCCGAAAGCACGCAGATCTGTGCTTGAGGGAGCTGCGATCACCTCATGACGGTGGCATCGCGGCACGGTGATTGCCATGACATCGATCCGTATTGGTCGATGAATCCTATGCGCTCGGATCCAGGCGACTGCAAGACGACGAAGCTTAGCTACTTTGAGTGAATCAACAGATTCGAGTGCAGATCCGAACTCGTCGCCAATCCTCGTGCGAACTTCGACAATAACGATTTCTTGCGCATCGTAAGCTACGAGGTCGAGTTCACCGCGCGGCCCGTCCCTCCAATTGTGATCGAGGATTTCCAAGCCTTCCTCGTCAAGAATACGAGCCGCTGTGTATTCGCCGAGCGTTCCGAGCTCGCGTCGATGATTGGTTCCCATGCGCCACCTCCGGTGTGATCCTCACCCAAAAGGCACAAAGGTGTTGAAGTCTCAGGATCCGATGTGTGGATAGTCAGACGCAAAGGTTGAGCTGTGGATAACGCTTCAATGCTCAGATCATCAAGACATCAGCTAGGGAATATTGAGTTCCGGTTTTGACAGTTCTTCGACGTTGACATCCTTGTAAGTGATGACACGCACTGAACGAACGAAACGAGACGAACGGTAGATGTCCCACACCCATGCGTCTGTCAAGGTCAATTCAAAGAAGATATCTCCTCCCACGGGACGAGCCTGCACATCCACTTGATTACACAGGTAGAAGCGACGTTCAGTCTCAACGACGTATGTGAACAGACCGATCACATCGCGGTATTCGCGGAACAGCTCGAGTTCCAGCGCGTTTTCGTATCTTTCGATATCTTCACTCACTCTTCAATGATGCCTTGCCTCACCGACAAGAGCATCATTTTGAAACGCCCGGGAGTCGCCATGAACGCCGGTGCAGCTGAGACGCACCGTAGCGTCCAAGAGCTTCAATATGTGCCGCAGAGGCATAGCCTTTGTTTTTATCCCAGCCGTATCCAGGATCATCGAGTTCGCACATGAACTCATCACGCGCAACTTTCGCAAGGATTGAAGCCGCCGCAACGATTGTGCAGCTCGTATCTGCTTTGACTTTCGTCACCACCGGAGGAACCGTGATCTGCGGTAAAACGGGCCCATCGAGTTCTGCGAAGAGATCTTCAGAATACGAAAGCCAGTCATAAGAGCCATCGAGGAGGACAAGGGCGACACTCCCAAGATCTTGGATGATTGTTTCGAGGGCGCGCATTCCCGCCAGCCGTAGTGCGGCAATGATTCCGAAACGATCGATCTCCTCATTGGATGCCCATCCCACCGCATAGGCAGACACCCATTCACGCACGGGGAGGAGAAGCTGAGCACGTCGATGCGCTGACAGCAGCTTGGAATCAGCCAACCCCTCCGGGGGATGCGATTCCTGACCTGTTAACGCACAGGCACCTACAGCAACCGGACCCGCCAAAGCACCTCTGCCCACTTCATCCATACCGACAAGCGGAGCACCCTGAGCCAGAAGCTGAAGCTCTGTTTCGCGCGTCGCGACTTTTCCCGTCATTGATTCACACCGGCAAAAGGACCAGGCTCACTCAAGCCCCACTTCCAGTGCGTCACAGGCCAAATGACGGCTTGGACCGTGCCCACAACTGAAGAAACAGGAACGAAAGGAGTTTGCCCTGCACCTTGGTGATACCGCGAATCTGCGGAATTACCGCGATTGTCGCCCATAACCCACAGGGTGTCTTCGGGAACGATGACGTCGAAGGGAAAACTGGAGGGAAGTTGGCCGGGTGCAAGATACGGTTCATCAATCACAACACCATTGACCCTCACCACACCGTCTTCGCCGCAGCTCACGTGATCGCCACCCACACCGATGACACGCTTCACCAGGGTTTGTTCACCACCGCTGGGGATGATTCCAATGAACTCTCCGACGGTCTGGAGCAGTGTTCGAGACTGGGTGGGGTTTGAGATCCAGCCGAGGGCATCGTGGAAGACCACCACATCACCCCTTTCGATCGTGCCACGCAGGCCGTCAATACGTGACACTGCGATCTTGTCATCGACCATAAGCGTGTCATTCATTGAAGGAGAAGGAATCCAAAAAACCTGAACAACGAAAGCGCGCAGCAGTGTAGAGATGAGGAGAGAAGTGACGAGGACGAGACCGAGTTCACGCAAGAAGGCCAGCGGTCCTGAGACTGGAGGTTTCTTCACGGGAGCCGCTCGGTGCATTGCGCCCGGTCTTGGGGGGACATCCCTATGTATGGCTTTCATTGCACTCCTCAGTCTTGTCGCACCCATGCACAGCGCCCGGCACCCCTTCAGGGTACCGGGCGCCGCAGTTCGTTCCTACGCGATCACTCCGCGCTTCCCGAACGGTGCTCCTTGATCTTGGCCGCCTTGCCGTGGCGCTCACGCAGGTAGTAGAGCTTCGCACGACGAACGTCACCCTTGGTGACGATCTCAAGGTGATCGATCGTGGGGGCGTGGAGCGGGAAAGTACGCTCAACACCAACACCGAAGGAGATTTTACGGACGGTGAAAGTCTCAGAGACTCCGTGTCCGCGGCGGGCGATCACAACACCCTGGAAAACCTGGATACGAGAACGGCTACCCTCGATAACCTTCACGTGTACCTTAACGGTGTCACCGGCACGGAAGGCCGGAAGATCGGTACGGAGGGAAGCGGCGTCAACTGCGTCCAGTTTCTGCATGTGTACTCCTCAACGCGCGCGCCGCAGGTCGTTCGCGTCAGATTCGGCAGGTCGAGCCTGCGTTTCTTCAGTGTCGTATTCGTGAAAGACGTCCCCCTGCGGCAGGCTGCGTCTGAATACGACCTCGCCCAGTGTGCCACATATCGTGGCCAAAGCTCGCGCTTCAGTCCTTTTCAGAGGCTGCAAAGGTCGTGAGATCGCGCACGAGGACGACATCGTGATTGGGAATTCCTGCAACAGTAAAGATCCGTCGCCCTTTCTTTACAAAACCGTGCTTGCGATAGAACTTCTGAGCGCGAAAGTTCGATCTGTGGGTTCCCACAACAATCCGAGGTGCCTGAGTATGAGCGGCTGCGTACTCGATACTGCGTTCTAAGAGCGCCCCAGCAAGCCCCGTTCCGCGCCAAGGAGTATCCACGTAACACTTTGACAGATACGCATCTCCGGCGTCGATTTTTCCGGGGCGGATCATATCGGCATCAATCGCAGTTTCCCCGGTACGAACAAGACAATATCCGCTAAGTTCCCCATCCACGATGGCGACGAAGATCTGATCCTCAGGGTTTGCTATATGCGCAGCAAAAGTGTCTTCATTGAGATGATCTGTGATGAAAACGTTCATCGCCTCAGCGGGTAGTTCAGGCGGACAGGCGTCGGGGAAAGTCCGGGCAGCAAGCCTCGCAATGAGTGCGGCTTCTTCGGCGCGGGCCGCTCGGATTTCAAGGTGGTGTGTTCCGGTGTCTGTCAGAAGAACTCCAACCCTGGCAAGTGTCATACGATCAGCAGAATCGAGGGTATCGAGGGCGAGGCTGGCGATCATATCTGGTCGACGCTTCGCTGTCCGTTCCAAAGCTCGATTCCGTCGCCACCTGGCGATAGCGGCGTGGTCACCACTGAGGAGTACCGCAGGCACGTCCAGTTCTCTCCAGCTGCGCGGTTTCGTATACGCCGGATATTCAAGGAGGCCGTCAGAATGCGACTCTTCGACAATAGAGTCAGGATTCCCCATGAATCCCTCAAGGAGACGAGTCACCGCTTCAACGAGAACAAGCGCAGCAACTTCGCCGCCATTGAGGACGTAGTCACCGATCGAGTATTCGTAAACTTCAAGTCCGCGCTCGCGGTAATGGTCACCAATGCGCTGATCGATGCCTTCGTAACGTCCGCAGGCAATGATGAGGTGGTCCGCAGTGGCAAGATCTGCGGCTTTTGCCTGTGTCAGTGGGCTTCCCGAGGGCGTAGGGATTGCGAGTACGGTGCGCACAGCTTCGCTTCGATCAGAGTCGTTGCTGTGGGGGGCATCGTGGATAAGCGTATCAAGAGCTTCTCCCCACACTTGCGGCATCATGACCATCCCAGCTCCACCGCCGTAGGGGGTGTCATCAACACTTCGATGCCGGTCGTGAGTCCACTGACGTAAATCGTGTACACGCGCGTGAACGAGTCCCGTTTCTGCGGCTTTTCCAAGAAGAGAGAGGTCAAGCGCAGTGAAGTATTGGGGGAAAATGGAAACGAGGTCGATTTTCATCGCCTGTCCTGGTCTCTTGCATCGACACTGTTGTCGTCGAAGAGTCCCGGAGGTGGATCGATGATCACCGTGCGGCTTTCCATGTTCACTTCCGGTACGAGTGCTTTCACGAAAGGAACCATCACCTCTGTTCGAGGAGTATTCACAAGGAGGAGGTCTTGTGCGGTACCGAAACGGAATCCCGCCACGGTACCGAGTTCTTCATTCGTCGAGCTAAGGGCGCGGAATCCTAAAAGTTCATGAGGATACCAGGCGTCTTCTTCCGCATGTTCTTCAATAAGGAGGGGACGACCGCGCAGTTTCTCCGCATCCTCACGGTTCCTCAATTCTTCAAAAGAGACGAGGAGTCTGTCTTTATGGGTCCGTGAAGCACGCACGGTCAACTCCGTACTCTCAGGTCCTTCGAGCGTGAAAAGATTTCCGGGAGCGAAGAGTGAAGGATCGTCGCTACGTAAGTCGATGATGACTTCTCCACGCAGTCCGTGTGCGGGACCAATGATTCCGGCAGTCATCAGCATAGGGGCCTCCTCATTCATATGATCCAGCTGGCCTAGAAGGGGTCGTGGTGATGCTGCGGAGGGGGGGGGGCACGTACCGCGCCTGCGCGGGCGCGGAGAAGCTCGGGGAGGGGGCGACGGGCCACGAGGAAGCCGAGGCGGCCGCGACCGATCGGGAGCCGGCGG
>JASBZF010000002.1 GCA_029983625.1 Pauljensenia sp. | reverse complement strand
CCCCCCCCCACCCTGAGTTCTGTCAGCTGACAGTTGTGTGTACTAGCTCTTCTGTTTCGGTGTGCGTTCCTTTCCGACCATCAGTGCCGCAATGATTAAGGACAGACCAAGCAGAGCGGTGAGGCCGATAAAAAGGATGGGGATATCAATCATGGAAATGAAAGGAAGGGCGATGAAAAATACGCCGAGGAGGGCAACGATGAATCCCCAGATGAGTTGGCCGACGCGGACAGGTGTCGCCTGTATGAAGCTGTTGCGTGCGGGAGCATCCGCTGCGGTCCAGACTTTTGACGCTAGGGGAGTAGTGGGCTGATCGGTCGAAGACGTCTTGGGTATCGTCGCCGAGGAAAGGGGCGTGGTCGAGGGAAAGGGAAAGGAAGCGCCCTCATCCTGGTGACCCGCAGCGGCCTTTTCCTCCTCGCTCGTGCGTGCCGTGTTGTGCTGAGAGGAATCGGTATGAGTGACTTCGGGGGATTCCGTGTTGCTGCTGCGAGGCTGGCTCAGAGGGTGTTGCACAGTTGTTTCTTCGCTTGTGCGAGGAAGGTTCTTCGTGTTTTTCATCTGAGGATCAGTGGTCATCACAGGCTCCTGTTCTTGTCGTGAGCCGAGCTGCTCAGGGGCTGGAAGTCGTGTGCGACAGCAGCGGACTGAGCGGATTCAGCTGATTCTGGTGAATTAGGCGTGAATTTTTGATCCGGCTCAGTGGCAGTATCGGAATGAAGGGGTGGGGTTTCTTCGGAATACACGAAATTCTCAAGCTGCGTGTCGAGGTGAATCGTAATGCCCTGCTCGGGAGTCCATGTGGAAGAGTGGGTGGACACAGATGGCAAAGCCTTTTCGCTCAGGTCTGCGCAGCTACGAAGCCGGGAAATCCAATCTGCAGATGCGGAGCCTTTCTGGTTTGGGGCAGGTGAATCGTTCCAATACAGGACGGCAATGTCTTCGATTTCTTGTGTGCAGATGATCTTCACGGGCTGATCTGCGCGTGTCGAGATCGATAGGTCAGATACCGAGGTGGTGATGTAGATGTCTTTCACAGTGTCCGAGGGAGCTGCGCTGAGATCGAGATGAGCTTGGCCAAGAGCTGAGCCATAAACCGTGGAGCTTGTCCAGTCGTAGAGCGAAGGTGATTCGTCGATGAAATCAAAAGCGTCTGTGTTCGTGTAGGTGTGTGCCATTAAGCCCAAGAGCATGGTCGGTATTGCTAAGAAACAGCCAATGAGAGACATAGCGATGAACCAGCCGGCGTTCTTCCCGCGAATGGCGGTGATGACGAGGGCGAGACCGACGCTAAGAAGGCATAGCCCTGCACCGATAAGACCTGCGTTCACCACAGTGGTGAATGTGTGACCGCTGAAAAAGACACCTCGTTCAATGAGGTGCATCATGAGGAAGGTGGCCGCCATGATGAGGACGATCAGACCGGTGAAAAAGAGATTGGAGCGGCGAGAAACACGAGCGACAGGAACTGGAATCGGTGGTGTCCAGACGGGTGAAGAGGGTATCGGCTGGGTGTGTTCTCCTCCCACAGTGCGCCACTGGGTGTTCTGAGGTGTGAATGAGGGTGCCGAGGGCGAAGTCTGTGCGGTGACGGGAGCAGAAGCTGTAGCTTCGGGGCTTTCAGGAACTGTGAAGTTCGTATTCATTCCCGGTGCTGACGGTGCAGACTGTGAGGGCGGGACGTGCGGAAAAGACTGCGTGGAAGATCTGCGCCGTGAAGAGCTGAAGAAAAGCGCGAGAGCGATGCACGGGACGAAAACGAGGAATCCGAAGATACCGAATGACATAAAGACACTGAAAGGCGAGCCATTTGAGAAGCTGAGTGACAGTGGAGTCAATGAGGTCAAGCCCAGGAACACCAAAAAACCGGCACCGAACTGAGCGGCATCGAATCGTCCTGCGAAAAGCTCTTCAGCATGAATACGGCCATCGCGCTGCTCGGGAAGTAAAGCCCAGGCGAGTCCGTAGGCGGCAAGTAAAGGCGGAGCGAACAGGCAAGCGATGATGCTTAGGCCGCGCACCAGGGCAAGATCCCATCCGGTTTTTGCAGCAATACCTGAACATACCCCTCCGACTGTCCGATTTTCGGCGCGATACCAGCCCGAGCGACGTAAAGATTTGAAGAAACTTGAACCTGAGGGGCCAGAGGATTCGTGACCTGGATGCGATGAAGCGCAGTGACCAGAAGAATATGTGTCATTCATACCCACTACTTTTGCGTGAAAACTGTCGAAGCGAAATGGGGAACAGTCCTGATACGTCCCTGAAAGATCACAATCGTGGACCTGAGGGTCCCTCGAGGATGTGATGATTAGTGGCGTGGTGTTCCCTTCTGATCCAAAAAGCCTCTCGGGGTCCGTTCCTCGTCGTGACGAGGAACGCAGTTGGAATCCTCCTGTGCAGAATGTGTCACGGCCAGCTCTCAAGCGTGCAACATCAGAATCGCTGGATATGCCGACTCCTTGGCTTGCGGGAGTTGCATCGGGTTTAGCTGTACATACACATCTGCCCGTATATGTGATTCGATGGGCTTTCGTTCTTTTCAGCATCTTCGGCGGCACAGGGACACTGCTCTACCTGTGGCTGTGGATGATGACACCGAAAGATGCGGGTCGAATACATGCAAGCAGCATGGGCAGCTCGCGAATGAGTGCTCCTTTGAGAGTCATAGGTCAGACTCGCTCAAGGATCATCGCCCGCAATCAGCTGCTCTTGGCTGGCTTCATCATTATTGCCGGTGGGCTTATCGCCACGTGTCTTTTCGCCTTCAGTATCTTTGATTTTCGTGACATCATCTCAGCGTCGGCGGTGTTCATCGGAATCGGCCTTGTCTGGAGCCAAGGGGCGAATCTTCACCAATGGCGTTCTGTTTCTTTCTTCGTCATCGTGCTGAGCGGCATCATCATGGTGTCGATCGGTATGGTCGTCTTGGTGGGGCGCAGCGACCCGCCACTGATCCTTTTGCGCGGTGGCCTCATCGGCGCGGTCGTCGTCGCAGGTGTCCTCTTCGCTCTCGCACCACTGTGGCTGCGCACCTCTTCGCAGCTATCCGACATTCAGGCTCAACGGGTGCGCGATGCGGAACGAGCTGATATTGCGGCACACTTACATGATTCCGTCCTACAAACTTTAACTCTCATCCGCTCAGCAGCGCACGATCCCGCCCGAGTGCGTGCTCTTGCTCTTTCTGAAGAGCGGGAACTGCGGTCATGGCTGTACACGGGACGCGCGCAAGCTGCCGATTCGCTCGCCGAAGCGATCCGTGAAACTGTCGGAGTTCTCGAATCGAAATACGGTGTTCCCGTGGAAGTTGTTGCCGTCGGAGATTGTGTTCCAGGTCCCGCTGAGCTTTCCTTAGTGGCAGCTCTTGGGGAAGCTGCGGCGAACGCTGTCCGCCACGGTCAAGCTCCCGTCTCCATTTACGTAGAAACCCGCGCCGAATCGATTGACGCTTTCATCAAAGATTCTGGATCAGGATTCAACCCCGCTGCGATTCCCCCGGATCGGCACGGTGTGAAAGACTCCATCATCGGACGCATGGAAAGAGCTGGTGGGAGCGCGCGTATCCGCTGTCTTGCCACGGGCACCGAAGTTGCCTTAACTCTTCCCAGAATGACTCACACACCATGATTCAAGCACTACCAGTCCAGCCAAAGAGGAGTGAAATATGCCGATCAGGCTCGTTGTCATCGACGATCATGCGATGGTCCGCGCAGGTGTGCGTGCCGAACTTGAAAGTTGCGATGCGGATCTTGAAATTCTTGGGGAAGCAGCCGATGTCGAGGGCGCAATCGCGGCATGTCGAGAACTGAAACCCGATGTCGCGCTACTCGACGTTCATATTCCCGGTGGCCGTGGCGGTGGTGGCGCAGAAGTTGCAGCCTCTTGTCAAGACATTGAGGGTTTACGTTTCCTTGCTCTCTCTGTTTCCGATTCGCCCGAAGATGTTGTTCAGGTGATTCGCGCGGGAGCACGCGGCTATGTCACGAAATCGATTACGACTCACGAACTGGTTGAGGCAATTCAACGTGTGGCGGCCGGAGATGCGGCATTTTCCCCCAGACTCGCCGGATTCGTCCTCGATGCTTTTGGAACTGGGCAGATTGCGATCGGTGACGATGAACTTGACCTTTTATCCGCCAGGGAGCAGGAAGTGATGCGTCTCATTGCTCGCGGCTATACCTACAAGGAAGTGGGCAACGAACTCTTCATTTCTGTCAAGACCGTCGAAACCCATGTTTCTGCAGTGCTGCGTAAACTCCAGCTTTCAAACCGTCATGAACTGACTCGTTGGGCGATGCAGCGTCATATTGTCTAAAAGGGCCAAAGACGGCGCGGGGGATTCCCTCGCAGCGTCTTTGGTCCTAGGATTTCTCCGTGCGATCGGGTGATCGCAGGGATGGAGAAATTAGGGTGCATATCATCGGATTTGACCGCGAAAAATACGTGCAGCTGCAGTCAAGACACATCGCCGAACGTCGGGCTCAGTTTGGCGGGAAGCTCTACCTAGAATTCGGTGGGAAACTTATTGACGATATGCACGCTTCCCGTGTGCTTCCCGGTTTCACTCCCGACAATAAAGTCGCAATGCTTTCCGAACTTGCCAACGACGTTGAGATCATCGTTGCGGTCAATGCTAAGGACTTCCAACGGCGCAAGATCCGCGCTGATCTTGGGACCACCTACGACGATGAGGTTCTACGTCACATTGATGAGTTTCGCGAGCATGGGCTTTTTGTGGGTTCCGTCGTCATCACCCAGTGGTCGGATGATAATCGCGAAGCGAAGGCCGTGAAACGTAAGTGGGAACGACTCGGTATCACCGTCTACCGTCATTTCCCGATCGCGGGCTATCCGAACGATGTCACCCGAATCGTTTCCGACCAGGGATACGGGCGTAACGAGTACATCGAAACGAGTCACGATCTTATTGTTGTGACCGCCCCCGGTCCCGGTTCAGGCAAAATGGCGACCTGCCTGTCCCAGCTGTACCACGATCACAAGCGTGGGCTTTCCTCAGGATACGCAAAGTGGGAAACTTTCCCGATCTGGAACCTGCCTCTCGATCACCCGGTGAACATCGCTTACGAGGCCGCAACCGCCGATCTTGATGATGTCAACATGATCGATCCCTTCCACCTCGCAGCCCACGGGGTTCAGACGGTGAATTACAACCGCGACGTTGAGATTTTCCCCGTCCTGAATCGTCTTTTTACGGAGATCCTTGGGGAATCTCCCTATCAGAGTCCCACCGATATGGGTGTGAACATGGCGGGACTGTCGATCAGTGACGATGAGGCATGTCGCGAAGCATCGAAGCAGGAAGTGATTCGCAGGTATTTCAAGGCGCTCGTTACTGAGAAGAAAGAATTGGCAGAGCCGATCCAGTCCGAACGTATCGCCTTGCTCATGGCGCGACTGGGGATCGTGGAAAGTGACCGTTCGGTTGTTGCACCTGTCCGAAAAATTGCGAAAACAACGAAGGCCCCGGCCGCAGCTATTGAGCTTTCCGACGGGCGGGTTGTCACCGGAAAGACTTCTGAGCTGCTCGGTTGTTCTTCTGCGATGCTTCTTAACGCACTGAAGGCGCTCGCGGGTATCGATGATGCGATCGATCTTCTTTCCCCGGATGCCATTGAACCGATTCAGACTCTGAAAACCGGGCATCTTGGATCGAAGAATCCGCGTTTGCACACGGACGAAGTACTGATCGCACTTGCGGTTTCAGCTTCGAGCGATGAATATGCGCGTCGTGCTCTGGAACGTCTCGGTGACTTGCGCGGATGCGATGTTCACACCTCGACGATTCTGGGATCTGTTGACGAGGGAATCTTCCGTTCGCTCGGTATTCAGGTGACGAATGAACCGGTTTATGCGACGAAGTCGCTCTATCGGAAAAAGTAGAGACGAGGGCGACCGAAGGGCACGAGTGTTGACGAATACTCCTGTGTGCTGACGTGTTTTCCTGTGTGCGTGTCAACGGGTCTGATTGTGGAGCGTGAGTAGAGTCAACACGTGGGTGTACCGCAGATGCCTGTGGTCTCAAGGAAAATGGTGATGCCATGACTGACTACACCGCATTGCCCGATCTTGGGTCGAGCGACCTTCCTGTGTGGGATCTCAACCCGCAGGGGATTCCCGTGCGGGATCCGCATGCCGCAGCTGTTCAGCCTGCGGGCTTTGACAGTGCGTGGCCATCTGTTGCTTTCCCTGATGAGGGGTGTTTTCTCAATGAGGAAGAATCGGATCGCGGATCCGATGCAGAAAAGCTGATTCGCGGGCTTAACGACGCTCAAGCCCAAGCTGTGATCCACGAGGGCGCTCCGCTGCTTATTATGGCGGGCGCAGGTTCAGGGAAAACCCGCGTCCTCACTCATCGGATCGCCTACTTGCTTGCGACTGGACGAGCCAGCGCCGGTCAGATCCTTGCGATCACCTTCACGAATAAAGCCGCAGCTCAGATGCGTGAGCGTGTCGGAGCGCTCGTCGGACATGCTGCGTCACGGATGTGGGTCTCGACTTTTCATTCGTCCTGCGTGCGCATCCTACGTGCCGAACATGAGGCTGCGGGGCTTCGTTCAAGCTTTACGATCTACGACGCGCAAGATTCCCAAAGGCTTATCCAACTTATTCTTAAAGCCGCAAATGTCGATATTAAGCGCTTCGCTCCTAAGCTTATTGCTGCGCGTATTTCCGATTTGAAGAATGAATTGATTTCGGCAAAGAAATACGCCGAAACAGCGCAGAATGACCCGATCTCCAAGATCGTTGCTGCCACCTATCTTGAGTATGCGAAACGGATGCGTGAATCGAATGCTCTTGATTTCGACGACCTCATCATGTACACGGTGGAACTGCTCGCACGTAACCGGGGGCTTGCGGAGCACTATCATCGGCGTTTCCGCCACGTCCTCGTCGATGAATACCAGGATACGAATCATGCCCAGTATGTTCTTGTCCGTCTTCTTGTTGGTGATGGTCAGGACGGAATTGAACCCGCTGAACTGACGGTTGTCGGTGACTCCGATCAGTCGATTTACGCTTTTCGCGGTGCAACAATCCGTAATATCGAAGAGTTTGAACGCGATTTCCCCGGTGCGCGCACAATTCTTCTGGAACAAAATTACCGTTCAACCCAGAATATTTTATCTGCGGCAAATGCGGTCATTGCAAAGAATGAAGGGCGCCGTCCGAAAAACCTGTGGACCGATTCAGGTGACGGGGCGCTCATCACTGTGGACGCCGCCGATTCTGAACACGACGAGGCGCGTTTCGTTGTCTCCGAAATTGACCGCCTTCACGATGCTGGCGGCGAATGGGGGGATATCGCGGTCTTTTACCGGACGAACGCTCAATCCAGGGCGCTTGAAGAACTCCTCGTTCGTCAAGGTATCCCGTATCGGGTTGTGGGAGGAACACGTTTCTACGAACGCAAAGAGATTAAAGACGCTCTTGCCTACCTCCAGGCTGTATCCAACCCGGATGACAGCGTGGCCCTGCGTCGCATTCTCAATGTGCCGCGACGTGGAATCGGTGCCAAAGCTGAGCAGGCTCTGGTCGCACATGCCGACCGATATGGGATTTCCTTTGGGGAAGCGATCGCGGATGTGTGGCGCGCTCAGGGCTGTCCCCTCGGCGAAGGTGCAGGTATCGAATGGTCCAGCACGAGCCCGAACACTACAGAGTCGGATGCTTTAGCTCAGGATTCTTTTTCTGCGGTATCGGAAGACTCTCTTTCGTCCTCGTCTGAACACCTGCGACCTGTACTTGGGTTGACTGCGCGGGCAGCGACGGCGATTGCTCACTTCTGGGGGCTCCTGTGTGCAGTGCGAAAGGGAGATACAGGAAAAGCAGCACCTGCAGACATCCTTGAAGAACTCCTTGATCGAAGCGGCTACCTGAAGGAGTTACGTGCATCTGAAGACCCGCAGGATGCCTCACGGGTGGAAAACCTTGCGGAACTTCACTCTGTGGCGAAGGATTTTTCGCAGGCTGACCCTGAAGGTGATCTGGCTGCGTTCCTTGAACGTGTCGCACTCGTCGCAGATTCTGACCAGGTGCCCGCTGAAGATCAACGCTTTGGGCAAGTCACCCTCATGACGGTCCACACGGCTAAAGGCTTGGAGTTCCCCACGGTTTTCGTGACGGGGATGGAGGATGGCACCTTCCCGCATCAGCGTTCCCTATCCGATCCGGGCGAACTGGAAGAGGAACGCCGCCTCGCCTATGTGGCGATCACGAGGGCGCGCAAAAGGCTGTATCTTACGCGAGCAGCTGTGCGTTCTGCCTGGGGGACACCTCAAGAAATGCCGCCTTCGCGTTTCTTGGATGACATTCCGCCCGAGCTTCTTGACATTCGCCGTTCCACCACCGCGCAAGAGCGTGCGCGAGCTTCCCTCAGTGGCTGGGCATCTTCGTATTCTTCTTCGTATCGAGGGCGCGAACGCGGTCCTTGGGGAGAAGACACTGAAGGGCCGGTTTTTGGACGAGGGCGTTTGGGTAGCGCGAAGCCACTGAGCGGTATTCGTGGCGTTGCCGTGCGGATGGGAACAAAAACTGCGCGTGTCCCAGTTGATCGTCCACCTCTGGAACTGCGTGTCGGAGACCGCGTCGCGCACGAAACTCTGGGCGAGGGGACCGTCCTCGGTGTGGAAGGTTCAGGCCCGAAGGCGATTGCCCGTATCCAGTTCGGACACGCTGAAAAGCGTCTTCTTGTGCGTATGGCTCCAATGAAAAAGATTCCCTAGGACGAAATGCCCAGAAAGATGTACGCTTAACGTGGATGTCTCGACGTTGAGCAATCCGCTCGGCGTTCACCTGTCAAGTCCTGGAAGGAACTCGAGGTGGATCTTTACGAATACCAGGCACGTGATATGTTCCGCGCTCACGGCGTTCCCGTTCTCCCCGGTATTACCGCGACGACGGTTGACGAAGCCCGCGACGCAGCGCACACCCTCCTTGACGAGGGAGCCGACTTACTCGTCGTGAAAGCGCAAGTCAAGACGGGAGGGCGCGGCAAAGCAGGAGGTGTGAAGCTTGCGTACACCCCAGAGGAAGCCGCCGAAAAAGCAGAAACAATCCTTGGACTCACCATCAAAGGGCACAGCGTCCGCACACTTCTTATTGCCGCAGGCGCCGACATCGCGAAGGAATACTACTTCTCCATCCTCCTTGACCGTTCTCACCGCCGATACCTTGCAATGTGCTCCAAAGAAGGCGGAATGGACATTGAAACACTTGCGAAGGAACGCCCCGAAGCCCTTGCCCGTGTTCCTCTTGATCCGGTACGCGGCATCGATGACGAATGTGCCCGTGAGATTCTGAGCGCCGCCGGATTCGATTCAGAACGCTTCGACGCCCTCGCTCCCGTCCTCGTTGCCCTATGGCAAACCTTCCGTGACGAGGA
This sequence comes from Pauljensenia sp., assembly GCA_029983625.1. GTDB lineage: Bacteria > Actinomycetota > Actinomycetes > Actinomycetales > Actinomycetaceae > Pauljensenia. The sequence continues at coordinate 44,215 of JASBZF010000002.1, read as the reverse complement.
CGCAACACTCGTTGAAGTGAACCCTCTCGTCACTGCGCATGATGGAAGCGTCTGGGCTGTTGATGGGAAAGTGAGCCTTGACGACAATGCCCGCTTTCGCCACCCGGAGCATGAACAGCTCATCGACCGTGACACTCAGGATTCACGCGAAGCACTCGCGAAAGAAATGGGGCTCAACTACGTGCGACTCATCGGTGAAGTAGGAATCATCGGTAACGGTGCTGGACTTGTTATGTCCACACTCGACGTCGTTGCTATGGCCGGTCAAGACTTGGGAGTCAAGCCCGCTAACTTCCTCGACATCGGAGGGGGAGCGAGTGCGCAAGTCATGGCGAAGGGACTGAACATCATCCTCGGTGACGAACAAGTCCGCTCTGTTTTTGTCAACGTTTTCGGGGGCATCACCGCCTGCGACGCGGTCGCTGAAGGCATCCTGGGTGCCCTTGACATGCTGGGCGAGGCCGCAAAGAAGCCGATCGTTGTGCGTCTTGACGGCAACAAAGTCAAAGAGGGACGCGACATTCTCCTCAACGCCGCGCACCCCCTTGTTCACATGGTCGACACAATGGACGAAGCGGCGCGTTGGGCCGCGGTACTCGCCGCCCCCCACGCCCGCCCGCAGTGCCACGGAAAGACAAAGGCAATGACGATTTTCCTCAACTTAGACTCCCGCGTCATCGTTCAGGGGATGACCGGCGCGGAGGGACGTAAACACACTCAAAGGATGCTGAACTCTGGCACCGCGATTCTGGGGGGCACAAACCCCAAAAAAGCTGGAACCACGCTGTCTTTTACGGTGCGTGATTGCGGGCCTGCAGCCACACACATGACGGAAAGAGAAGTGGAAATCCCCGTGTTCGGGACGGTCGCGCACGCACGTGAAGCGACTGGTGCCAACACTTCGGTGATTTTTGTCCCTCCCGCCTTCGCAAAGAGCGCCGCCCTCGAAGCTATTGAAGCGGGAATTGAAACAGTTGTTGTCATTACCGAAGGCATTCCCGTTGCTGACGCGACGATTATTGTGGATCGGGCGCTTGCGGCAGGGACGCGCCTTATCGGTCCGAATTGTCCCGGCATCATCAGCCCCGGACAATCGAATGTGGGGATCACTCCGGCGGACATTACCGGTCCGGGAAAGATCGGCCTTGTGTCAAAGTCGGGGACTCTTACCTATCAGCTCATGTATGAACTCCGAGATATTGGTTTCACCACGTGTCTTGGTATTGGCGGCGACCCGGTGGTGGGGACCACGCATATTGATGCTCTGGCTGCTTTCGAGGCTGATCCCGATACCGAACTCGTTGTCATGATCGGGGAAATTGGTGGGGATGCTGAAGAACGTGCGGCTGTGTGGATTGCAGAGAATATGACGAAACCAGTTGTCGCGTACATCGCGGGCTTCACTGCTCCTGAAGGGAAAACTATGGGACATGCTGGGGCGATCGTTTCCGGTTCTGCAGGAACTGCTCATGCGAAAGCTGAGGCGCTTGAAGCTGTCGGTGTTCAGGTTGGACGCACGCCCTCGCAGACGGCTCAGCTTGTGCGTTCCCTCCTGTCTTCGTGACCTGTATTCCGTAGCGTCTTGAATCTCATGTAGCTGCTCTGAAGCCGCAGATCCTGTCGGATTTTTGCTCAGTGTGAAACGTGAGAGGGAAGTTTTGCCCGGATACGCGAAAAGGGGGGCAGCGTCAGTCGTCGTGGATTTTCGCTTGTCCGGTGTTGCTGAGGTCTGACTTCAGGTGTGCTGTGGGGCGTGCTCTGGTCAAAGAAAAGTGTGCTCATCTGGAAGGAACGTGGAGCGAGTGGACGAGCTGTTCATGAAGCTCAATCCGTCAATTCTCGGCGCTGCAAAAGCGGGAGCGGCCTTTCGTGCGTGAGGATGGAAGCGACATGAATGAAAGCCCTACACCCAGTCCACAACCCAGACCGACTGCTCCTGCGCAGACAACCACATATGTCGTTCCGCGTCGAACGATTCGCCTGGCGATGCCTGACGGTTGGGCGCGTGCGGTCCTAGCAGCCGTAGAAGCAGTATTTATCGCCTGGGCTTTGCTTGCCTGTGCGGCGGTCGGCGCATACGCGACCGTCGCTTCAAATCCGTGGATGGGGAAAGTGCAGTGGGAGTCAGCTTTCCGCCTGGGTTCTGACCTCTTGGGCTTTGCGTTTGGCGCACCACTTCATATCGGTGGAGTCAGTTACCGTGCGGTGCCGACACTTTTCCTCCTCATCATCATTGTTCTCTTACGTCTCCTCCTGCGCTCTGGACGCGGCTTCCCAGCTTCTGCGCTTTGGTTTGCGGTCCCCGCTTTTGCGACGCTGAGCTTCCTCATCGTCGCAGGAGGGGCTTACACCCACTGGTGGCAAGCATCTGCGGGCGCTCTCAGCCTGCCCTTCATCGCCTCAGCATGGGCCTACCTGGACGCAAAAGGAGGATGGAAAATACTGAGCAGAGGGCGCAAGTGGCTAGAAGAAGGTCTGCGTCAAGGAGCCGCCCTCATCTGTATGGCTGTCTTAGTGTCGAGCGTGGCTCTTGTGTTGACGCTGCTGGTCCATGTTGACGCAATGAAAGCACTCCATGCTCTTCTCCTCACGGATTCTGCCTCAGCGGATGCTCTGATCGTCACCGTTCAAGCGCTATACACCCCGACGTGGATCGCGTGGACACTGGCGTGGCTTGCCGGGCCGGGAGTGTGGATCGGAGTGGATGCCCTTCACTCGCCGACACTGACATCCACAGAGCCTATTCCTGGGATTCCGGTTCTTGGCGCTGTGCCGAATTCGACTCCGGGAATACTGATCGTCCTCGTTCCGATCGTGTGTGCTGCACTGCTCGGCGTACTTTTCGGGCGGATACGAATGCGCGAAAAACTCGTCGATCAGCTGCGTACCGGGGCAGTGGCTCTTCTCTTTTTTGCTGCGCTTATCCTCCTGTGGCTTCCCACATCGGTCTTGCACCTGGGGCTTGCGCGCATGAGCACACTTGGGCCGGATATTGTCCCGGTCTTTTTCGCCCTCCTTTTCGAGATCCCTGTGGTCTTCTTCCTTGCCGAAGTGTGCGTGCATTCGCGCTTCCTTGATTTCTGGCGCCAACAGTGGCGGATTTCCCGTCTGAAACCTGGGAAGACAGAACACGATCTTTCTTCTGTTTCCGCGCAGAGTTGCGCCCTCGGCGATGAGGAGTGCAGTGGTGCCGAGGGCGGAAGTGCCGATGCTGAAAAAATGGCGCATGAGAATGTCTTAGGTGAAGAAAAAACAGCTCCTGAAAAAGTATGTGATGCGCCTGCGGGCAGTGAAGAAAAGCACGACACATTTGACGAGGACGATGAGGAATCCGCTCAGGAGAAGAACTGAAGGGAAAATCTGAGCTGCGGATGCGCGCGACCTCGTGTGCAGTCTGCGTTTTGTTCTTGCGGCACTGAAGCTTTGCTCACAGGGTTTTCCGGGGCTGTTGAGGGAAGTACGAATAGGTGTCTCTTTGCTGAAAAGAGCGCTACGATCAGGGGGAGTCGCAACTGGCGAGGGTGGGGCCACCACCGGGGAGCGACTACACGATCCCATGAGGCGTCGCCCGCCTGGGCGCCGGGACATGACCACACCGACACCGGAGGAAAACATGTCCTCATGCCTGGACACTTGCGAGTCCCCTCAGCGACGTCCCCTCACGCGGGCCTTGATTTCTGTCTATGACAAAACCAATCTGTTACCTTTAGCTCAAGCGCTCACGAATGCGGGAGTGGAGATCGTATCGACCGGCTCAACGGCTGCGTGTATTGCTCAGGCTGGAATCCCGGTCACTCCCGTGGACAGCATCACCGGTTTCCCCGAGTGTCTTGAAGGGCGAGTGAAAACTCTTCATCCGCATATTCACGCGGGTATTCTCGCTGACCAGCGTAAAAACACGCATCGCGAACAGCTCGCCGAACTCGGTGTTGCCGCTTTCGACCTCGTGATCTGCAACTTGTATCCCTTCGCGCAGACCGTGGCTTCGGGAGCGTCCTTTGATGACTGCGTAGAACAGATCGACATTGGTGGCCCTTCGATGCTGCGCGCCGCAGCAAAAAATCATCCCTCGGTCGCCGTGGTGACCTCACCAGAGCGCTACGAAAAGGTGATCGCCGCCGCTCAATCCGGGCAGGGCTTCACTCTTGAAGAGCGCCGTCAACTGGCCGCCGAAGCATTTGTTCATACGGCACTGTACGATCTTGCAATCTCGGGTTGGTTTGCTGAAGAACTGAACTGTGCTGAACTGATTGAAAAGCTTGATCTTGCGTGCGAAGAACGCATAGAAGCCGCCGATGCCGCTTTCTTTGCCTCCTTGATGACTGCAGGGATCGAGGGCGAATGCTTCGCATCTGAAGACGAAGGCGATGCTTTAGCTGAACCCATATTCCCGTTTGTGATCGCTGAATCTTTTGAGCGCGTTGACTCGCTTCGTTACGGGGAAAACCCGCATCAAAATGCGGCTGTGTATCGTCTCTTTGGCGCAGAAGGCTTCTGTACGGCAGAAGGCGAGTTCCTTGAAGAGGGGGAGGGGAGGAACGAGGATACTCTTCTTCCCGGTATTGCGAACGCTCGTCAGCTTCACGGTAAAGCGATGAGCTACAACAACTACACCGACGCAGATGCGGCGATCCGCGCAGCTTACGACCACGAACGCCCCTGCGTTGCGATCATTAAACACGCGAATCCTTGCGGCATTGCCGTTGCCGACACCATCGCCGAAGCCCACCGCAAAGCCCACGCTTGCGATCCGGTTTCCGCCTTCGGGGGTGTGATTGCGACGAACCGACCTGTCAGTGTGGAGCTTGCGCAGCAAATCGCCCCGATTTTCACCGAGGTTGTTCTTGCCCCAGCCTACGAAGAAGGAGCGCTTGATGTTCTTTCGGCAAAGAAGAACCTCAGAGTCCTTGAAGTTCTTCCCCTGCAGGGCCCTCAAATTGAGTTGAAACATATTTCCGGCGGGCTCCTCGTTCAAGACCGTGACAACATCGACGCTTTTGGCGATGATCCGAATCACTGGACCCTCGTCTGCGGTGAACCCGCCGATGCTCAGACACTTTCCGACCTTGAGTTCGCGTGGCGGACCGTCCGCGCGGTCCGATCGAACGCGGTTCTCCTTGTGAAGGATGGAGCTTCCGTCGGTGTGGGAATGGGACAAGTGAACCGCGTGGATTCATGCGCACTTGCCGTGCAGCGCGCCAATACGCTCGGTGGGCGCGCGACCGGGGATGCAGCGAAGAAAGAACATACGAAGAACGATGCCGTTCACGCTGCGAGCGAGGACATTACTTCAGCAGGAGGAGCGCGTGCTGAAGACATCTGCGAGGCTCTCCCAGAACGTCGATCAGAAGGATCGGTGGCTGCCTCAGATGCGTTCTTCCCCTTTGCGGACGGCCTCCAGGTACTCATTGACGCAGGCGTGAAAGCCGTCGTCCAACCTGGCGGCTCAATCCGGGATGAGGAATCTATCGCAGCAGCGCGTAGCGCAGGTATCACGATGTATTTCACTCAGACACGCCACTTTGCTCACTGAGTACGCCAATTGGTTGCACCCGCGGGCAAAAGAAGGAAGAAAACAATACGGTCGCCCTCTTTTCGCCCTCGGACATGACCTTCCCTGAAAGTGTCCAAGACGGCTGATGTGCTTCAGCGCAGGCCCTCTTGGGTACTTTGAGGTGAAGTGCTGAAAGGGGGAGCTGATACCTGATCGCATTGCGCGCGAGTACGATGAAGGCGTGAATACGATTGATTGTCGTCCCGTCCTCGTTGTCGATTTCGGCGCCCAGTATGCTCAGCTGATCGCACGTCGCGTGCGCGAAGCGTCTGTCTATTCCGAAATCGTGCCGCACACGATGCCCATTGCCGACATGCTTGCGAAGCAACCGGCGGCAATCATCCTCTCCGGCGGCCCCTCCTCGGTGTACGAGGACGGAGCACCCTGCATCGATCCGGCGATCTTTGAAGCGGGAATCCCGATCCTTGGTATCTGCTACGGCTTTCAGACGATGGCACAGGCGCTCGGCGGGACGGTCGGACGGACCGGCACTCGCGAATACGGGCACACCGATGCTGCGATCAGCGAACAATCGTGTCTTTTTGCGGGGACGCCCGTCGAACAAGCCGTGTGGATGAGTCACGGCGACGCCGTCCAGGCTGCGCCCAAAGGATTTGAAATCACAGCTTCCACTGCTCAGACCCCGGTCGCAGCTTTCGAGAACCGGGAGCGTCGTCTCTTCGGTCTGCAGTGGCATCCTGAGGTGGCTCACTGCGCGTATGGGCAGAATGCGTTGAAGAACTTCCTTTACGAGGGCGCAGGTATTAAGCCGACGTGGAACGCGGGTTCAATCGTTGAGGAACAGGTGGCACAGATCCGCGCCCAGGTTGGTGACGCTCAAGTCATCTGCGCTTTGTCCGGTGGTGTTGATTCTTCCGTTGCGGCCGCTCTTGTCCATAAAGCTGTTGGCGACCAGCTCACGTGTTTCTTCATTGACCACGGTCTTTTACGCGCGGGTGAACGCGAACAAGTTGAGGAAGACTATGCGCGCGGCATGGGGATCCGCGTGGTGACTTGCGATGAATCTGAGCGTTTCCTCAGCGCGCTCGCGGGCGTGTCTGATCCAGAGGCCAAGCGCAAGATCATCGGTCGGGAGTTCATTCGTTCTTTCGAGGCAGCACAAAAGCTCGTTATTGATGAGATCGGAGCTTCTGGGGGAGAGGTGAAGTTCCTGGTTCAGGGGACCCTTTACCCGGATGTGGTGGAGTCTGGTGGCGGTGAAGGGGCGGCCAATATTAAGAGTCACCACAATGTCGGTGGTTTGCCCGAGGATATGACTTTTGAGCTGGTCGAGCCGCTGCGCGCACTGTTTAAGGATGAAGTGCGTGCAGTTGGACGTGAACTGGGGCTTCCTGACTATCTTGTGCAGCGTCAGCCTTTCCCAGGTCCGGGCCTTGGTATTCGTATTGTCGGTGAGGTGACGAAAGAGCGTCTCGATATTTTGCGTGCTGCGGATCTGATTGCCCGTGAGGAATTGACTGCCGCTGGTTTGGATACGCAGATTTGGCAGTGTCCGGTGGTGCTTCTTGCAGATGTGCGTTCCGTCGGGGTTCAAGGTGATGGGCGTACCTATGGGCATCCGATTGTTTTACGTCCCGTGTCTTCTGAGGATGCGATGACGGCTGATTGGACGCGCCTGCCTTATGAGGTGCTTGCTCGTATTTCAACGCGAATTACGAATACGGTGCCCGAGGTGAACAGGGTCGTTCTGGATGTGACTTCAAAGCCGCCGGCGACAATCGAGTGGGAATAAACGCGCGTAGTTTCATGATGTGAGCCACAGCTTGTCAGCTGTGGCTTGCTCTCAGTGTCACTATGAGGACCTTTGTGTGTGGATCACGGGGTGTGGGCTGCTGATTTTTGCGTACTTTCAGGGGCTTATGGGGTGAGTGTGTGTTGAGCTGCCGCTGCGCGTCCTGCAGTGTCCATAAGGGATAAGTCCCATGTCCTTCAGTCAATGCGAATAGGTGGAGTGTGAGATCGTGCCGGGCGGGGGTGTCTGTGTGTTCGGAGTTGATGAGCTGGGAGGAGTTATGCAATACTGAACACTGTTCAGTGAACAGTGTTCAGTATCTGTTGTGCAGGAGGTAATGACATGCCCAAGCAGATGATTCACAAGGAGCAGCTTGTCGATGCTGCCTACACCCTTGCGGAAGAAAAAGGTCTTGCCGCCCTTTCAATCCGCAAAATCGCCGCAGCATGTTCGATCTCTATCGGCTCGGTCTACACCTACTTCCCCACAAAGACAGACCTTGTCTGCGCCGTCGTCGAACGCTTTTTTGCAAAGACCATCGTCGAAGACTTCTGCCGCGCCGAACCTGGAGAAAACTTCGTCCTCTTTATCCGCCGTTTCAAAAAAACGATGGATGAACTCATGGGGGAATATGCCTCCACCTGGCTGAGCGAAATCCAGATGCTCCCGCACGACGAACGCGAATTCGGCCAAGAAGTAGCACGTGCCCGATTCGGGCACATACGTCACGGACTCACCCACATTCTGCGCGCCGACACTCAGATCGCCCCCGGCGTCCTCGTCGGTCCACTCGAAGCTGAAGCCCTCGCTTCCTTCGTCACAGACCGACTCCTCGCCGCACTGAGTGACCAAGAAGATCTCGACACCTTCTTCGCCCTCCTGGAACGCGCACTGTACGGCACTCTTCCTGAATAAAACCTCCTCAACTCCCTTTCTCATACCTGAAGGAAGACAATCATGACATCTATGCTCGGAGCGGCCGTTGCCGCCATCACCGCAGCCCTCCTCTTCTACACGATCGGCGTCTTCGGTGAACAGCGCGCCGGAATCCTGAAAGGGCGACACCTTGCCTTCTTCTGGGCAGGCCTTGTTTTTGACTTGATCGGCACCTCAATCATGGGACGTATTGCCGCAGCCGATAGTGCCGCCGGTTCCGTCCTCCACGCAGCAACCGGAGGGATCGCCCTCGTCCTTATGACAGTCCATGCGGTGTGGGCCACACTTGTCCTCATTCGTAAGAACCAACGTCGCCTCGCCAATTTCCACACCTTCTCGCGAGTCGTCTGGCTTTTCTGGCTCATCCCCTACCTCATCGGGATGCTCCTCGGTATGCCGGGACTGCGCCTGTCCGATCTGGGAGTCACTCTTCTCGCCGTTGCTATCGTTGCAGTTCTCGCCCTTGGCCTCTACGCGACAGACCGTCGGCGTCGTGAAACTTCCTCGCTTTTCGTGATGCGCCGCGAAAACCTCCTCATTATCGCCGGAGTCGTGTGGATCGTCGCGGGACTGAACGTCGCCAATATTGGCCTTCGCGCATCCCTTGAACTCGTCGGCGAACAACTCCTCATCATCGCTGTGCTCATCCTGGCAGGTCTGGCGGTATTCGTTGCCTTTCACATGATGTTTGGACGGATCGTGAAAAACAACGGCGCACGAATCCGAGCTCTCACCGAAGAGATGGTCAGTCCGCTGCGTTTCCTCGATGCGAAGGGCTACCTCATCATGGCGGTCATGATGGGTGCAGGTATTGGGCTGCGTGCGCTGGGTCTGATTCCCGCCTGGTTCGTCTCTTTCTTCTACACGGGCCTGGGGACAGCTCTTGCCCTCACGGGGATCGGGTTTCTCATGCATCACCGAGGCGGCGAAGGATGGACCTATCACTCCTTTGCTCGCACTCATACCCTCACTGACTGAAAGACGCCTGTCTTTGACGAGAGGAAAGAGGAAAGACACGCACTGGGGAGCGTCATGACGCTGTGCGTCATGGAATGCCGCCCCTGATGGTCTCGTGAGTGCGGACCGGCTGAAAAAGCCGGTCCGCACCGCGTGCTTTTGCTTAGATGATGCGCTTTTCCTCTTTGGCGCGAACAGGGCATCTCTTGTCTGCGAAGTGAAACGGCTTGGATCAAGGGATCGCAATGCGCTGATCTGAGGAAAGAGCAGCGACAATAAACTCCGATCATAAGTAACGCAAGAAAAAGAAGGAGTAAGGAGAGATCGAGTGAACGCACATAAGAAACGCATTCTCATGGGAGTCAGTGCCGCCCTCGTCTGTGAAATCCTCTTCGGCCTGTCCTACACCTTCACAAAGAACGCGATGAAATCCGCCGACGAAATCGACCTGCTCGGCTGGCGATTCCTTCTCGCATTCGCAGCAATCGCGCTCCTACGACTCTGTGGCCTTCTGCGCACGAACTTCCGAGGGAAAAATCTTAAACCCCTTATCCTGATCTGCTTGCTCAACCCATTCCTTTACTTCATCGGCGAAACCTTCGGGATTGCGCGGACAACGGCTTCCGAATCGGGGGTATTCCTCGCCTGTATTCCCGTCACTGCGATCGCCGCATCCTCTCTCATCCTGGGCAAACCTCCCTCACAGCGCCAAGTCCTCGGAATTGTGACGACCCTGATCGGGGTGATCATTGCAGTTCTCGCGGCAGGACTCACCTTCACTTTCTCAGCAAGCGGATATGCGATCCTTGTCCTCGCCGTTCTCGCATACTCCCTCTACTCGGTTTACGTTGAGCGCGCGCGCGAGTTCACCGGAGTGGAAATCACTTTCGTGATGCTTGCCGGAGGTGCCGCAGCTTTTGCAACGATTCTCCTCATCAAGCACTTACGAGGAGGAACACTTTTTCACATCCTCACCCTTCCTTTTACGGACACGACTTTCGGGACTGCCGTCATTTATCAGGGCCTGGCCTGTTCGATGATCGCTTTCTTTGCAGCAAACACAGCAATTACGAAGCTCGGCGTGAACGCGGCCTCCTCCTTCGTTGGCATCTCCGCGATCGTTGCCCTCCTCGCTGGCGCCTTTATCCTTGGCGAAAATGTCAGCTTCCTCCAGATCCTCGGTATGGCCCTGATCCTCCTCGGCGTGTACATCGCAAATGCCGCCTGGCCCAAGCCTTCTCGCGACGAGGGCGAGCCTGCGAGTCTGGAAAAAGCAATACTGAAAACTACTGCTATTTCATAGATGAAAGAAACCTGAGACAACACCTGAGAATCTGAGATGAGGATTTCTCACAGTGTCAGCATCGTGAAGTGATGTACCTATCCTTCGTGTGATTGTGCGCATTCATATCGCAACCGGAACGCAACCAACACAGCGAGGCACGCGAAGGAGTATGAGAGTAGATTGAAAAAAGGACGAGTCTAGCCTAGAACTCACCGGAGAGGGGCGAGCGATGTCCACCATTGCGAGGTTTCTCGTTTCCGCGCGACATCCGATCTTCGCGATCATGGTAGTCGCAACAGTTATTGCTGCTTTTCTTGCCCCACGAGTGGGTGTCATCACCGATATGGCGGAGTTCTTACCGAAAGACTCCCAGATGCGTGATGGTCTGGCTCTGATGAATGAGGAGTTCCCCGACTCTGAACACCTCTCGACGACGCGCGTCATGTTTAACGGGCTTGCGCCTTCGAAAGAAGAAAGTATCGCCTCCGAATTAGATTCCATTCCCGGAGTAAAAGAAGTCGCCTTCGACCCTTTATCCGATGCCTTCCACAGGGGTGAACACAGTCTTTATATTCTCCGCTCTCACGCGCCTTACGGTTCTGAAACGGAGCGGGCTATTTCCCAGGCCGTAGAAGAACGCTTCGTGAGTCAACATCCGGTCATCCGTTCAGATAATCCTTCACCTGCTGCCCAGCTTCCCCTCTGGATCTGCGGTGTTGCCGTTGGACTTCTGAGCGTGATTCTCCTCATCATGTCGGCTTCATGGATCGAACCTTTCCTTTTCCTCGCCACCATCGGAATGGCTATCGTTTTAAACCTGGGGACACACATTATTCGAGGTTCGATCGCTGATACCACTTTTACGATCGGAGCAATCCTCCAACTGGTCCTTTCTATGGACTATTCGATTATTCTCATGAATCGCTACTGGCGAGAGCGTTCAACCGCAGAATCAAAAACCGAAGCAATGGTGAAGGCGCTACGCGGATCTTTTTCCTCGATTGTCTCCTCAGCAATGACGACCGTTGTTGGCCTTCTCATGCTGTGTGTCATGTCCTTAGGGATCGGGCTTGACCTCGGTGTCGCCCTCGCTAAGGGTGTGCTTTTGTCGATGCTGAGTATTTTCACCGTCCTTCCTGCGCTTATTCTTTTCTTCGATCGTGCCTTGGTGGCAACGCGCAAGCCCTACCTTAAGCCGAATATGGTGCCTCTGGCGCGTTTTGGATACCGTTTCCGTAAAATCATCAGTGTCTGTTTCCTTTTCCTTCTGGTGGCTTCTGGGGTGAGTGCCACCGCGACCCCTATTGCGTACACTTTAGAAAAAGACGACCCGATCGCCGAAGTATTCCCAACAGAGAATCCGATTATTCTTGTTTATGCGAATGCAGACGAGGGCGATGTCGCTCAGCTTGTGAAGCGAATTGAAAATAAGCCTTTTGTTCGTTCCGTCTCCGCGCATTCCACAACGCTTGGGGCACAGCGAAACTTACCTGATATGGCAACTGCCCTGAAGGAAGTGAACGGGGGAGGAATGGCGCTCGACGAAGAAGCTCTGCGCCTGATTTTCTTCCTCGCCGACGGTGGTGAAGCGACTGAGAAAATGACGCTCCAAGAGTTTATTGGATTCGCCCAGTCCCATCGACAGACATTAGAACGAATGACCCCGGACTTTGGTGAGCGTTTACGTGACATTATTCCCTATCTTGACCAGCGAGCAATGACAACACCGATGGGGGCCACAGAACTCGCTCCCATCTTGCAGATGAGCGAAGAGGAGGCACGAGGGCTCCTCCTTCAACATGCGCTGAGCGACCCGAGGATTCGAGCTGATTCAATGACGCTTGCCCAGTTCCTTGATTTTCTGCTCGGAGATCTCGCCCAGGATCCGAATTACTCCTCTTTTCTTACGCCTTCTGCGATGATCCAGGCTCGCACTCTTCTCCCTTTTACCGACGCAACCGCGATGACAACGCCGATTCATTCCGAACAGATGGCCGCGCTGTTGGGAAACGATCCGGCACAGATGACATTCCTGTATGCGCGCCTTGCAGCTCAATCCGGTGCTTATCACGAAATTGCAGTGCTCCCTTCGGAGCATCTGAAAGCCCTTCATACGCTCTTGGGGACAACCCTTGCAGGACAGGTGATCACGGGGGAGCAGGAAAGCGCGGTGACTTTACTTGCCCCATTTGTCGATCAGAGCACGCTGAGCAGCGTAATGGATGCATCCGAACTTGCGTCTTTCTTCTGGCTGCCTCGTGAACAGGTGGAAACGCTTCTTGCTCTTATGAAGCCCATGAGCGGTGCTGACACAGAAGAAGCACCTCGCATGGAAGCCTTTACTTTCCTTGAGACATTGATTCAGAATGTTTTATCTGATCCTGCCAGCAGTGCGGCAGCAGGAATTGACTCCGCCACAGAAAAGAAACTTCGCGCGCTTTATACGATTACCGCGTCCACCATGAACGCGAGGCCGATGGCGCTTCCAGATTTTGCCACAGTGACTCAGATTGATCCGCAAATCCTCGCCCTCGCACATGCACTGAACTCACCCCAAGATCTCGCACACGCTACTCATTCCCCTCAGGAAATTATCGAGATTCTTGCTCAGGAGACAAACACACAGGCAAGAGGTGACCTCAAACGCCTCCACAAGATTGTCAATGACACGGTGGCCGGTCACACCTACACGCCTTCAGCATTAGCATCTTTTATGCAGATCTCGGATCTGAATGCGCGGCAAATCGCCCTTCTGTATACCGAAAAATACTCCGATTCGACCGCATGGAAAATGAGCCCACATGCGGCGATCATATTCCTTGTCGATACCCTGCTGAACTCACCTGAAAACGCAGGACGTTTCACTTCTGAACAGGTGGCGGGCCTGAGAAAACTGCGGGCGGTGATCGATGCGGGAGCTGAACAGACAGCTTTCACGCCCCTGCAGTTGGCTTCTTTCTTTCACCGTATCGGTTCTGAGGTTGAGAGTCGATCACTGGGACTTGCCTACCTCGTACATGCTGCGGATAGCTGGAATGGGGAAGAAAAAACCCTGTCGATTGCGGAACTCGTTGATGTGCTCAACGCGCAGATCCTTCCCGATCAACGTTTTGCCTCCTTCATTGATGAGGATTCGCGCGCCGCTATCATAAAGGCGCGCGAAAGTATTTCTACAGCACTGATTCAACTTGTGGGAAAGAAACATTCACGACTTGTCATCACTACGACACTTCCCCTTGAATCTGACCAGACTGAAGAGTTCATCTCTGAAGTGTTGTCACAGTGTGAAGACCTTGCACAAGGCTGCCGTCTTATTGGAGATTCGGTGCTGATCCATGAGATGCGTCAATCTTTCCGAACGGAGATGATGCTGATTTCTCTTCTCACGGCTGGAGCAATTTTTCTTGTTGTTGCTCTCACCTTCTTTTCTCTTTCCGTCCCCGCTCTTCTTGTTCTCCTTGTGCAGTGTTCAGTATTTCTCACAAGCACGACGATCGGAATTCAAGGTTATGCGAATTACTATCTCGCTTCGCTCATAGTGCAGTGCATCCTTATGGGCGCAACCATTGACTACGGGATCCTCTTGACAACGCAATATCGTGAAGCGAGGAGATCTCTTGACCCCGTAGATGCGATTGGGCGTGCGCTCATGCGCTCGATTCACACGATCGCCACTTCTGGTTCCATCATGATCCTTGTGACCGGGATCTGCGGTTTCCTCTTCACCAATCCTACGGTCGGGCAGATCTGCCGAAGCCTCTCTCTCGGTGCGCTTGCTGCGACCGGCCTTATCCTCTTTATTTTGCCTTCACTCCTGGTGGCTCTCGATCCTTTCCTTGCGGGGAGGATTCGTCACGGAGCGGCTGCTCACGTAAAGACAGAGGAAGTGCGCGCGTGAGGGTGTCCCTCCCTGCGGCGCAAAAGTTCGTCGCAGTTACTACAACTTTCATACTGTGGAAAAAATTATATTGCGCGAACGTGAATATGAGTGTTGATCCTTGCGATACGGCCTCTTGGGAGAATCCTGTAGTGAAATCATCGTTAACCTAGAGATCCTTAAACAGGTAGGCATAGGGAAACGAGTGCCCTCGAGTACCCTCAAGAAAGACTGTTGAAAGAAGGAGAACTCATGACCGCTCCAGATGAACTGACGACCGATACTGTCGTAGGGGTTCTCCTCGCCCCCGGCTTTGAAGAAGTCGAAGCCCTCGCAGTTGTCGATGCTCTTTTCCGAGCGGGTGTGCGCACAGACCTGATTTCCGTTGAAGGCAGCACCGAAGTGAAGTCTTCGCACGGAATACGAGTTGGCGCTGACCTCGCCCTCGATGAAGCAGACCTCACTTCCTACGAAGTGCTCTTCCTCCCCGGAGGGATGCCCGGAACAACGAATCTTGCAGCACACCCTGTGATCGGAGCGGAGATTGACCGTAGAGTTCACGCTGATCTGCCCATCGCAGCGATCTGCGCTGCCCCCTCGATTCTTGCCGAACGCGGACACCTCCATGCGCGTCAAGCAACAGCAAACCCAGGATTTATGAACACACTCGAAAAGGCGGGTGCGCATACGCTTCTCACCCCAGTTGTCGTCGATGGAAACATCTTCACAAGCCGTGGCGCAGGGACCGCCCTCGACCTGGGGATCGCCCTGGTTGCTTTCCTGCGCGGTGAAACAGAAGCGGAAAAGGTGGCGACCGCCCTCGTGTATCGCTGACACGATGAACACCTTCCAAGGTGCTGCGCCCACCTTGTGCCAACGAAAGGGGAAGTGACATGGCACGTCACACGCGAACCTGGCCCGAACTACCCCGCCCCCTGGACGGGACGGTCATGGACAATCACACGCACCTGCCGATTGTTCCCGCTCAGATCCCAAAGGCGAATGGCTTTGCGATGCCCCTGGACGAGCAGATCAGCGCCGCACGTGCCACAGGAATCGCGCGACAGGTCACCAGCGCATGTGAACTTCCCGATTTCGCTGCCATGATCGAGCTCGCCTCAACATACGAGGGCGTGCGCGTTGCTCTTGCCTTGCACCCTAACGAAGCTGCTCTCCACGACGGCTGCGTCGAACCCTCCCCAGATGGCCTCACTCCGCAGCAAAGCACGCATCACATTCCCCTTGATGATGCGCTTGCCGCCCTCGAAAAAGCGCTGGACAACCCGATGGTCGTTGCAGTGGGTGAAACGGGACTCGACTACTTCCGAACAGCAGAAGCGGGCCGTGACGCACAAAAACGTTCCTTTGCCGCTCATATCGACCTTGCACAACACAAAGGACTGCCGCTGCAAATTCACGATCGGGAGGCGCACGCCGACTGTCTGGAAGTCCTTGACCGTGCAGGAAATATCGACATTCCCGTCGTTTTCCACTGTTTCTCAGGTGATGCCCACTTCGCACATGAACTGGCCGAACGCGGTTTTTATGCCTCTTTTGCAGGTCCCATCACCTATCCGGCAAACGCTCACTTACGTGAGGCCCTGGTCGCAATGCCTCGTGAACTTGTCCTCGTGGAGACGGACGCGCCCTATCTCACGCCTGTTCCGCACAGGGGATCCCCGAACGCTTCCTACGTGATGGCGCATAGCGTTCGTCACATTGGCGAACTTTGGGATCTTCCTGAGGATCTGACATGTGCCCAGCTCATGAGCAATTCCACGCGCGTCTACGGCGAATGGTGACGAAAGGCCCATTGGAGTGTGATTGCGGGAGGCGCGCCGAAAAAACTCGGTGAGAGCTGTCACGAAAACAAGCGCGAGGGTCACAGATTGGTTACGGTAGGGGAGTCAGTCCGCCGGGATCCGGGAACTCCCCTAGGGGAAAGCTGCTGTGGATGCGAGGCGGAACCTACGAAGTCTGGAGTCGCGTGAATCTTCACCCCTCACGACGTACCGTCGTCACTACCGCCTCAGCACTCGCCCTCATGATGGGCGTAACAACCGGGGTTGCAGTGGCATCCTCACACCATGACATTCTTCTTGAAGTGGACGGTGTGTCCCGGCCCATCGACGGATTCTTCCTGACCGTTGGCGGGGCCCTCGCTTTTGCAGGCGTTGAAGTAGGTGCTCATGATCTTGTGGCACCGGCAATCGATGCGCGCGTGAGCGACGGGCAAACAATCGTTGTGAGAACGGCAATCCCCTACGAAGTGACCCTGAACGGTGAAACGAAAACCGCCTGGTCAACGGCGGATTCAATCGACGGGGTCCTCGATTCCATCGTCAATTCAGGTTCAGCCATCATGGCCGCTGACCGCTCTACTCTTCGTCGTGAAATGTCCGTCATCTCCGCTGACGGTCCCGTTGTGATTCTCGCCGACGGAGTAAAGACCACCGTCGAAGCAAAAGCGGGAGATAGTGCTGACAAGCTCTTCACAAAAGCAGGGATCACCCTCGCCGACCTCGATACGGTCGATTTCGTTTTTGAATCGGGACAAACGTCACTGAAAGTCACCCGTATTTTTCAAGGAAACGTTGACGTCGCGGCCCCGCTGCCCTTCACAACTGAAGAACGCGACGATGATTCCATGAACGAGGGCGAGACAAAAGTTCTGCAAGAAGGCCAGGATGGGCAGACGCTCACGACCTACTACCGTCACACGATCGACGGCAAAATCGTGCTCAACATGCCGATGGCGAAGAAAGTGACCGAACCGGTTACGAAGATCGTCGCGGTGGGGACAAAGAAGAAGCCTCAGGAGAAAGCGGATGCCGCACGCGCAGCCGCTGCCGATATTCCGGCTGTCTCCTACTCGCCGGACTCTGCGCAGGGCATTGCGCAAGAAATGGTCGCTGCTCGCGGCTGGTCGGACTCTGAATTCCGCTGTCTTGTTTCACTGTGGAACCATGAGTCCGGTTGGAACACCGCCGCTGCTAACCCTTCGGGTGCCTACGGGATTCCTCAGGCCCTCCCAGGTTCAAAAATGGCCAGCGCCGGTGCTGACTGGCAGACGAATCCGGCCACACAGATCACCTGGGGACTCGGGTACGTTTCAGGACGCTACGGGACTCCTTGCGGTGCACTGGCTGCCTGGAGTGCGCAAGGCTGGTACTGAGTCACGCACTAGACTTCACCTGTGACTCGATTGTCGAAGAATGCTTCCGTCTCTCGTCTTGACCCGAAGCTACCTGAAGGGGCCATACCCTCAGACTTCGGCCTTCTCGGCCCGATCGAAGTCAAGGCGATCGCCGACGCGCTTCGCATCCGCCCCACGAAGGTCCTTGGTCAAAACTTTGTCCACGATGCAGGAACTGTTCGCAGAATCGTGAGGTCTGGCGGTGTCCAGGCCGGAGATGAAGTCGTCGAGGTCGGACCCGGACTTGGATCCCTCACCCTTGCGATTTTAGAGACCGGTGCCAGGGTCCGTGCCGTCGAAATTGACCCCGTATTGGCCACAGCTCTTCCTGAGACTGTGCGTGCGCGTATGCCTGAAGCAGCTGAGCGTTTTCACGTGGTGACAAGGGATGCCACAACCCTCACAGGGGTGGAAGATCTTGGAGTGGATTGGCCTGCGCCAAAGAAACTTGTTGCGAACCTGCCCTACAACGTCGCAGTCCCTGTTTTACTCACGATGCTTGACTCCTTCCCCTCGTTGACTGATCTGCTGGTCATGGTTCAGTCCGAAGTTGCCGACAGGCTGGCCGCTGCCCCCGGATCGCGCACCTACGGTGTGCCCTCAGTGAAAGCCAGCTGGTACGGCACAGTGGAACGTGCAGGAACGATCGGACGCACTGTTTTTTGGCCCGTCCCCAACGTTGACTCCGCCCTCGTGCGTATTTCCCGCTTATCTGAACCACGCGGAGACGAGGCACTGAGGCGCGCCACTTTCGAGGTGTGCGATATCGCCTTTGGTCAGCGCCGTAAAACACTGCGTGCAGCTTTGAAGAACTGGGCGGGTTCACCGCAGGGATCAAGTCTTCTGCTTGAACGAGCCGAAATTGATCCGAGCCGACGCGGTGAAACCCTCACTGTTGACGAATTCCTTGCTCTGGGACGCGCACTCCTGGATCTGCGTGCCGCTGAACTTATCCCGTGTCGCCTTGATCCACGGCACGCACATTCAGAGGACAAGAATGCGTGAGGTCATCGCGTCCGCACCGGGGAAGATCAACCTCGCACTTTACGCAGGAGCCCCCACTGATGATGGCTATCACCCTCTCGTCACGGTCTTTGAAGCGCTGAATCTACGTGAAACTGTTCGCGTCCGCACGGCACGCTCTCCCGGAATCAGGGTCACCACCACGGCCTACCGGCCCGATGGTTCACTGAACGAAGCAACGACCCAGGCAATGCGTCAGCTCGATCCTCGCACCCACCTGGCATACCGTGCGGCCCGGATCCTCCAAAAGCTCGCCGCAACAGGCCCTTGGGCGGCAACAGCTGCAGGTCTTGACATCGAGGTCGATAAGCGTATCCCCGTGGCGGGAGGAATGGCCGGAGGTTCGGCGGACGCAGCAGCCACCCTCGTTGCATGTAATGCACTGTGGGAACTCGGCCTCGATACCCGCGACCTTGAACGCATTGGACGCAGCTTGGGAGCTGATGTTCCAGCGTGCCTGACTGGGGGGATCGCACTGGGGACCGGACGAGGTGATGAAATGGAATCCCTAGACCGGGGAGAAAAAACACCTCGCCATCACTGGGCGATCGCCCTCGCACATGAAGGACTATCAACTCCTACGGTTTTCCACGCGCTCGACCAGGCGGGAGGACCGGACGGAAAATGGCGGGATCTGCCTGACCCGGTAGCGATTCGGGCCCTTCCCTTCACGGGTGAAGCAACAGAGCTTGCCCCTCACCTCACGAACGATCTTCACGAGGTGGCGCTGCATCTTCGGCCTGAACTTGCGCGAAGTGTTGCGGTAGCGAAACAAGCAGGTGCGCTTGCTGTTCTTCTGTCCGGTTCGGGGCCCTCAATCGGGGCGCTTGCAGCCGATGCACAAACGGCCCGCACAATCGCTTCTGCTCTGAGTAAAGTGAACTCGGTTGCTGACGCTTTCACCACTTTCGGCCCCGTCCAGGGTGCCCGCTTGGAATCAGGAGACTTTTACTAAATGGCGCATCTTCTCGGTACGCAGTCCCTCGCTGCCCGTGCGGGTTCACGTCGGCTCCTCGAAGATGTCACCCTCGGCGTTGACGACGCTTCACGCATCGGAATCCTCGGGCCGAACGGTGCGGGTAAATCCACACTTTTACGCCTCATCGCGGGCGTTCAAGAACCGGCTTCAGGACTGCTCACTCAACGCGAGGGCGTGCGCGCAGTCCTCCTCGATCAGAAAGACTCTTTCGACCCGAATCTACGTGTCGTGGAGGCAGTACACCCCGGTGTCGCAGAATACGAGTGGGCTTCACAACCTCAGGTGCGTGATATTCACGCCGGACTCCTGGCAGATATTGATCTTGCATCCCGTGTGGGAGACCTATCCGGCGGTCAACGCCGCAGAGTTGCTTTGGCGAAAGTCCTGTGTACTCCAAGTGAGATTGTCTGCCTGGATGAGCCGACAAACCACCTGGATGTCGAGGGCGTAGCCTGGCTTGCCGCGCACCTGAACGCGCGTTTTGCCAGACCCGGAGCCCAGGGTGCGCTGCTCGTGGTCACTCACGACCGCTGGTTCCTGGACGCGGTGTGCGCGCACATCTGGGAAGTTGTGCCCGGCATCGACCCAGGAGGAGAGCGCCCTCAGATCCCCGGCCGCGTCGAAGTGTACGACGGCTCTTACGCTGCCTACACTCTGGCCCGTGCTGAACGTCTCCGGCAAGCAGATGTGGCGGCAGCGAAAAGGAAGAATCTCCTCAAGAAGGAGCTTGCCTGGCTGCGTCGGGGCGCGCCCGCTCGCACCTCGAAACCGAAGTTCCACATTGAAGCTGCAGAAGCCCTGATCGCGGATGTGCCGCCGCCGCGTGACAGCGTGGAACTCATGAAAATGGCGACTGCGCGCCTGGGGAAGGACGTTCTCGATCTTGAAGAGGTGACCTTGAGTTTTCAAGGCCCCGACGCTTCGCTCAACACGATCTTTGATTCGGTGACTTTACGTCTTGCTCCGGGGGAGCGTGTCGGTGTGGTCGGCGTGAACGGTGCGGGAAAAACAAGCCTCCTGAATCTTCTGCGCGGAGATCTTGCCCCGACTTCTGGCCGTGTGAGGCGGGGGAAAACTGTTTCGGTGGCGACTCTTTCTCAGGATACGCATGAGCTGGATGCGCTCGCGGATATGCGCGTTGTGGAGGCTGTTGCCGCTGTTGCCCAGACCTGCATTGTGGAAGGTAAAGAACTCACGGCCTCGCAGATGACTGAGCGTATGGGTTTCACTCGTCAACGCGCCTATACGAGGATTTGTGAGATTTCAGGCGGTGAGCGTCGCCGACTCCAGTTCATGCGTCTGCTCATGGCTTCACCGAATGTTCTTCTTCTGGATGAACCGACGAACGACCTTGATACCGATACTCTCGCTGCGATGGAGGATCTGCTTGATTCTTTCCCCGGAACTCTTGTCGTGGTGTCACATGACCGCTATTTGCTTGAGCGTGTGACGGATCATCAGATCGCACTGCTCGGTGATGGGACGATTCGTGCCTTACCCGGAGGGGTCGAACAGTATCTGCGGATGCGTGCCGAGGGCGGGGCCGTTCAGGTGACGGGATCGGTATCTTCTGGTGCCCAGACTTCCGTTCCGCCTGTCAGTGACGCTGCGGCTCGGCGTGCTGCGAAGAAGGAAGCGGATCGGATCGAACGGCGTCTGGATAGGCTTCGCTGCGAAGTGGCGGATTTGGAAGTGCGTTTAGAGTATCTTGGGCAAAAAGTGGGGGTGGATTCTTCTGCAGTTTGTGAACTTCAGGAGGTGTCGGCCTGTCATGCGCGCGTGCTTGCACAGATTGCCGAGCTTGAAGAGGCGTGGCTTGAGGCTGCTGAGCTTCTTGAATGACGGCTACTCATGCGACTGATATACGGTCGTGTGTGATTCGCTACAGTTTCCTTTCGTTTTTTCTTGCGCCTGCGTGAGTTTCAGTGGCTGCGCGAGTTTCACTGGCTGCGTGAGCTTCAAAGGGGAGGAGGAGTGAAGTGAGAAGAGATGCGAGCTGGTGGCGAGCGTCTTCATGAAGCGGGGCAAGGATGGCTTCTTCGCAGGCCAGAAGTGCAGCGAGAGCACCATCGACTCTTTCTCGACCTGAGTCGCTGAGGGTGACAAGAACGACTCGCCGATCTTCGGGTGAAGGGGAACGTGAGACGAGGCCTTTGGATTCGAGCCGGTCGATTCGGTTCGTCATTGTCCCGGAGGAAACGAGGAGTTCGGCCATAAGCGCGCCTGGGGTGAGGCCCGACATTCTGCCTGCTCTGCGCAAGGAGGAAAGAACGTCAAATTCCCAGGGTTCGAGTCCGTGATCGGCGAATGCTTTGCGGCGTTCCAGGTCGAGGCGTCGAGCGAGTCTGGAGATGCGTGAGAGGACGAGCATAGGGGAGGAGTCGAGGTCGGGGCGTTCCTTCGACCATGCGGCGACGATGCCTGCGACTTCATCTGTGAATTGCACGCGACTCAAGATAGCCGATGGTGAGGCTTTCATTCTTTTATCGCGCCGGGCTTGTGGCCTGCTGGTTCTTGACACACGAGGAGCGCGGGTTTGGGCTGCATGTGTCGCACACCATTCCACACGAGGTTGACGACGTGTGCGGCTACTTCGTCTTTTTTCATGCGCCGCTCATCCAACCACCATTGTCCGACTTGGGCGATAAGGCCGACGAGCATCTGCGCGTATAGCGGGGCGAGCGCAGGTGAGATGTCGCCTTTGGCGAATTGTTCGGCGAGGAGATGCTCGACCCTGGAGGCGACGTCGCCGAGGACTGAGGAGAAAGATCCTTGCGTCCGATCTTTGGGGGCATCACGCACAAGGACGCGGAAGCCGTCGGAGTTGGATTCGATGTATTCAAGCAGGGCGAGCGTCGCGTTTTCCAAGAGGATCCGAGGGCGATCGGAGGACTCTAAGGAGGAGTGGAGGGAGGTGACGAGGGATTGGACTTCGCGGTCCACGACCACCGCATAGAGCCCTTCTTTGCCGCCGAAGTGTTCGTAGACGACGGGCTTGGAGACTTTCGCTTTCGCAGCGATTTCTTCGACGCTTGTTGCGTCGAAGCCTTTGAGTGCAAAAAGTGAACGCCCGACTTCGACGAGCTGTTCTCGACGTGCGAAGCCGCTCATCCGTGTGCGTTTTTGGCCCATACCTCGGATTATCCCACTGATCCCAGGTGAGGGAGGAGAGCTTTTGTGTGCGCGCAAATGCGTCTTCTTTTCGGATCGTCGCCGGTTTTGTGCTGGGTGAAGTGTTGCTTTTAGGCCACTTTGTGTCGTGCTTTCGGCGAATGGGGGTGGACTATGGCAGAATCGAAGCGTTGTTCCGCCCTGGTGTAATGGCAGCACATGGGTTTTTGGTGCCTTTGGTCCGGGTTCGAATCCTGGGGGCGGAGCCGGAGCGACGCTCCTTACTTCCCGCTCGACGGAAGGCGAACCATGACCGTCCCCGCAGCCGCCATCGTCCTCGCAGCAGGCAAGGGCACTCGAATGCTTTCAGCGGTCCCTAAGGTTGTTCATCCCCTTGCGGGCCTGTCCATGATCGGTCATGCGTTACGAGCTGCGAGGGGCACACATCCTCAGACTCTCGTTGCTGTGGTGCGTCACGGACGTGAATGTGTTGTCGAGGAAATTATGCGAGTCGCTCCCGACACCTTCATCGCTGATCAAGATGAGATTCCTGGAACTGGCAGAGCCGTGCTGTGTGCTCTTGACGCTCTGAGTGCCGCACAGCGTTCACTGGATGGGCCAGTCCTCGTCACTTCCGGTGATGTTCCTCTGCTTTCAACCGCTACGTTAGAAGCGCTCCTTGACCTTCACAAGAAGGAAGGACACGCGGTGACGGTTTTAACTTCGCAGGTGCCGGATCCTACTGGTTACGGGCGTATCGTGCGTGCCGAGGACGGACGTGTTGTCAGGATCGTTGAAGAAAAAGATGCCAGCGAGGACGAGCGTGCTCTTCATGAAGTCAACGCGGGTGTGTATGTCTTTGATGGGGTGTTTTTGCGTGAAACCTTGACCTCGGTGGGAACAGACAACGCTCAAGGAGAGGTGTATCTCACGGACGTGCTTGCAGCTGCTGAACCTGCAGGGCGGACCGCGGGCGCCCTCGTCCTCTCTGATCCCTGGGAAGCGCAGGGCTGTAATGATCGCGTCCAACTTGCTGAACTGGGTGCCGAAATGAACAAGCGGATCTGTGAACGGCATATGCGTCAGGGGGTGTCCATCATCGATCCGACCTCCACATGGATCGACGTGGATGTCACGATCGGTGCGGATACGACGATCTGGCCGGGAAGCGTCTTACGGGGGATCACACAGGTGGGACACGGATGTGAGATCGGTCCCGGAACGACTCTGGACTCGGCACATGTGGCCGATCGCGCCCTGGTCAGGGCCGCATGGGTCGCTAAGGGGAGCGTGTCAGCCGATACGATGGTGGCACCATTCAGCGTCATCGGGCAGTCCGAATCGGACTGACCCGCCGGGTTCTCAGGGCAAGGAGAGGAACGCCGCATGAGCGGATTGGTAACCAGTGGGGAAAAGAGTCTCGTCCTCGTTTCAGGAAGAGCGCATCTTGAACTCGCTCAGCAAGTCGGTGAGGAGATCGGGTGCGGGGTTTCTCCGGTGACCGCTTACGATTTTGCAAGCGGTGAAATCTACGTCCGCTTTAATGAATCTGTCCGTGGTGCGGATGTCTTTGTGCTCCAGTCTCACACTGGGCCGATTAACAAGTGGCTCATGGAACAGCTCATCATGATTGATGCCGCAAAGCGCGCTTCCGCTAAGCGCATTACTGCGGTTTCGCCTTTCTACCCCTATGCGCGTCAGGATAAGAAGCATCAGGGGCGTGAGCCGATTTCTGCTCGACTGGTCGCTGACTTGTATAAGACTGCTGGCGCTGACCGTGTGATGAGTGTTGATTTACATGCTTCACAAGAGCAGGGTTTCTTTGACGGTCCTGTCGATCATCTCTTCGCGATGCCAGTTCTGGTGGATTACGTGCGTTCGCGCCTTGACTTGTCGAATGCCGTTATGGTTTCTCCTGATGCGGGTCGTATCCGCGTCGCTGAGAAGTGGTCTTCTAAGCTCGGTGGAGTCCCGCTGGCTTTCGTTCATAAAACACGTGATACGACCAGGCCAAATGTTGCGGTCGCGAACCGTGTCGTGGGTGATGTGGTCGGCAAACAGTGCATTCTTGTTGATGATATGATCGATACGGCTGGCACTATCACTGAGGCTGTGAAAGTTCTGAACGATGCCGGTGCTCAGAAAGTCATTATTGCCGCTACCCACGGTATCTTGTCTGAACCGGCTGTTCGTCGTTTGACGGAATGTGGGGCTGATGAAGTTGTTGTCACTGACACTTTGCCGATCCCTGCGGAAAAACGCTTCTCGAATCTGACGATCCTGTCGATTGCTCCGCTTCTTGCGCGTGCGATCAAGGAAGTTTTTGAAGACGGATCAGTCACATCTCTCTTCGATTGATTCGTCACTGACCGCCCTCGTCGCCTATCCTTAAAGGGTTGCTCCGGCGAGGGCGGATCTGTATCTGCCGTAATCGACAGGGCCGAAGGGGAATCTACCTCCTGAACGGTTCATCGCGCCGAAGCGGAAGAACCCGAATAGTAGGAGGCATTTTATGTGCGATACCCCGATTCTTGATGTGCAGATCCGTTCCGAGTTCGGTAAGGGTGCTGCCCGTCGTGCTCGCCGCGCCGGTCTTGTTCCTGCGGTTGTCTACGGTCACGGTTCCGAGCTGCTCCACATTGATGTTCCCGGACACGAACTCTTCCTCATTGTTCGCGATGACAAGAATGCTCTCGTCACCCTGAAACTCGATGGCAAGAGCCTGCTGGTCCGCGTGCAGGAGGCTCAGCGTCACCCCGTTACTCGCGTGCTTCTTCACGCTGATTTCCTCGTCGTTCCTGCGTGCGAGAAGGCGGCTGCTGAGGGTGCGGCAGAAGCTGAAGAGGTTTGTGCCCCCGAGGCTGAGTGACGTTCCTCTTTTCTTGAGCGTATGTTTCGGACGGGTCGCATAAGCGGCCCGCCCGAAACAATGGGTGTGTGTCGCTCAATGAGCGACACACACCCTCTTTGTGTTTCTTCTCCGCGTGTTCTTTTACGGAAGAAGGGTTCAGTATCGTGGCCACACCTGAATGATGCGGGCAAGGAGTTGAGCAAGCTGGTCTTTCGAGGAGGCACCCTGTTCGAGGACTTCTTCGTGGGAGAGGGATTCACCTGGTGTTGTGCCCGCTGCCGCGTTTGTGATGAGGGACAGGCCCAGCACTTCCACTCCTGCTTCGCGTGCCGCGATTGTTTCGAGGGCGGTGGACATGCCGACAAGATCAGCGCCGAGGGCGATCGCCATGCGTACCTCTGCGGGTGTCTCGTACTGAGGCCCAGGGAATTGGGCGTATACGGCTTCCGGGATTGTCGAATCTACCGAGTGAACGAGAGCACGCAGACGTGGAGAATATGCGTCGGAGAGATCGATGAAGGTCGCTCCGTGTAAAACAGTTGCCGCTGTCAGGTTGATATGGTCGGCGATGAGGGCAACGCAGCCCGGTCTGATCTGCGGATTCGCCGAGCCGCATCCATTCGTGAGGATGGCTTTTTTGATGCCGAGAGCCGCAGCAACTCGCACTGCGTGTGCGACAGCATCAGCTCCACGTTCCTCGTAAAAGTGCGTCCTAGGGAGCAGTAAGGCGTGGAAAGGGAGGCCGTCTTCGTGGTCAAGGGCAAGCAACTGGATGCGGGCTGTGTGACCGGCGACGGGGGAGTCAGTGAAACCGGGAATTGAGGGAGCGGGAACTGAGAAAATCTCACGACCGATCGAGTGTGCAGCACTGCCCCAACCGGAACCGGGAACGAGGAGGATATCTGGGATAATCCCGTCGAGCAGGGGGCGCAGTGCGCGCACGGAGTTGTCAATCGCCGTGGAAATCTGAGAAGGAATAGTCATGGGGATAAGGGTAGCGCTCGGGCGTATCTTGGGCCAGGAAGCGGCTGAGATGCAGATTGTTGAGGATGGAGTGTGCTGCCTCCCTCATGTTGTGTGAGCGTCAACCTGAGCGGAGGCTCTTCACTGAGTTCACATTCTTGGTGTGCATTCAGCGGCATGAAAGTGCCCCCCACGGGCTCACCCCTGCGGGGCACTCCCAGTCACTGAGCTATTTCTCAGAACCTATGGCGAATCTGCGGAGGTAGAGACCGACGCAGCCAAAGGCGAGGAGCGCGATTCCGCCGAGGGCGACACCGGTCTTCGCGAGAGCTGCAGGTTTGCTCAACGTAGAGCCTGTGTGCGCACAGTTGTCAGCCGGAATCGCGGTCCAGGACCACTCGGTCTGAGCATCCGCAGCGAAGGTGTAGCCCTCAAGCGGTGTGGCCGTGACGACGATGGTCTTCGCGTAGGGGTAGACATAGCGACCGTCTGAGTCAGGCGCGAGTTCTGTGCCCTCAAGGGTGACCGTGTACTTCACACCCAACATGTCCTGAACCCTTGCGTAGGGCTTGACCGTACATGAGGCCGGATCGGACGCAGAGGGGTTAATGAACGAAGGGGCAAGCGGGGTGACCACCGAAGATTCCCCCGGCGTAGACGGATCAGTCGTGTGGCTCGGATCCGTGGGATCGACAGATTTCGGCGTCACCGTAATCGCGAACTTCGCCACGTGATCCGCGTAAGTGACCGACACTTCCGATGCGCCTTCAGCAAGTGCCGCATCGAGCGCAGGAGTAAAAGCGAAACGATCGGGAGCATCCGTATACGCGACAAGCTCCTGGTGACCATCACTGTAAGAAACCGTGATCGTCAGTCCTGTCGGGTCGAGTTTCTCACCGGTCGTGTACACGCTCTTCGTGGGATCCTTCGAAATGGCGATGCCAGTGACTTCCGGCGTCTTTACTGTGATCGTAAAGGTCTTGGTGACACTGCCGGAGTAGTCTTCGATACCTTCGATCGTCACGCTTGCCTCACCTGCGGACTCATTGCCGGTGAAGCTCAGCAAGTAATCTACGCCGTAGGTGAGATCGTGAGCGTCCGTACCTTCGCTCGCATGAGCAGTGACCTTGAATCCAGCTGCTGCTAACTCGGGGTAGGCAACAGGGTGTTCGGTATCCACTCGGGCTACCTCCACAATGGCAGGGGAAGTGACCGTGGCGTTCGTGCTGATGTCAATGGTTTCCGGTGCCATGCGCAGGCGAAGCTCAGATGCTGAGAAGAAACGGTTTGCCTGCGTGCCTTCACCTGCGGTGTGCAGTGGCAGCAAACGGAAGAACTTGGCTGTCACAG
The DNA here is from genome assembly GCA_029983625.1 of Pauljensenia sp. Taxonomy (GTDB): domain Bacteria; phylum Actinomycetota; class Actinomycetes; order Actinomycetales; family Actinomycetaceae; genus Pauljensenia. The sequence goes on along the minus strand of JASBZF010000002.1, from coordinate 16,380 downwards.
GCTCGAAGGTGGCCATGCGCCAGCCCGCACCGTTACTTGGCCACTGGCCTTCGCTGGCGGTGTGCCAGTCCGTGCCGTTGTCGCTGTACACGATGCGGTACGAGGTGACGGTGCCGTTGACATTTCCGTCCTGACGAGGCAGGTAGCGAAGCGCGTCAATGGTAGCGGGTTCTGCGAGTTCCATAGTGAGTCGTTGCTCGCTAAAGGGCGGTTCACCAGCGCCCCATTCGGAGTGGTAGCGCGTGCGGAGATTACCGTCGAATGCGTGGCGCACGGGGCCTTCTACCCGGTCTCCTGCCCCTGTGTGCTCACTGAACGCGGTCGGGGTGATCTTTGCTATCGGGTAATCGCGTGAAGCGTCATCTGCGGGAAGCTCCGTTTCTGATGCATCAGCTGCGAGGTTAATCGTGAAGACCTTCATGGTGGTGTTGTCCTCAGACTCAAGGAGAATCTTCACCTTGTTGTCATATGGAGGAAGCACGGTGACAGCCGCGTTCTCATAGGGGCTTGCCTCGACTTCGGCACTCAATGCACGAGTGGAGTATTCGCCAGAGTTGAGGGTTTCTTCAGAGACGGCTTTTCCGTTCACGCTGAGCGAAGCGAGCTTTGCCGTGTTGAAAGTGGAGAAACTTCCTTCAGCAGCGTTCAACTCGATCTCAGTGATACCCGTACATGTGCGCCACTGCGTGCCTGTGGGGACGGTCGAGTTCGTGACTTTCACACGCACGTAGGTCGCGTTCACCGGAGTGAAGGTGTAGGTGTACGGCTTGACACGCTGCGGACCTTCATTACCGATCGTTTCGGTCGCGGCTACGGGCGTCCAGACGTTACCGTCTTCAGACACCTCGAGACGGGTCGTGTTTGCCTCTGGCCAGCGCGCTGAGCTTGTGTCTTGGAAGAAGTAGATCGTTGCTTTGCCGAAACGCTGTTGCGTTGCGTAAACGAAGGTCAGATCTGCTGTTGTCTTGCCGTTTTGTGAGGCTCTCCAGTTTGACCATGCGCTCGGGTTTGGACCACCGGCTGTGTTGGAGCTGTGTGCCTTTTGCGTGTTGCGAATGGCTTCTAAGGTGTCGGACTGTTCGCTCGAATCAAGGCTTTGAGTGAGTTCCAAAGCGTCCGGTGCCAGGTTCTTACCGATCTGGATATTCTCAGTCTGAACGCGCACGCTTGCACTGACCTCGATATCTTCACCGAATACGTTTGCCGTGCCCGTCACCTTCACGGTGCCTTCGCTGCCAAAGGCGGAGTTTTCAGGCATATTCCAGGTAACGGGGAACAGTGCCTTGCTGATCGTGCCGTCAGGCAGTACTGCTGCGCGAGTGTCAGGCAGTGCGGGGACTGTACCAATCGGGGTGGTGGTCGAGTAGTTCAGCAGTGCGGCAACACCGTCGATGACGTTCACGAATACCTTAATTTCCACACCCTTCACGGTTCCTGACACCGTGTAGGTACCGGGGGTGGACAGTTGGTTGTCCGTGAGCGACTTCCATTCGGGTGCCACGTTCTCAGTCGAAGCATCGGTGTAGCGAACCTCAACGGTTTCAGGGAGCGTGAGCTGTGAACCCGTCTTGAGGTAGATGTGACGCGAATACTTGAAAGAGTCGATGGTCTGAGCGCTTTCTTGACCACTGGGAGTGGTCGTCACTGACACTGAGGCGTCCGCAAGGCTGTCGCTTGAGGCGGTCACTGTGAACTGTCCGGCATTCTTGGTGGACTGCACGATAGCGATGAGTTCACCGGCGTGAGCCTTGCGGTTATTGTCCCTGTAGGACTGGTGGTCGGGGGAGCTACCGTTATCAACGCCAAGGAGTGTGCCAGCACCGGTTACTGTGAAGGACACAGTGTTTTTCGCATCGGGAACCGTGTTGCCGTCCTTGTCGGTGACCTGCACGTGAACATACGCGAGGTCGGTGCCGTCAGCTGTGATTGCGCTGCGATCAACGCTTGCTTTGAGTGTGGTAGCGGCACCTGTGGTGGTGACCGACTGACGTCCAGACCATGAACTCGTGTCGATTGCAGTGCCATCAGCCGTGTACGCCTTAGCAGTGAGGGTGCCCGCATTGAAGGGGACTTGCCAGGTGAAGTACAGGTTCTGGTGTGTCGCGGAGGACTTGTCTGCGCCCTCGTTGATCCGGTAGGTGAAACCGGCAGGGGTGGTGCGTGTGGTGAAGCTCTTCTTACCGAGCGACTGTGGCGTGGTCGATCCTTCCGGTGTGAAGAAAAGCTCTACGGCATCAGCGTCGGTGTATACCACCACAGGGACACGGTTTTGCGTGTCCTTCTTCACCACGTTTTCGTTCCACGTCGGCAAAATGTGGAGCGTGTGTAGCGAATCGTTCCACTGGCTTTGGTAGAAGTAGAAGGAATCTTTTGGCAGACCTGCGGTGTCGATGATGCCGAAGTAGGAGTTCTTCGGAGCTGGCCATGAAGCGTTACCGGGTTTGCCTGCGGTGATGCCGTTCCACGGGGTCGGCTCACCGAGATAGTCGAAACCTGTCCAGACGTATTCGCCTGCAACGAAGTCGCGCGTGAGCACGTCATACCAGGCTTGGGAGGCGACGTGGCCCCAGGGCACTGCGGAATAATCGTAGGAGGTGAGTTGCTGTCCGCCTGCATCTTGACGGCTACCGAGGACGTTGTAGATTCCACGGCTGTTGACTGCTGAAGCAGTTTCTGATCCGTAGATCTTCCAGGTCGGATTGGTGTTGTGGGTGCGGTCGTATTTGCTGCCATCCATGTAATTGAAGCCGTTAATACCACCTGCAGCAGCAATGTCTGCGGGGTACATTTCGGTTGATCCGCCCTTGAACTTGTTGTCACCCACAGTTACGGGACGTGTCGAATCCTTCGCCTTGGTCCATTGGATCAGGTTGTGCTGGATACCCTGGTAACCGGGAACCCCTCTGGTCCCTTCGGTCACTTCATTGCCAAGAGACCACATGATGATCGAGGGCGCGTTCACGTCGCGTGCGATGGTCTGCTCAAGATCGAACTGTGCCCAGGTCTTAGCGCTGTCGGCTCCGATCAGTGAGCCGCTTGTCATCTGCTGATTGAAGAAACGCGAGTAATCGAAGCGGTTCGAGTTCTTTTGACTTGTCCAACCGTCGAAAAACTCTTCGATCAGTAAGATGCCTTGCTCATTGCAGATATCGATGAGTTCACGAGCGGCGGGGTTGTGGGTGGTGCGAATCGAGTTCACACCCATGTCCTTCAAAATCCGCACTTGGCGTTCAAGAGCGGCGCGAGTGGAAACTGAACCGAGCGCGCCCTGATCGTGGTGCATCGAAACACCCTTGAGCTTCAGATTCTGCCCATTGAGGGAAAAGCCTGTGTTTGCGTCGAAGTTAAAGTAGCGGTAGCCGAAATCAGTGTTCACAGTGTCTACGGTTGTGCCGTCCACCTGAATTTCGGTACGCACGGTGTAGAGCGTCGGATTGGTGGTTGACCAGAGTGTCGGATTGGTGACCGTGAAGTCTGACTCAATGGTGGCAACAGCGCCCGCAGCTACGGACTGAGCTTCAGATGTCGCAGTTCCGATCGCGGTATTTTCCGCTCCGCCTTTCGGGAATACCGTGGTGACGAGCGAGATATTTTGTGCTTGCGTGGAATCGTTGCGTACACGTGCGCTCACATGAGTGGCGACGGAGTCGGTGCTGCCTGAAAGTCCGGGCGCAGAAACCGTCACGCCGTTGCCTTCAAAGTGAACGGGGTCGGTCGTGATGAGATCCACGTCCCTGCCGATACCAGAACCGGAGTACCAGCGGCTCGAAGGAATCTGATTGTTCACCCGAACGGCAACAGTGTTTTCTCCACCGATTTTGGCCTGTTCAGTAATATCGACTTGGAAGGGCGAGTACCCGTAGGGGTGTGAGGCAACTTCTGTTCCGTTGACGTACACAGTTGCGTCCATGTACACGCCATCGAAGTTCAAGAAAATGCGTTTGTTTTCAAGGGGGGAGCCAAGCTGGAAGGTCTTGCGATACCAGCCGACACCTCCGAGTTTGTAGGCACTTTCAGCTTCGCCGGATAGGGTGAACTCCTGGTCGATTGAGTAGTCGTGGGGAACATTGATGTTCGTCCACGTGGAATCGTCAAATACGCTTCCCTCAGCGCCTGAAACGTCACCGAGTTTGAACTTCCAGTTCTCGTTAAAACTCGTGAGACGAGTCCCAGCATCGTTGTAAGCATTTGCATGTACAACTTCGGGAATGGAATTCATCTGAGTTGGATTCACTGATCGGAGGGTTGCAGATTCGTCATCTGCTGCAACCGCTGCTCCCGAGCCTGCGAGTAATAATCCTGCAGTGAGCGCGAAAGCCGCGAAGCGTTTGCTTCCCATCCCAGGTTCTCCACATGCGGTGGAGAAAGATTTGAACATTGTGGCCCTTTCCATCCGGCTTTCTTGCACGTCCAAGAAAGCAGATCTTCACTGCTCCGCACCTTCGCGCGAGCATAAAGCACTCCTCAGTATAGGGTTTTGGGACAGAATGTGGTGCTTTAAGGGCAAGCTCCTGACATTGAGGTTTTCTGTGATGCGTTGAGGTAGGTCGAGATAAGTCCAGGTGCATGAGGCGGCGGGGAGGACGTGCTGAGTCAGTACGGAACTGAAAAATGCAGTGTGACGACGTAGAACGTCATTCGTAGCAGCTCACATTAACGAGGGCTTGCGAATATGCTCACCTTGAGCGCACGAGTGAAGGAGAAAGAATGAGCAACGATCAGTCGTCCCGGAGGATCTACCAGCGTGGCCCCGTCATTCTTCGCGGAAACGCGATCCCTAAAGAGACTTCGGATACGCGTCTCCTTGAAGCTCAAACATCCGCACAGTGGCTGCATGAAGATCCTTGGCGCGTCTTACGTATCCAAGCTGAGTTTGTTGAAGGCTTCGGAGCCCTGTCTGAAGTGGGCGACGCGGTTTCTGTTTTCGGTTCGGCACGTACTCGTGAGGATTCTCGATACTGGAAGCTCGCCTATGAGATCGGCAAGCTCCTCGTTGCTGAGGGGATTGCTGTCATGACCGGCGGTGGTCCTGGAACGATGGAGGCAGCAAACAAAGGGGCGTGGGATGCGGGAGGTCAGTCAATCGGCTTAGGTATCGAACTCCCGCACGAACATTCGATGAATCCTTGGGTCAATATTGGGATTAACTTTCGTTATTTCTTTGCCCGCAAGACCATGTTCGTGAAGTATTCTTCAGGGTTTATTGCGATGCCCGGCGGTTTTGGGACGATGGATGAGCTTTTTGAAGCCCTCACCCTTGTGCAGACCTCAAAGATTCGTTCCTTCCCGATCGTCCTCGTCGGCAGCGACTACTGGCGAGGGTTGATCGATTGGGTGGCTGATTCGATGATCGCCGAAGGTACCCTCGACGAAGCTGAGCTGGATCTCATTCATGTCGTGGACGAACCAGAAGAAGCTGTCCGCTTCGTCCTCGGCCGTTGATCTGTTGTGCTTGTCGTGTGATTCAGGCCGATTGCGGCTAAAGTAGATCATGATACTGCCGCGTGACGCGCGTGTGCAGACGAAAAGGGACAAGGAGCGGTACATGGCAGCGATGAAGCCGAGGACCGGTGACGGCCCGCTGGAGGCCACAAAAGAGGGGCGCGGAATCGTCATGCGCATCCCGAGCGAGGGTGGCGGTCGCCTCGTCATCGAGCTCACTCCCGATGAGGCAAGCGAACTGGCGACGGCATTAAACGCCGCAGTCTGAGATTCTTCTCGTTTTCTCTGTGTGGGGCACCCTGGCACTTGTGTCACGGTGCCCCACCTTCATTGAAAGTAACGCTCCTGAAGCGATCTTGTTTTGTGTAATCTCTGACTCTGGCAGATCATGCCGCCGTGCTACTCCTCACTACAGAAGAACTCACCTCAATAGCGACAGAAAGATCAGCGTTTCACCGCGACGGCGAGACCGTCACCGACCGGTAAGAGCGCAGGAGTGAAATCAGGAGATTCTGCGAGGAAACGCACAACTTCACGACACACAACGGTCTGTGAATCACGTCGGGCCGGATCGGCAACCTGATCGCCCCACAGCGCATGAACGAAAGCGATGAATCCGCCTGGGCGTAGGACACGCACCGCATGATCGAGATATTCCGGGGTTTCGTGAACATCCGCATCCAGAACAATCATGTCGTAGCCGCCAGCAGCCATACGCGGTAAAACATCTAAGGCACGGCCAGCGATGAGGCGAGTGCGCTGAGAAGAAACGCGGGCTTGCGTGAATGCACGGCGTGCCTGTTTATGAAACTCGACTTCGGAGTCGATAGACGTGAGGACTCCGTCGGCGGGCATCCCGTCAAGAAGCCACAGGCCCGACACTCCAGCTCCCGTACCCACTTCGAGGACGGCTTTTGCTCCTGCGACGGCAGCAAGCATCCGCAAGGACGCACCCGTTCCGGGGGAAACCGGGTCTGCTCCGAGTTCAATTGCGGCGGCTCGGGCCTCTCGGACCGTCTCGGATTCAGGAATGTAATCCTCTACGAATACCCAGGATTGGGCTTTATCAGCCATATCTTCTCCGATACTGGTATCTTGCAGTGCCTTCAGAGTATCGCCTAGCGTGCCGTACAGAGGCAGGTTCAGCGGGTGATGGGGGAGACCCCGAGTGGGCGTCCCGCAAGTCCTCGTGTGCTTGCTCCAAGAGTTTCCCCCAGCGAAGTGAGCACGTCACTTGCCGGACTGTTATCGAGTGCAACGGGGCGACCGCTATCTCCGCCCTCGCGAAGTGCAATATCGAGTGGAACCTGGGCGAGAAGCGGAACTTCATATCCGAGCTGCGCGCTCAGACGCGAAGACACTGATGTGCCGCCACCGTTTCCGAAAATTTCCAGGCGAGAGCCGTCAGCTTGCGGGAGGAAGGACATGTTTTCAACGACACCGATCACCCGCTGCTGTGTTTGCGTGGCGATGGAACCGGCACGTTCGGCAACTTCTGCGGCGGCAACCTGCGGGGTGGTGACGACAAGGATCTGCGAGGCCGGAATGAGTTGTGCGACGGAAATTGCGACATCGCCGGTTCCGGGAGGCATGTCGATGAGGAGAACGTCAAGATCTCCCCAGAAAACATCGGCGAGGAATTGCTGCAGGGCCCTGTGCAGCATAGGGCCACGCCAAATCACAGGCTGACTATCGGGAACGAACATGCCGATAGAGATGACCTTCACTCCGGCGGCCCCAACGGGAGGGATAATCATGCCGTCAATCACTTGCGGGTCATGGGTGACACCGAGCATCCGAGGGATGGAAAAGCCGTAAATGTCGGCATCCATGACTCCGACTTTAAGCCCAGATGAGGCCATTGCGGCTGCGAGATTCGCTGTCATTGAGGACTTACCCACGCCACCCTTACCGGAGGTGACTGCAATCACGCGGGTGAGTGAGCCGGGCTGAGCGAAGGGGATTTCCTTTTCGGGACGCCCTCCGTTGAGCTTTTCACGCAGCGCTTTCTTTTGTTCCTCGTCCATCACGCCCGTTGCAACATGCACGCTTTCCACGCCGGTCAGTGCGCTGAGGGTTTTTTTAATATCAGCAGCGATCGTGTTGCGCAAAGGACAAGCGGCTGTGGTGAGAAGAACCTTGACCGTTACCGTCGCCCCGTCGATAGTGACGAGGTCGGGGGACACCATGTTGAGTTCGGTGATCGGACGGTGGATTTCAGGATCGGTAACGGCTTCGAGGGCGGTCATGACCTGATCGATTGAGACGGACATGCTGTGATTCTACGCAGCAGCGCCCAGAAGTTCGTATCGGGCAAAGGTGCCTGAACGAAAGTGAAAGGAAGATCCTTCATCGATGGCGATTGTCCGCCTGCGCGTGAGTTGGCTGCGGGTGGAATGTTTGACTGTACGGGGCAGCTCGCCTGTGTGGGGATGGGGAAAGTGCCGAGGGCGGGGCTTTAGGCTCATATAGGGGCGAATGTGGTTTTTAGTCTTACGCCTCGGTGCGGGAATATTCAGGATCGTCGGATTTTTCCTCATTTTTCTTGACGTACTCTGCTTCCAGCTCGGCACGAATCTGGGCGCGAATATCTTCGCGCAGATCCTCAAGGAGGTCGCGAAGCTCTGAACGAAGGAAGTCTCGGGTTGCGACTTCCTGAACGGATAGGCGCAGACTTGCGATTTCGCGCGTGAGGAACTCGGTGTCAGCGAGGTTGCGTTCGGCACGCTGGCGATCCTGCTCGGCTTGCACGCGGTCACGGTCAGCTTGACGATTCTGTGCGAGAAGAATGAGAGGCGCTGAATAGGACGCCTGGGTTGAGAAGGCAAGATTCAGGAGGATGAAGGGATACTCATCCCAGGCGTATGTGCGGGCCAGTTGATGAAGGACGACATTCGCCGCGATCCAGGACACAACGAAAATCGTCATGTAAAGAATGAAACGCGGTGACCCCATGAAACGGGCGGTTGCTTCAGCGAATCGCCCGAAACCGTCAGAAGAGCGCGTGCGGCGGCGAAACCACGAGAATCCGCGCTCGCGGGGGGTGTCGAGACGGTCAGCCATCGATGCTCCTCGCCATGATCCTGTCGGCGACTTCGTCGTCGTAGTCGCGCCAATCTTCGGGCAGAAGTTCGTCGAGAACGTCATCGGCGGAGACCGCTCCGAGTAGGTGGCCATCCTCGTCGACGACGGGAAGGACAGTGAGATTGTATGTGGCGAGGAGTCGAGTCACGGTGGCGACGTGAGCTTCAGCGGATACGGCTTCGATATTGGAGTCAAGAATCGTACCGAGGAGGGTCTGTGGTGGTTCACGCAGTGCCCGCTGAAGATGAACCATTCCGAGGTACTGGCCGGTCGGGGTCTCTTCGGGTGGGCGAGTGATAAAAGCGACGGTGGCCAGTGAGATCGGAAGGTCTTCACGACGCACGGATGCAAGCATTTGGGCGACGGTTGCGCCGGGGCCGAAGATCACGGGTTCGGTGGTCATTAGGGAGCCTGCAGTGGATTCTGCGTAGGTGAGGAGTCTGCGGACATCTTTTGCTTCCTCAGGTTCCATGAGGTCAAGGAGGGCTTGGGCTTTCGCTTCGGGGAGTTCGGAGACGAGGTCGGCTGCGTCGTCGGGTTGCATGACGTCGAGGACGTCGGCGGCTCGTCCGGCTTCTAAGGCGGAGACGATGGCGACTCGGTCTTCTTCACCGAGTTCTTCGAGGACGTCTGCCAGCCGCGCGTCGGGAAGTTCTTGTGCGATTGCCATGCGGCGGTCTCGCGGTAAGTCGTGGAGCAGGTCGGCGAGGTCGGCGGGACGCATGTCTTCGGTGTGGGCAAGGAGTGAGGTTGCTGCTTGCTTGGAGTCGGTTTTCAGTAGGCCGCTGACTTCAAAGACAGAGACGTTGAGGGTTTCCCCTGAACGGATGAAACCGAGTGAGGTGGTTCTTTGTCGCTGTACGTGCAGTTTGGAGATCACCCAGTCTTTCGGGCGTCGTCGTTCCATCGCGACATCGAGAATCCTCACGTCTCCGGAACCGTCGTTGAGGGTGACGACACGGTCGAAGAGTTCAGCGAGGACGAGGGTTTCGACGGGGCGCTGTGTGAATGTGCGCATGTTGAGGAGGCCGGTTGTGATGACTGAGCCTGATTCGATGGAGGTGATGCGTGTCAGGGGAAGGAATACGCGCTTACGCGGACCGACTTCGACGACGAATCCGATGACGTTTGCGATCCCTGACACTTTGAAGGTGACAACGACGTCATGGATACGACCGACCTGGTCGCCGAGGGGGTCGAATACCGAGGTTCCGGCGAGCTTTCCGATGTATACGCGGCGTCCTGCGGTTGCGAGGCTCATTTGTTCGTTGCTCACGAGGACAGCCTAGGCTGCGGGGTGGGAGGATGGCATCTAGGATTTCTTCGGATTGTGATCAGGGAAGGAAAATGATGGCTGCTCGTAGCGCTTCTTCGCAGTTTCAGATGCCCGTGATGCCTTCGGGGACTGAGGTGGCATCGTATCGTACCTATGCGGAGGCGCAGGGAGCTGTCGATTATCTTGCCGATCAAGAGTTTGACGTTAAGTCGATCACGATTGTGGGGACGGATCTTCACCTTGTGGAACGAGTGACGGGACGTTTGACGATGGGGCGCGCTGCTCTCTCCGGTGCGTCTTCGGGTGCGCTGTGGGGTGCGTTTATGGGGCTGATGATGTCTTTCGCTGCTCCGAGTCGTTCAACTTTCCTGTGGGTGATGTTTGGTGTCGCCGGTGGTGTTCTGGCGGGAATTGTGATGTCGGGTTTGCTGTATGCGATGACTGGTGGGCGTAGGGATTTCACTTCCTCTTCTCAGGTGGTGGCTTCTCGTTATGCGGTTTTGGCTTCTGCGCAGGTTGATCGGGCCTTTCAGATGTTGCAAAAGACTCCCGGTAATCAGATGCGTCCTCGATCTGTGCGGACACGTCCTGAGAAAGAGGGGCCGACTGAATATGGTTCACGTCCTGATGAGCAGCCGCGTTTTGGTGTGCGGGTGAGTGCTGTGCAGTCACAAAACGAGGCGCGCCCACAAAATGAGGCCCCTTCGCAGAGCGTGCCCCAGTCGCGCAGTGACGCTGTGAAGGAAAGAGAATCCGGAGAGTAAATCAGTGGCTGTGTAGCGTACACAGTTGTTCTGTGCGGGATCTGTCCTGCTTCATGTGTGTTATGGTCAGTGCGGTGGTGGCGTTGCTGATCTTGTGGGTGTTATTGGAGGCTGAGATATCCGAGGGCGTCTTGTGAGCACACGTATGCTTCATAAGATTGCGCAGCCGGATTCCCACTGTCATACCACTGATTCATCTCTTCCACCGTCGCACCCTGTTCCAGAAGACCCGCCCGCACTTCCTTAACGTCCCTGAGCTGCCGCGATCCAGGCTTCGACCTCGGCGATGGTGCGCGGAATATCCTCAGAAATCCTCGTGACGCTCCCGTCCTCGTTCACCAGGACATCATCTTCGATCCGCACACCGATCCCTCGATATTCAGCGGGAATAAGCTCATCATCGGCACGGAAGTACAGTCCCGGTTCGATCGTGAACACCATTCCCGGTTCGAGCAAAGCCTCCTGATACATTTCACGACGCGCCTGCGCGCAATCATGCACATCCAAACCAAGATGATGACAGGTGCCGTGCGGCATCCAACGACGATGCTGCTGACCTTCGGCAGACAAAGCCTCTTCGACACTGACGGGCAAGATACCCCATTCGCGTAAACGAGTCGCAATGACCTGCATGGCCGCGTCGTGAACATCCTGAAAACGACAACCCGGCTCATTCGCCCGCGCAAGCGCAGCCTCGCACGCATCAAGCACCGCCTGATAGACGCGCGCCTGCACATCGTTAAACACACCATTAACCGGGAGAGTGCGCGTGATATCGGCGGTGTACAGGGAATCGACCTCAACTCCTGCATCAACGAGGACAAGATCACCTTCGTTGACCGGGCCATCATTATCGATCCAGTGAAGAGTATTCGCGTGATTACCCGAAGCTGCGATGGTGTCGTAGCCGAGACCATTGCCCTCTTCCCGCGCCACAGCGCCAAAAGCGCCCTCGATCACTCGTTCTCCTCGACGATGACCGACTGCCCGAGGCAAAGCCTTGAGAATATCGTCGAAACCGCGTTTTGTGACCTCAACAGCTCGGCGCAGCTCAGCCTGCTCAAAAGGATCCTTGCGTAGACGAATCTCCGAAAGGTGTTCCTCGAATCGTTCATCCTCGGGCCGAGCATCCTCACCCACAGGCAAACCAGCTTGAGTGCGGATCTCTTCGACCGTGGACTCAATATGCGCATCGACTCCACGCACGATCCGTATATCCACTTGACCTGCATCCTTGGCAAGAGCATCCCGCAAAGTGTCAATATGGGCACAGCGTAAGCCCGTTTGCGTGGTCACTTCCTCCAGTGAAGGGCGCGCCCCGACCCAAAACTCACCGTAACGTGAATCCGCATAAAACTCCTTGGATGTGCGTGAAGCACGCGGCTTGAAATAAAGGACAGCCTCATGCCCGCCCGATTCCTTCGGTTCGAGGACGAGTACCGCATCCGGCTCGCGTTCGCCTCCTAACCCGCTCAGATGCGCGAAAGCTGAATGCGCGCGGAAACGATAATCGCAGTCGTTACTGCGGACCTTGAAAGTGCCAGCGGGAACGACAAGGCGCTGTCCCGCAAAAGGCTGACCCGCAGTTAGTGCGCGAGCGGGAAGATAATCGGCTGCTCCTAAACGCTCAAGCGGCATCGTGATGCGTTCGCCCCAACCGGACGCCATGAAAGCGCGGAAAGCATCTGAATCGGGTCGCCGGGAGCGCCCCTCACCCCTGGTGGTCATGGATTCGGATGCGGATTCTTCAGCGGCGGTTGCGGGCACATCAGTCATAGTCCCATTGTGGCACTCAAGCGAGGCAAGCTATACCCTCAAGTCATGCTTCGGATCGACCTTCACACTCATTCGTCATGCTCAGACGGTACCGATGCGCCCGCCGAACTCCTTGCGGCGGGCGCAGACGCAGGTTTAGATGTCCTCGGTTTAACCGATCATGACACCTGTGAAGGATGGGTTGAAGCACAAGCAGCTGTAAAAGACACAGGCGTCGCCCTCGTGCGTGGAGTGGAGATGAGCTGTTCAGCTGAAGGCATCACCGTGCATCTTCTCGGTCTGCTTCCCGATCCGACTTCTTCCCGTCTTGTCGCTACTTTGGAAAAGTCTCGTGTGAGCCGGAAGACTCGCGCGAAAGCGATGGTGGAACGTCTCGAAGAGGATTTTCCGATCACCTGGGAAGATGTGCGTTCTCATGCGCCCGAAAATGGTCCTGTTGGACGCCCCCACATTGCCGATGCGCTTGTTAAAGCGGGTTCTTTTGCTGATCGTGCGGCAGCTTTCCGGGGTGCTCTTCATCCTTCGGGGCCTTACTACGTGCATCATTGGGCACCCGATCCTGTTGAAGCCGTTGAGATCCTCCTCGAAGCCGGTGGTGTTCCCGTGCTTGCCCACCCTAAAGCGAGGGCGCGTCAGCGTCTCCTGCCCGATGAGACCATCGCAGCGATGGCTGAAGCTGGCCTCTTCGGGATTGAACGCGACCATCGCGATCACACGGTCGAAGATAGGCGTGCCGTCGAAGAACTCGCGCGCCAACTTGGACTTGCACTGTTCGGTTCTTCGGATTACCACGGGTTCGGCAAACCGAATCGACTAGGAGAAAACCTCACTTCACCTGAAGTGTTGAACGAGGTCGAAGCGCGCGGCAGCATCGAGGTGGTCCGTCCGTGACTTCCTTCTTCGATGTTGCTCTCTTCGCGACCACTTTCACCACACTGATCGTCATTCTCGATCCTTTTGGTGCGATCCCTGTGTTCTTAGCCTTAACGGGTCGTATGACTCGCGTTCGGCAAAAACATGCGGCACTGCAGGCGACCGTGGTGTCTTTCTGCGTGATCCTCGTTTTCGCGGTGCTCGGTCAGTCCATCCTTCATCTTCTCCAGATCTCGATGGAGGCCCTCAAACTTTCTGGCGGCGTTCTTCTATTCCTCGTCGCAATGGAACTCCTCATGGGGACCGACAGTGAAGAACCGGATACCGGTAACGAATCGGTGAATGTCGCTCTTGTCCCCTTAGGGACACCCCTGCTTGCCGGACCCGGTGCCATCGTTGCGGTGATGGTCTCAGTCGCTCAGGCAAATACCTCAGCTTCAGGCTGGGTTGGGGCGATCAGCGCGGTGGTTCTCGCGCATCTTGTTATGTGGGCGACAATGCGTTTTTCTCTGCTCTTATCCAAAATCCTTGGTCCAGGAGGCATCATGCTGCTGACCAAGATCATGGGTTTGCTCTTGGCGGCGATCGCCACTCAACTGGTGATGGGTGGGATCTTCGATTTCATCGCCACCTCCTCACTTGTGTAGTTCCAGAAAAATATGCGAGCAAGCGGGCGAAAGCCTTTTCGTGTTTCGCGCTAAAGTGAGCACAGAAGTCTGAAGCCAACCGAAGTGACGGCGAGTAACGTCGCTGAGAACACCTCGGCAGGCTTTTCCTGAGGGTCCGCCCTCAGCGGACGCGCCGCTTCACCCTTCAATTTTCATTTGGAGTACTCATGACACACAACCTCCCTGAGACCTTCGCGACCCAGGTGCGCGCGGTCTCTGGCCGTCCCGTTGTCAAATCAACGCCTATGGAACTATGGCAGGGCTTGTCCGCTGCGGTCGTCGATCAAATCGCCGACCGCTGGTCTGAAACAACTGAGACCTACGCGAAGGGCCGTCAGGAACATTATTTTTCCGCCGAGTTCCTCATGGGACGTGCCCTCCTGAACAACCTGTCCAATCTTGGCCTCGTCAATGAGGCGCGCTCCGCCCTCGCCGCATATGGGCAAGATCTTTCCCGTATCCTCGAAGAAGAACCGGATGCAGCGCTCGGCAACGGAGGACTTGGACGTCTCGCCGCGTGTTTCCTCGACTCGTGCGCAACCTTAAACCTGCCGGTGACCGGCTACGGCATTCTCTACCGCTACGGTCTGTTCAAACAGCTCTTTGATAACGGGTTCCAAACGGAACACCCCGATCCTTGGATGGAAGAGGGCTACCCCTTTGTTATCCGCCGTGAGGAAGAAGCAAGAATCATCTCCTACGCGGATCTCACCGTGCGCGCCGTCCCCTACGACATGCCAATCACCGGCTACGGGACGCACAATGTCAACACTTTGCGCCTGTGGAAAGCTGAACCTATCGAAGAGTTCGACTATGACGCTTTCAACTCGCAGCGCTTCACCGACGCGATCGTTGACCGTGAACGCACGAACGACATTTCCCGCGTCCTCTACCCGAACGACACCACCTTTGAAGGTAAAGTTCTTCGCGTCCGTCAGCAGTATTTCTTCTGCTCTGCTTCCCTGCAGGCCATCATCGATAACTACCGTACACATCACGGGGATGACCTGTCCGATTTCGCCGCTTACAACGCTATTCAGCTCAATGACACGCACCCGGTGCTGGCAATCCCTGAACTCATGCGCCTTCTCATGGATGTGCATGGACTCGGTTGGGAAGACGCCTGGAAGATCGTGACACAGACCTTCGCTTACACGAACCACACGGTCCTCGCGGAGGCGCTTGAAACCTGGGAGATGACGATCTTTGACCGTCTCTTCCCACGTATTGCCGAGATTGTCCGGGAAATTGACCGCCGATTCCGTATCGACATGGCTGATCGTGGCCTCAATCAGGGAACGATCGACTACATGGCCCCAGTGTCAGGTAATACTGTTCGCATGGCTTGGATTGCCTGCTACGCTTCGTATTCGATCAACGGTGTTGCCGCGTTGCACACAGAAATTATTCAACGCGAAACCCTGAAAGAATGGCACGCGATTTGGCCTGAGCGTTTCAATAACAAAACGAACGGCGTCACACCGAGACGCTGGCTCAAGCAATGCAATCCCAGGCTTGCCGCTTTACTGGATGAAGTGACCGGCTCCGATGCGTGGGTGACTGATCTGAGCGTTCTCGGCGACTTCACGAATGCTGCCACCGATACGGTTCTTGATGCCCTCACGGAGATTAAACATCAGAACAAAGTTGATTTTGCCGCTTGGGTGAAGGAACGTGAAGGGATTGACATTGATCCGAATGCGATCTTCGACGTTCAGATCAAACGCCTCCACGAGTACAAGCGCCAGCTCCTCAATGCGTTCTACGTTCTCGACTTGTATTTCCGTCTCAAAGAAAATCCGGATCTCAACATCCCTCAACGTGTCTTTATATTCGGTGCGAAAGCAGCTCCGGGTTACATTCGCGCTAAAGGCATCATCAAACTCATTAATACGATCGCTGAGCTGGTGAACAACGATCCGGATATCAACGGGCGTATCACAGTTGTTTTCATCCACAACTACAATGTCTCGCCTGCTGAGCACATCATTCCGGCTGCTGACGTGTCCGAGCAGATCTCGACAGCCGGTAAAGAAGCTTCGGGAACATCGAATATGAAGTTCATGATGAACGGTGCCCTCACCCTCGGCACTCTCGATGGTGCGAACGTCGAGATTCTTGATGCTGTTGGCCCTGAGAACGCCTACATTTTCGGCGCTACCGAAGATGAGCTTCCCGAACTGCGGAAGAACTACGATCCGCGTTGGCACTACGAGAACATCCCCGGACTCAAACGAGTTCTTGATGCCCTCGTGGACGGCACCCTCGACGATCGCGGATCAGGCTGGTTCCACGATCTGCGCTGGTCACTTCTTGAATCAGGTTATGAGCCTGCGGATGTCTATTACGTTCTGGGCGATTTTGACGCCTACCGGACAGTGAAAGACCGTATGGCTGCCGATCATGCACACGCGCGCGATTGGGCGCGTAAAACCTGGGTGAATATCACTCAGTCGGGACGTTTCTCCTCTGATCGGACGATCCGCGACTATGCGGA
>JASBZF010000001.1 GCA_029983625.1 Pauljensenia sp. | reverse complement strand
TTTTCTCCGGCACAATGTCACGTCCCAGAAGACTCTTCCACGACTCCATCCGAATGCCTTTCAGTTCCCTCGGTTCCCTCGGCTATCCACAGCCATTTTCCCAAGGGAAGAGATCAACATACACCCCGATATCATCTTCCAGCTCCGCCCTCGCGCGTGCCATCATAGACACATGAGCACAACACCGCGTATCTCCACTCGATTCGCCGCCATCACCCCCTCCGCAACTCTCGCCGTTGACGCAAAAGCAAAAGCCCTGAAAGCACAAGGACGTCCCGTCATCGGCTTCGGAGCAGGTGAACCTGACTTTCCGACCGCTGACTACATCGTCGAAGCAGCCGTCGCCGCCGCCCGAGAGCCCGCGATGCACCGCTACACGCCCGCAGCTGGGCTTCCCGCACTGCGCCAAGCGATCGCAGACAAAACCCTGCGCGACTCCGGCTACCCCATCGACGCCTCCCAAGTCCTTGTCACAAACGGCGGTAAACAAGCCGTCTTCCAAGCTTTCGCTTCACTCCTCAACCCCGGTGACGAAGCCCTGCTTCCCACCCCCTATTGGACGACCTATCCCGAAGTAATCAAACTCGCCGGGGCTGTTCCCGTCACTGTTTTCGCCGACGCCACGCAGGATTACAAGGTCACCGTCGAACAGCTGGAAGCCGCACGCACCGAACGCACGAAAGTCCTCCTCCACTGCTCGCCCTCGAACCCCACCGGCGCGGTCTACACACCCGAAGAGACCATCGCAATCGGACAGTGGGCACTCGAACATGGCATCTGGGTCATTACCGATGAAATCTACGAACATCTCCTCTACGAAGATGCCACGCCCGCCCACATCGTGCGTCTCGTCCCCGAACTTGCAGACCAGACGATCGTCTTGAACGGTGTGGCAAAAACCTATGCGATGACCGGTTGGCGCGTTGGCTGGATGATCGGCCCCCTCGATGTCATCACAGCAGCGACCTCCTTCCAATCTCACCTCACCTCGAACGTCTCCAACGTCGCACAGCGCGCCGCCCTCGAAGCTCTTTCTGGCGACCTGAAGGTCGTTGCCGATATGCGCACAGCCTTCGACCGTCGCCGACGCACAATCATCGACATGCTCGGAGCAATTGAAGGATTCGACGTCCCCGTCCCCAAAGGCGCTTTCTACGCCTACCCGAGCGTCCAGGGGATCCTCGGCAAGACAATCCGAGGGCGCACCCCCACCACCAGTGCTGAACTCGCCGAGCTCATTCTCGACGAAGTCGAAGTCGCGGTTGTTCCCGGTGAAGCCTTCGGCCCCTCCGGTTTCCTCCGTTTCTCCTATGCACTCTCAGACGCTGACCTCGTTGAAGGTGTCGGACGTATCCAAGAATTACTTGCGCACGCGCGCTGATGACGAAACAGCACCTCTAGTCTGGGCCTAGAGTTTCTAGGCCCAGACTCAAAAAGGAGAAGGTTCATGACAGAACATCCCGCTCCGCTTCCCTCACGCACCGAGTTGCGACGTCAGACCCGATCACAACGACGTTTGAGCGGAACACAAAAAGCACTCGTGGGCCTTCTTGTGCTGATTCTTGTGCTCCTTGCGGGCGCCACAGCAGCCTTTTTTGGAATCCGCCATTCGATTAACTCACAAATCAGGCACGTGGAGGTGTCTGTTTCCACACCCGCATCGCCTCACACCACACAATCTGCACCTCAGTCAGAAAGTTCAGGACCTGGAACGACTTTCCTCATCCTGGGGTCAGACTCACGACTCTCCGGTGGCGACCCTAGGAATTGGCAAGCAGGAGCTCAGCGCTCTGATGTCCTCATCGTCGCTCAAATCACAGCCGACGGGAAAGGCATCAACGTCATGTCAATCCCGCGCGATTCCTGGGTCGATATTCCCGGATACGGGACCGCGAAAATCAATGCCGCCTTCTCATACGGAGGTGCCGATCTCACAATCGCCACCGTCGAGAATCTGCTCGGAATTCACATCGATCATTTCATGATCACCGACTTCACAAGTTTTTCTGAACTCACCGATGCCCTGGGCGGCGTCACCCTCGACACCTCCACAGGCCCGAAAACCATGACAGGAAGCGAAGCTCTGGCCTTCGTGCGTGAACGCCACTCTCTTCCTCGCGGCGACTTCGACCGAATGCAGCGCCAGCAAGCGTGGATGCGCGCAATCCTGAAGAAAACCTTCTCGCAGTCGCTTCTGACTAACCCTGCAAAACTCGCGCAACTCGTGTCGATCATCACCACCTACTCTGCGCTCGATCAGAACCTCACCTTCGATTCTTTACTGGCAATCGCCTCAGGTCTGACCGGGCTACGTTCCTCAGGAGTTTTATTCTTCACGATCCCCTACCTCGGAACCGGAACATCTCAAGACGGTCAATCAATCGTCGAACTCGACACCGCTGCCCTACCTGAACTCAGCAGAGCATGGCAATCAGGGACGATCAGCGACTACGTCGCCCAGCATCCGAATCTCGACTCGCTTCCTTGAAAAAGCGCATGCTTTGACGACATCGGGACACGTCATGTGCACAGGACGCACAGCCAAAACAGCGCCCTCAGGTATTCCCTCAGGCGATCATGCCTAGCCTGCCTGAAAGTTTCATGACGCACAGCATGGTGGACGTGCACAGCGAGAAAAAAGAGAAAGACAGGGATGTGAGCTGCCACAATTGGCCTATGGACATGCAGTATCGCCGCGCTGAAACCGACACACCTCACGGCACCGTCCTCCTTGCACACGGCTATGCCGAACACTCAGGTCGCTTCCAGCCACTCCACGACGCCCTCGTCGCAGCCGGATACGATATCGCGTTCTACGACCACTACGGACACGGGACAGCACCCGGTCCGCGCGCCTGCGTCGATGTGGGACGACTCATCACCGCTCACCTCAATGCACGACGCATCGTCCTGACGCATTCACGCACCGAAAACCTCTTCCTCTTCGGTCATTCGATGGGCGGACTCATCAGCGCAGCATCCTGTCTCCTTGACCCACATCACCTCAGGGGAGTCGTCCTCACCAGCCCTGCATTCCGCCCCCTACCTCCCGTTCCCGTCAAAGTCGCTCGCGCACTCTTGCACCTCGCACGCATCGCCCCCCAGCTGAGCGCACACCCCGCGCACACACCCGGCTCGCCCTCGGCACTGTCACGAAACCCTCACGTGCAAGAAAACTTCGACGAAGATCCCCTCACCCACAAGGGGCCGGTGCCAATCCTCACGGGCGCAACAATGATCATCCAAGGCAGCCGTGTCCTTGAACACGCTGAACGCGCACAGACACCGACACTGATCTTTCACGGCTCAGCTGACACCCTCGCCTCGCTCGCAGGATCACGTACCTTCGTTCGCAATGCAACAGCCGCTCACCCTGACGCTGACATCCACCTGCGGATCATCGACGGCGCCTACCACGAAGTTCTCAACGAACCTGAAGGGCCGGGCCTCATTCGCGATATCGTGATGTGGCTGGACGCGCACTGATGCCCACATTTTCTGCCCCACGCACCCACAGCGGACAGCACGAAACTCAGAACGCACCCATCCTCACTCGTGCTCCTGCAACACCCACGGGACGGCGAGACCTTGCCTTACTTCCCAAAGCGCACCTTCACTTGCATTTCACGGGAGCCATGAGGCCCCAGACGCTCCTCGATCTTGCCCGAGAGCAATCAGTGCGCCTCCCCCCACACCTTCTTGATATTGATCCGCTCACTGTTCCGGCTGACTCACGCGGATGGTTTCGCTTTCAGCGCTCTTATGATTCTGCGCGTCAGCTCGTGCGTTCCGAATCCGCAATGCGCAGGATCGTGCGTGAAGCAGCCGAGGACGATGCCGCCGAAGGTTCGGTACGTCTTGAGATGCAAGTCGATCCGACCTCCTACGCCCCCTGGGTGGGGGGTATCACTCCCGCCCTTGACATCATCTGCGACGAAGCAAAAGCCGCAACGCGCGAGACCGGGGTTGAAGTTGCCATCATCGTTGCCGCCTCACGGATCCGACATCCTCTCGATGCTCGGACCCTCGCACGTCTTGCCGCACGATATGCGGGTGACGGACCCGGTGAAGTTGTGGGCTTTGGACTGTCCAACGACGAGCGCATGGGCACAACCTCCGCCTTTTCTGCTGCGTTTCAGATCGCCGCGAGGGCGGGGCTGGCTTCTCTTCCGCACGGGGGCGAGCTCCTGGGGCCTGAATCCGTGCGTGAAGTCATCACAGCGCTCAAACCCGCACGCCTTGGTCACGGCGTGCGCACGGTCGAAGACCCTGAACTCCTCGACAAACTCATCGAAGCTCGCGTCGCCTTCGAGGTGTGCCCCACCTCGAATGTGCATCTCGGGGTGTATCACGATTTTTCTCAGGTTCCGTTACCGGAGTTCATGGCGCGTGGAGCGACCGTCGCCCTCGGGGCCGACGATCCCCTTCTTTTTCGTTCCAGGCTCTTAGAGCAGTACGCGAAGGCGCGGGAAGTTTTCGACTTGTCAGATGAGGCGCTGGCTCAGCTGGCACAGCAGTCGATCGACGCTTGTCTTGCTTCGGAAAGTTCCAAACGAAAATGGTACGGGCAGATCGACAGTTGGCTGTCATCGCGCCCTCGTGAAAACTGCTGACCACCGAGGGCACAGCAAAGCCCTATGAGACAAGAGTCGGCCAAGGTCAATGAAGAAACTCAAAAATGAGATGTGTATCATATTACATTGACGATCTCCTCACCTGAAGAAAGAATGTGCGATAAGACACAAGCATAGGGATTTGGGAAAGAAAGAGGCAGTCAATGACAGGGATATGCAGAGCCTTTACCACCCCTAGTCCGAGCACTCTCATGCGCCTCCTGTTCAGGAAGGCATCTTCTCCACACACTTCACGCTTGAACTCACACACATGAATAAGGAGAATCCACAATGAAACGACGACACCTTCCAGCGTTTTCTTCGCTGATGCTTACCGGCATTTTTGTTGCGATTTGGCTCTACGCCTTCTTTACCACCACAAACAGCCCCGTTTGGTTCCCTCACCTCATGAGCTTAGTGATTCTCAGCCTCTCGCTGATCGGAGCTGGAGCCGCCGCACAATCAGAAAGCAGCATCTCCGCAAAGTCCCTTTATGTGATCGGGATACTGCTCATCATCATCGGGGTTGGATCGTTCTACGTATTCAACGCCCCCACTACAATTAACATATTCGGATTCTTATGCATTGTTGTCGGGGTGATTGACAGTCTTATTTCTTCAGTATTTATCGCTTTTCCATATGATAAAAAGACCATATAACTCAGTCGCAGAATGAGTAATCCACAGGACAAGAAAGCACAGCTACCAGCTGATCCCCACAGCGACAGGCTCAGGGACAAGACGCACCCCGAAACACTCCTCAACCCCCGCACGGACTGCACACGCAAGCTCTACGATCTCAGCAGCACTCGCACTCCCTCGGTTCGTCACAGCAAGCACATGCTTTGAAGAAAGAGCCGCCCCATCCCCGCGAGCACCCGGCAGCGCAAAACCCTTCATAAAGCCCGCATGATCGATGAGCCACGCTGCGGAGGTCTTCACATACCCTGCCTCCATCGGGAAACGCGGAGCCCCCTCAGGAAGCCTCTGCGCCACCTCAGGAGGAAGAATCGGATTCGTGAAGAAAGAGCCGGCACTCCAAGTGTCATGATCTTCCGGATCGACGAGCATCCCCTTCGCACGTCGCAGTTCAAGAACCGCCGAACGCACGCGTTGCGCATCAGCGCGCTCCCCGATCTCAATCCCCAGACGATACGCAAGTTCACGATACAAAACCGGAGCTGACAAGACACAAAGCTCCAGGGCGAAACGTGCTTCAAGCACCACCCAGCGTCCCGTAGGCCCCCACTGTTTTCCGCAAGTCCCGCCCTCGTGAAGTGAACGTTTCATCAGCGAATCCCTGTAGGAAAGCCCGAGTTCTGCAGCTGATAACTCCACCACTCGACCTTCAGCACGGTCCCACGCGCGCACGGAAAGCAAACAGTCTGAAACCTCACGCCCATAAGCGCCGACGTTTTGCACCGGTGCCGCACCGACCGTCCCCGGAATCCCAGACAGTGCTTCCAAGCCGGACAAACCCCGATGAAGAGTCCACAGAACAAAGTCGTCCCACAGCGTACCGGCACTCGCTACGACTTCAACCCGTCTACCCTCGCCCGCAACATCCGCACGTGTCGTCTCCGTATGCTCAGAACGCGGCACATTTCCCACAGGAAAAGGCATTTCAGAACAGAACGCGATCGTGGAACGACGATCACGCACAACAACACCTGGGAAAGCAGCATCACTTGCCAGCAGATTCGAACCTCCCCCGAGCACAAGCAGCGGCACACCCCTGTCATCTGCGTTGCGGATCGCTTCGATGAAGCTCGCCTCATCCCCTGTCTCAACGAAAGCAGCAACCGGCCCACCGACGTGGAAAGTAGTCAGTTCAGCAAGCGTCATAGCGGGCACGTGTCACTCCTTAGAAACTAGCGGTCCCCGCTCAATTCTAGGTGGATCCGCAACGAGGATCTGTGAGAGGACCCCTTGTGACGAGGGCGGGGCTCGGCATTTTGTGGATGTGGCCGAGTAAACTCGTATCGGCATCACATGACGCAAGGAACAGATGCGTCTCCATGTCGAAAAAGAGAAGAGAAGGAGCTGTGAAATGAGTACCAGAGGAACGGTCCTTGTCACCGGAGGCGCAGGCTATATCGGGTCACATACGATCGTCGAACTTAACACCGCCGGATTTGAAGTCATCGTTGTTGACGACCTCAGTAACTCCAGTCGTACCGCCCTGTCCCGCGTGAGTGAACTCATCGGCACTCCCGTCACCTTCTACGAAGCTGACATACGCGACCGTGCCGCCCTCGACCACATCTTCACCACACATGCGATTGACTCTGTTATTCATTTCGCGGGCCTGAAAGCTGTCGGTGAGTCAGTGGAAAAGCCCCTCGAATACTACGACAACAACATCGCCGGAACACTGACACTGCTCGACGTGATGCGCGAGCACAACTGTTTCTCGATCCTCTTCTCTTCCAGCGCGACCGTATACGGCGATCCCCAACAAATTCCCATCACCGAAGAATGCCCGAAAGGGACACCCACAAACCCCTACGGATGGACGAAGTGGATGATCGAACAGATCATCATGGATACCGCGCAAGCTGACGCACGGTGGAATGCTGTTCTGCTGCGCTACTTCAATCCGATTGGTGCGCATGTGTCAGGCCGGATCGGTGAGGACCCGAACGGTATTCCCAACAACCTCGTCCCCTACATTGCGCAGGTCGCAGTCGGTAGGCGCGAACGTGTGGCTGTTTTCGGGAACGACTACCCCACCCCGGATGGCACGGGCGTGCGGGATTACATTCACGTCGTTGACCTGGCCCTCGGGCACCTTAAAGCCCTAGAATGGATGAACGGGCGAACCGGCTGCGAAATCTTCAACCTGGGAACCGGACGCGGCTACTCTGTGCTCGATGTCCTCCACGCCTTCGAACGGGCCTGTGGACACGAAATCCCCTACGCTATCGAAGCCCGTCGCCCCGGTGACATCGCGACCTGCTACTCCGACCCCGCTAAAGCCGAGTCGATCCTCGGATGGAAAGCCCAATTCGACATTGATCGGATGTGCGCCGATTCTTGGCGCTGGCAGTCCAAGAACCCGCAAGGCTACGCAAGCGGCGAATAAAGCAGGAGCCATGTGTGCGTGCTCTCGGGAAGGAAGGCACGCACACGTGTCGCCGAGCGCTCTATGTGCTCGGCGACACTCACGACGAGAGTTTTCTCAACGACGCTTCGCCTTACCCGAGTATGAAAGAACACAGAGCAGGTACACTTCCGGTCCTTCCTGCGGGTAACAGCGAAGAATCTTGTGAAGAATCAGGCGTTTTCCTTCTCCCAGACCTCCTTGTAGAAGTCTTTCAGTTCGAGTTCACTCGCCGCGTCCTCGTCGAGGATCGCTAAGACATCGTTGTGATACTGCAGCGCAGTCGCAGGCCAACGCTGGCAGACCGCGCCCTCAATCATTTCCTTCACTGCTCGGGCTTTGCCCTTACCAGTTGCGATGAAGACCTGCGCACGAGCCTCCATGATTGTCCCAATCCCCTGGGTCACGCAGTGCGTCGGCACCTGATTAATGTCACCATCAAAGAAACGGGCATTATCGCTGCGGGTCTGCTCGGTCAAGACACCCACATGTGTACGTGAGGATAAGGAACCACCCGGTTCATTAAAGCCGATGTGCCCATCAGAGCCGATACCAAGAACCTGAATGTCGATCCCACCAGCATCCTTAATGGCCTGATCGTAGGCGGCTGCACCGGCAGCAAGATCATCAGACCAGCCGTCCGGTCCGTGCGCTGCGCCCTCGGGCATATCGACACGGCTCACGAGGTGACGGTGAATAAAGTTCGCGTACCCCTCAACGTGATCCTTCGGGAGCCCCACATACTCATCGAGGTTGAAAGAACGGACCTGAGCGAAGGAAATACGCCCGGCCTCATAGCGGCGGACAAGCTCGTCATACAGGCCGATCGGAGATGATCCGGTAGCGAGTCCGAGGACGAAATCAGGTTTCGTCCTGTACACCTCTTCAATCCGGTCTGCCGCAAGGCAAGCGATCTCCTCAGGAGTGTTGACGATGGCAATTCGCATGGCGAATCCTTTCTCTGTTCGTATGCGCAAGTCTGATGTGACGCGGGAAGCTCATCTCTCAGGTGAAGAACACGCGGTTCCTTCGAGGTGAAACTCGAAGACGCTCTGTCATTGCCCTGTGTATTCTCTCGCAGATCCGGGCGGGGAAATGAACCCACCAACAATCAATCGTACCCGGAAAAGACGAGGTCGCACCCAAAGCGAAGAGGCAGTGCCCTCACCCCTCATCTCACGTTCTGCACACCTGAGAGTGCGCGCCCAGGGCAGGGACACAGGGAGTGAGCGTCACAAGCGGCGCCGCTGCGCTTGGCGTCAAAATGAAAGCAAGGGCTGCAGGGCGAGCGAAGAGCCCGCAGCAGCTGCGGGGAGGGCGAGCAGCAAGAACCCCCGAAGATCACTCTCCGGGGGTAAGAGCTTAACCGCCTACCTGGCAAACCCGCGTCAGCGGGTCTCGCGGTGCTGAGTCGACTTGCGACAGCGAGGGCAGTACTTCGCGAGTTCAAGACGATCCGGCGTGTTACGACGGTTCTTCTTTGTGATGTAGTTACGCTCCTTGCACTCCGAGCAGGCCAGAGTAATCTTGGGGCGAACATCCTGAGACTTGCTTGCCACGATGTGTCCTCTTTTGCTGAATAGTGGTGTCGTCGCGCGACCTTGATCGGTAGCGGGGGCGGGGCTCGAACCCGCGACCTCACGATTATGAGTCGTGCGCTCTGACCAGCTGAGCTACCCCGCCGCGGTGCGACCTGCGGCCGCGACCTGAGCCCCGAAAGGGAATCGAACCCTTGACCTTCTCCTTACCATGGAGATGCTCTGCCGACTGAGCTATCGGGGCAACGCGGAAAAGCCTAATCAACTTCGGACCGCTTTCGCAATCCGCGTCACTGAGAAGGTCCTCACACGCAGATCCCGGATGAACCGAGAACGTGGCGGGGGAGGGATTCGAACCCCCGAAGCATACGCGGCTGATTTACAGTCAGCTCCCTTTGGCCACTCGGGTACCCCGCCTTGCTCCGCTTTTGCGGTGCCGTGGAAGAATAACAGAAAAAGAACTCGGATTGCCAATCGGGCAGCGAGCTCACGAGATACACGACGCGAACAAGCCGTTCACGTTCGCTACTTGAAAGGAAAACCGTGGCTGACTCCTCATTCGACATCGTCTCAAAACTCGACCGTCAGGAAGTCGATAACGCGGTGAATCAGACCGCAAAAGAGATCGCGACCCGCTACGACTTCCGCGGCGTGGACGCTGCGATCCGATTGAACGCTGACGCAATCGAAATGGAAGCAAACTCACCCGAGCGCGTCATGGCGATCCTTGACGTCCTCCAGACCAAACTCATCCGTCGTGGTCTTTCCCTCAAATGCCTCGACTACAAGGAACGCGAACCCAAAGCATCAGGGAAGATCTACAAGCTCCTCACACCCCTGAAAGAAGGCATCGCACAAGACACAGCGAAGAAAATCGCCAAACTCATCCGCGACGAAGGCCCCAAAGGCGTCAAAGCTCAGATCCAAGGCGACGAACTCCGAGTCTCTTCAAAATCACGCGATGACCTCCAAGCAGTGATTGCCCTCCTCAAAGGTCCCGAGGGCGAGGCACTCGACACAGCACTCCAGTTCGTCAACTATCGTTGAGATTTTTCACACATCTCGTTCACACATCTCGTCGTCCCGGTTGTTTCGGTAACCGGGACGACGAGCTGCGACACACAGACATCAATACCCCGCCATCTTTTCCAAGCGGGCAATACGCTCATCCATCGGAGGGTGAGTCGCAAAAAGCTGACGCACACCCACACCCCTAAAAGGATTCGCAATCATCATCGCCGCGACACTTTGATGCGCGGGCGTAGGATCAAGAGGTGCACGATCAGTCACTGTTTCGAGTTTGCGCAACGCAGACGCCAAAGCTAAAGGATCTTGAGTCAACGCAGCCCCGTCCTCGTCCGCATCAAACTCGCGCGTGCGCGACAAAGAAAACTGAATGAGCGTCGCCGCAAGAGGCGCAAGCAAAGCAAGAGCAAAACCTGACACAAGGCCCACACCCTCACCTTCCCTGTTACGCCCATCCCCAAAGAACATAAGGAACTGCGCAATCGAAGTGACCAGACCACCGAGGGCCACAGCCACCGAAGAAGTCAGAATGTCACGGTTATACACGTGCATCAGCTCATGACCGAGCACGCCGCGCAACTCCCGTTCACCGAGGATGGCAAGAATCCCTTCCGTACAGCACACCGCCGCATGTTCCGGGTCTCGCCCCGTGGCGAAAGCGTTCGGTGTCGAAGTCGGCGCAATCCAGATCGACGGCATCGGCTGACCTGCCCGATCAGAAAGCTCTCGCACAATCCGATACAGGTCCGGTCGCTGCGCCTCGGATACCTCATACGCCTTCATGGCCCGCAGCGACATGGAAGCCGAGTTCCAATAGGCGTAGGCAGTTTGCAGAAGGCCGAGACCAGCAAAAAACCAGAGCCAGAGTGAACTCCCCGTACCCTTAGCAACGATCCAGCCGATAGCGGCAAGAAGCGCCCACAATCCGCCAAGGAGTACGGCGGTCTTGACACCGTTGTGATAGCTCCGATGAGTCATGTCATGAGGATATGGGCAGCAACTGAACACTTCCTGAGAAAAGGTGGCCCTTCTCTCGTATCCCTGACATCGAGGCTTTCAACTGCGCCCCGCCCTCGTATATGAACGCACACGCGCTCAAGACTTCAGGTGCCTACGGCCTCAACTCAAGGACGACGCCCAGGGCCCGTATAATCCTCGAAACGCTCTGGAGCTGAAGGAACTCCCATCTCCCCCATTTCACCGACGAGATCCACCCGGTCAAGTGGTATCGCTCGGGAAATATCAGTCATCGCCCGACGGGACACAACTTTCACGCGCTCACGAACACCACGCCCCTCAGGCAGCGGACCATAAGCTGCACCAAGTTCCTTCTCATAGGCATCCAGCAGCTCCCACCCTTCCCAGGTGGTGTATTCAACTCCGCGTTCCTCCAAAAGGGCACGCATCGCCTCATGCCCAACAGCCTGAGTATTATTCGCATGCAAACGCCCAGCCTTCGCATCCTCAACGAGATGCGCAATCGTCTGCTGAGCATCCGACTTCGTTGAACCAATGAGCCCTACAGGACCGCGCTTGACCCACCCCGTCGCATAAATACCCCTCAGAGCATCCTCTACGCCCGCACCGGGAGCTGAGACGACACGTCCTTCGACATGAGGAATCACACGGTGCTCAGCATCAAAAGGAAGTCCCGGAATCGGTGAAGACGCATACCCCACCGCCCGGTAAACAGCCTCAACAGGCCAGGTCGTCATCACTCCGGTACCACGCACCGAACCATCACCGACAAGCTCCATGCGCTCCGTGCGCACCGCCTTCACATGCCCCTTCTCATCGGCAAGCACCTCAACCGGAGCCTGGAACAAATGAATGTGAATCCTGCGCGACGCAATGCGCTCTTGTGGATCAATCGAAGCGTATTGTGTGAGAGTCTTCACTACCTGCCGCTGCTGATTCGATTCACGCAAAGCCTTCTCAGAGCCCGCATCGAAATCAAAATCCTCCTCATCAACGATGACATCCACATCGGGAACCTTGCCAAGCTCACGCAATTCCAGCGGCGTGAACTTCACCTGAGCGGGACCGCGCCTCCCAAACACGTGAACATCCGTGACCGGGTTCTCAGAAAGACCGCGTGCAACATTCTCAGGGATCTCCGTCACCAACATGTCCTGCGGATGCTTGGCCAGAACACGCGCCACATCAAGTGCCACATTACCCACACCGAACACAGCCACACTCGACGCATTCAAAGGCCAAGAACGCGGATAGTCAGGATGACCGTCATACCAGGACACAAAATCCGCCGCGCCGAAAGACTCAGGAAGATCAATGCCGGGGATATCGAGCGGAGCATCACGATCAGCACCCGTCGCAACGATCACCGCATCATAATGTTCCCTCAGATCGTCAATCGAAATATCACGCCCCACCTCCACATTCCCGAGCAGACGAATGTCACCGCGCTGGAGGATCTTATACAGGGCAACAATGATCTGTTTGATTCGCGGATGATCGGGAGCGACACCGTATCGCACCAAACCGTAAGGAGCGGGAAGGCGCTCAAACAGGTCGATATTCACCTCGAGCCCAGACTTCGACAAGATGTCAGACGCATAGATCCCAGCCGGACCCGCACCAATGACAGCGACGTTCAAGACGGACAAGTGAGCTCCTCTCACGTCCGGGCAAATTCCCGGTGACACTTTTTACATGCGGGACGACCCCGCGTATACGTCAATCCTAACGAGGCCACACAGAAGGTCATCTTTTCGAGACGCGACTCACCGCCACATCGGCTCAGTCATCTTTTGCTGACACATCCACAGTCCCGCCCTCGCACCGCAATCTCAGCAGTCGCCGTGAACACAGTGCAGCAGCTTCAGGCGAGACGATCCACCATGAGGTGAGCAAAAGCGACGAGGGCGGTCTTCGCTTCTCCCTCGGGAAGCGGATCGAGCAAAGCGATCGCTTGCTGGGCGCGTGCCCTCGCAAGTTCACGAGTCTCTTCGAGGACATCGTGTGCACGCAAGGCCGACACAACACGATCAAGGGCTTCATCAGAGGACAAATCCGCATCCAAAGCCGCGAGAATACAGGCCCCGTCCTCGTCAATGCAGCCCTGCGCTTCGCGGCGACGCAAAAGAAGAACAGGGAGCGTATCCACACCTTCACGCAGATCGGTCCCCGGCCTCTTCCCAGAAGCCCCACCCGTTGACGCAAGGTCAAGGACATCATCGGCGATCTGGAAAGCGACCCCGACCTCTTCACCGAAAGCTGAAACGATCCGCGCAATCTCCTCGCCTGCACCCGACAGCCAAGCTCCGAAGTGAGCAGCTGCGGCAACCAAGGAACCGGTTTTATCCGCAAGCACTCGCAGATAGAAATCGACCCGATCTTCACCTTCGGTCGGGCCGAAAGTTTCATTCAACTGGCCGATACACAAACGCTCGAAAGTCTTCGCATGATGCGCAACCAGTTCAGGCCCTAAAGAGGCGATAAGGACAGACGCTCGCGCGAAGAGCACGTCCCCGGCGAGAATCGCGCGATTGTTGCCCCACAGGTGCTGCGCCGAAGGAACGCCGCGCCGCGTTGGCGCAGAATCCATAACGTCATCGTGATACAGAGACGCCAAATGCGTCAGTTCAACTGAGGTTGCGCCCGTTATTACGCGCTCTGACACAGCATGTTCGGGATCGCCGAGTTGGGCGCAGACGAGCGTCAGGACCGGACGCAGACGCTTCCCACCCGCGCGGGCCAGGTGACTCGTCAGCTCATCAATAAGATCCCGCGAAGCGGATACGGCCTCGTGGAGACGACGCTCGACGACCTCGAGCCCCGGAGTGATACGGGACTCGAGGTCGGGAGTAGAAAGATCAGGCGCAGAAACGGTCACGGTAGCAGTATGACGACCTGAGAAAGGATCGACAAAACCGGAGCAGGGAAGATCCCGAGAAGCAGGGTACCCAACGCGCACACCACAACCACAAGCCCAGCAAAGCCCTCAGACCTCACCACAAGCGTATTTTCAGCAGGATCGGTGAAGAACATGAGGCGGACAAGACGGAAGTAGTAGAACGCCGTCACAGCCGAACAGGCAAGAGCCAACACAACGAGCCAGGTCATGCCGCCAGCGAAACCATCTGCGAAGACCACGAACTTCCCCACAAAGCCCGCCGTAAGCGGAATACCCGCAAAAGACAGGAGGAAAATAAGCATCGCCGCAGCAAGCAGCGGGCTCTTCTTACCCAAACCAGCCCAGCCTGATAAAGCCGTCGCCTCAGCTGCAGGCAGCCCGTCCTCGGAAGTTGTGCGGACAAGTGACACCACCGCGAAAGCGCCGACCGTAGCGAGGCCGTAAGCGAGGAGATAGAAGAGGACGTGCCCTGTCGCACCCTTCGTGAGGGAGAAAACCCCGATGAGGATGAAACTCGCGTGAGCGATCGAAGAAAAAGCCAGCATCCGTTTGACATCGGACTGGACGATACCTGTGAAAGTACCGACGAGCATCGTCAAAATTGCGACAGCAAAAAGCACAGGCAAGAGATCCCACTGGAGGATCGCTGCGACCGACTCATAGAAGCGGAGCATCGCAGCGAAAGCCGCAACTTTCACGCCTGCTGCCATGAAGCCCGTTACCGAAGTCGGGGCACCCGTGTACACATCTGGAGTCCACGAATGGAAGGGAGCTGCACCCACCTTGAACAGGAGGCCAACCATCACCATGACGACACCCGTTAGAGCTATCCAATCCATTCCAGACTTATTCGGCAGGATCGAAGCTGCGTCAGAGATCGTCAAGGAACCGGACACTCCGTACAGGAACGCCGATCCCATGAGAAGGAAACCGGAGGCGAAAGCACCGAGGATGAAGTACTTCAGTGCCGCTTCCTGGCTGAGCTGACGCCTACGGCGCGCAGTCGCAGCCAGAATGTACAACGGAAGCGACATCACTTCCAGGGCGATGAAAAGCATCACATAAGAATCTGCCGCCGGGAAAAGCATCATGCCCGCAACACTGAAAAGAGTCAGCGGGAACATTTCAGAGCGCTGGTACCCCTTCGTATCCGAAAGTTCTTCATCTGCAGAACCCGGACGATCCGAAGGCTGAGCGGCGAACAC
This sequence comes from Pauljensenia sp., assembly GCA_029983625.1. Classification (GTDB taxonomy): domain Bacteria; phylum Actinomycetota; class Actinomycetes; order Actinomycetales; family Actinomycetaceae; genus Pauljensenia. Next base: position 38,770 of record JASBZF010000001.1, on the reverse strand, counting down.
ACCATCACCGATCTCAGTGCGATCAGCCATGACAAGGAGGGCAAGGAACGCAATGAGAACAAGGATGAACTGCGCGGCCAGCGTCAGAGGATCTTCGATGTACTCCCCAAGAGTTGAAGGAGCTCCCTGGACGGCAAGCCAACGGGTCGCCAGAACCGCGCCAGCGATCAGGGTAGTGAGAAGACAGACGGCAATGACGAGGATGCGTCTTGCCTTAACCGGTGCGAATGCCTCAATCAGGATTCCCACGACGGCACCGCCGAGCACGACAATGATCGGGATCAGCGAGGCCCATTCGATCTGCGGTGCGCTAAAGGATGCAGCGAGGAGATTCACTTGGTGCTCCCTTCGATGAGGATCTGCGCCTGAGCGGGAGCGGAGGCGCCGAGGGCGAAGTCAGCGGAGATCGGAGTCAACACATTCACCAGAGGTGCCGCCCAGATACCGAGGAGGAGCATAGCGACAACGAGCGGAGCCATGACGAAACGCTCGCGCGGGCCAAGATCAGACAGCTCAGCTGTGCCCTGCGCCGGACCTCCGGTAAAGACACGCTTGTAGGGGCGCATCACGTACACGGCGGCGATCACTACACCGAAGAGGGCGAGTGCGCCGAGCAGAACACTCTGTTTCCAGGTGCCCATGAGAACAAGGTATTCAGGAACAAAACCCGACAGGCCCGGCAGGGCGATCGAAGCAAGACCCGCAGTGAGCCACAGGCCCGCCAGATACGGGGTGACGCGCTGCATACCTGAATACCTGCGCATGTCCTGCGTTTTTCCGCGCTGCGCCAACCAACCCGACAGGAGGAACATCGCAGCAATCGAAATACCGTGGGCCACCATGTAGAACATCGCACCGACAAGAGCGATCTCGGAACCAATGAAAATACCAAGAACCATGAAACCAAAGTGCGACACCGAGGTGTAGGACACAAGACGCATGATGTCGTCCTGGCCGTTTGCGGACAAACCGCCCCAAAGAATTGACACAACTGCAAGCGCACACATCACCATCGCCGACTGAGCGGCTGCATCCGGGAAGAGACGCAAACACAGAGTAATCATCCCGAAGGTACCGATCTTATCGAGGACGCCGACGAGAAGCACCGAAGTGCCCGGTCGCGCATTCGCAGCCGTATCAGGCAGCCACGTGTGAAGAGGCACCATCGGGGCTTTAATCGCAAAGGCCACCATAAAGGTCACGAACACGCCCATCTGAAGCGTGGCGGGAAGCTCCGGCGCAATGTCCGCCAGCATGTCGAGACGGAAGAAAGCAGCAGAAGGTTCGGAGGAAGCAAAAGCCCACAGAGCAACAATGCCACCGAGCATGACGAGTCCTCCCGCAAGCGAGAAGAGGAGGAACTTCATTGCTGCAGCACGCCGCGCAGTTTCTTCACCGACACCGTAGCGTCCGATCATGAGGAACAACGGAATGAGCATCGCTTCAAATGCGATGTAGAAGACGACGAGATCGTAGGCCGCGAAAATGAGGACCATGAAAGATTCAAGGAAAAGAATCAGACCCGCATAGGAAGCGGCAGTGGACTCCTTCTCGTCATCCTTCCACCCTGCAATGAGGACAAGCGGGACGAGCGCCAGAGCCAAGAGAATCATCACAAGGCCGAGGGCGTTCACACCTAAGGACCAGGAGACACCGATCTGAGGGATCCAGGAGAAGGACTCCATCAGCTGATAGGTGGCCGGGTCAGACCAGTCGAAGCTCAGGGCCGCTGCGATCACGCCACCTAGTTCCACAAGCGCAACAGCGAGGGCGAAACCCTTACCGGACGAGGTGCGCAAACCGGGGATCACCCACAGGAGAAGCGCTCCGAGGGCTGGGAGGACCACGAGGAGGGTCAGCCAGGGGAAGGCCGGTTCAACGAGTGTGTTATGCATAATCGAACTCCCTCACAGCCTGTAGCCAAGCACGATGGCGAGGGCGAAAAGCACACCCCCGAGGATGTAGGCCGCGTAGGTCCTCACGTAGCCATTTTGGGTCGCTCCAATGAGCTTGCCCAACGCCGAAGAACCCTTCGCAACTCCAGCAATGATTCCATCAACGATCTTCGTATCGCCCAGTGTTGCTCCCCTTGCGAGGGCGGTGGCCGGAGCGATGAACAGTGTTTCGTTCACTTCGTCCTGATACAGATCCTTACGAGCAGCCTCAGTCAAAGCGTTACCCGCAGGCACCGCCTTCGATACTTCAGCCGCGCCGTAGGCTCGCCAAGCGATCCATGCACCAAGAAGAACGAGGACGAGGGTTGCAAGCTGAATGACTAGGACAGGCAGGACCGGTTCTGCGTGCTCAACACCGCCGATCGCCGGGGCGAGCCAGTGGGTGAAGAAATCACCGATTGACATAAGCCCACCGATGAGGATCGCGCCGAAGGCAAGAATAATCATCGGAATAGTCATCAGCGGCCCAGACTCGTGCGGATGAACGGGCACACCCTCAGCTTCAGTGGTCCAGCGAGCACTCCCATGGAAAGTCATGAAGAACAGACGCGACATGTAGAAGGCAGTTAAGCCCGCACCGAAGAGGGCGACGCAGCCAAGAACCCAGCCCATCCAGGGGGCGTCAGCAGCACCGAAAGTATGCGCCGCAAAAGCCGCTTCGATGATCTTGTCCTTTGACCAGAAGCCGGAGAAAGGCGGAACACCGAGGATCGCAAGCCAGCCCATCATGAAGGTCAGCCAGGTGATCTTCATAGCGGTCCGCAGCGCGCCGAAGCGACGCATGTTCACCTGATCTGCCATGCCGTGCATCACCGAACCGGCGCCGAGGAACATAAGAGCTTTGAAGAAGCCGTGCGTGAAGAGGTGGAAGATCGCGAAAGCCCAGCCAATCGGACCAAGACCCGCACCGAGCATCATGTAGCCGATCTGCGACATTGTCGAAGCCGCGAGCACCTTCTTCATATCGTCTTTTGCGGAACCCACAATCGCACCGAAAAGAAGCGTGATCGCGCCAATAATTGCAACAGCCGTTGCCGCTGCCGGAGCCGCCACATACACGGCTCCCGAACGGACGACAAGGTAGACACCCGCAGTGACCATCGTTGCCGCGTGGATCAGCGCTGACACCGGGGTCGGACCAGCCATTGCGTCGCCAAGCCAGGCTTGCAACGGGAATTGTGCTGACTTACCGCAGGCAGCCACGAGAAGGAAAAGACCGATCAGGGTTGCTTGAGCGGTCGGGATCGTAGCGACTTCGGCATTCACGTCCACGAAACGCACCGAATTAAAGTTCGCGACCATCGTCATCATCGCGGCCAACATGCCCATGTCGCCGACACGGTTCATGATGAACGCCTTGTTCGCCGCAGAGGCGTTAGCGGGGACCTGGTTCCAGAATCCGATGAGGAGGTAAGAAGCCAGGCCCACACCTTCCCAGCCGACGAAAAGCACGGCGTAGGAGTCCGCGAGGACGAGGGTGAGCATCGCGGCGATAAAGAGATTGAGGTAAGCGAAGAAGCGCCTACGGTCAGTGTCGTGCTCCATGTAAGCGATGGCGTACACGTGGATGAGTGAACCAACAAAAGTCACAAGGACCACGAAAGTCATCGACAGTGGATCAACGAGTGTTCCAAAGTCGATCCTGAAATCGCCTGCGGGGATCCAGGAGAACAGTGTTGCGGTCATCCGACGGGATGCCTCATCTGTCCCGAGCAGCTGAGCGACGATAACGGCGGCCAGAACAAAAGAAAACCAGGAAGCGCAGGTCGCAAGGAGATGACCCCAGCGATCCGAGCGACGTCCCAAAAGGATCAGAACAAGGAATGAAGCAAAGGGTACGGCGATCATGAGCCACGCCCACGATGCGGCGCCCGTCGCTGTAACGGGTTCGACGGCGGCGGAGCCTTCGGCTCCGAGCAGTGCGAGGGATGCGAACATTCTTCTTCCTCCCTCAGTGCTTGAGCAGGTTAACGTCGTCAACGCTCGTAGTGGAGCGCGACTTAAAGATGGACACAATAATCGCCAGGCCGACGACCACTTCAGCAGCGGCAACGATCATGACGAAAAAAGCCATGATTTCACCGTTCACATCGCCGAGGATCCTCGCGAAAGTCACGAACACGAGGTTCGCGGAGTTCAGCATGAGTTCAACGCCCATAAGCGAAATAATCGCTGAGCGGCGCACAAGAACAGTGATGGCACCGATCACGAAGAGTATCCCCGCGAGGATGATGTACCAGGACAGACTCACTTCTCCTCCTCCTGGATGGTCGCAAGGCCCTCGGCCTCGTCGATGACGGGCGCAAGCGGCTGATCGAGGCCGGTCGGAGCAGCCGGACCGGGCATTCCCCAAGATCCCGAACGCGGGACGGCCGCAGAAGCCTCTGGTGCAAAGGGAGAGTCGATGACATCGCCGCTGCGCGCGAGCAGAAGCGACTGAGCGACTTCGGAATCAACCTGATCGAGAGAACGCTCCATCCCTCGGGCGCGAATCACACGGGGCACGGATTCAGCGACCGGGGTAAGGGTTTCACCCGAGATCGCGGGAACATCCGCCGCGTTCGAGTGCGCGTACACACCCGGAGCGGGAAGCTGGCCGATACGACGCCCCGACTGCGCGAAGGCACGCATCTTAGCTTTGGCGGTCTCCGCCTGGGTGGCCTTCGGTCCGAGACGATCCGTATGAGTCAGGAGCATCGCGCCAATAGCCGCCGTGATGAGCAGTGCGCCAGAGATTTCCATCGTCAACCAGTGCTCAGCAAAAAGAGTTTCAGCGAGGGCAGTAATCGGTTCATCAGAATAGGGATCAACCTGTGCTGCCGCAGTGAGTCCGGCGAGCACCGAAGCCCCGGAGAACGCCGTATGACCGACGGCTGCAGCGAGGATGATGAAAAGACCACAACCTGCGAGGACGGCAGCAACAATTGTGCCGCGTGATTGTGTCGCGTAATCATCGGTGGCACCGATACCGATCATCATGATGACGAAGAGGAAAAGCATCATGATCGCGCCCGTGTAGACGACGATTTGGACGACACCAAGGAAGGGGGCGGACTGTGTGAGGTAGAGGACCGCAAGTCCGAGCATGACGCCGACCATACAGATCGCCGAGTACGCAGCCTTCTTAAAGAAAAGGACTCCGAGGGCACATGCAATCATGGCGATTGCCGTACACGTGAAGAGTACCGCTTCGCCCGTCGAGGCCATTGGCGGCCAGGTGCTCAACAGATTCATCGACCCACCTCCTTGAGGGCGGATTCAGCGCAGGCCAAGCTCGGGTCTTCGGGCCTGTGCTCTTTGACCCATTCGATTTGTTCGCGGGTCGAAGCAGTGACCTCGCCGCGATAGTAATCACCATCGGACAGGCCCTCCACCATCGGATGCGGTGGAGCCAACATCCCTTCGCTCAGCGGGACGAGCAGATCTTGCTTCTCATAAATATCCGAAGCGCGATCATAAACGGCAAGTTCAAAGTCGTTGCTCATCGTCAGGGCGCGGGTCGGACACGCTTCGATGCACATTCCGCAGAAAATGCAGCGCAGATAGTTGATCTGGTAGACATTTCCGAAACGTTCACCGGGTGAATACTGTGCCTCGGGAGTATTCGAAGCGGCCTCGACGAGGATTGCGTCAGCAGGGCAAGCCCAGGCGCACAGCTCGCACCCAATGCATTTTTCCAGACCGTCCGCATAACGGTTCAGCTGGTGGCGACCGTGGAACCTAGGCTGAACACGGGCAGGTTCACGCGGGTATTGCTCGGTAACCGTGGGCCGGAAGAAAGAGGAGATCGTGATGCCGTAACCGGCAACGGGAGCAAAGAACTCCGCGATCGGGCCCTTCGGGTCGTGTTCAAAACGCATCGGAGCGTCCTTATCGGGGGACTTCTTACTCATCGCTTCCCTCCTTCGAGGCGGTCGCGTCGATCGGTGCTCGGGGTGCTCGCAGCGAAGTAACGGGCTGCTGGCCTGGCAAAGGCGGAACGGGGAAGCCATCGGCGAAGCCGGTGTACTCCTCATCCGCTGGGGATGTTTCAGACTCTGCGACGCGCTTGTCACCAATCCACATGACGAGCATCATCAGGGCAAAGACGGCCACGATCACACAACCAAGAATCGGCAAAGACACCTCAACCCATGCCGTGATGCCACGGATGACGGCGACGGCAACAATCCACGCCAGCGCGATCGGCATCAGCCACTTCCATCCGAGCGACATGAACTGGTCGTAGCGGAAACGCAAGAGCGTAGCGCGAGTCCAGATGAGGAGGAACATGAAGAACCACATCTTGAGGAAGAACCACAGGATGCCCCACCACCCATCGTTCAGGAAGGTGATGTGAGAGAAAGGCCAGGGCGCGTGCCACCCACCGAGGAACATTGTTGTCGCAACTGCCGAGACGTTCAGCATATTGACGTACTCGGACAGGTAGTACCAGCCAAACTTCATCGAAGAGTATTCGGTCATGTGACCGGCGACGAGCTCGCCCTCGGCTTCTGGCAAATCGAAGGGAAGACGGTTCACCTCACCCGTCGCGCTGATGCAGTACACCACGAAGGCGGGAATCAGCGGAACCACCCACCAGATCTGCCCCTGAGCGGCAACGATCTGTGAAGTGGACATGGTTCCCGACATGAGGAATACCGAAACGAGCGCCATCCCCATTGCGAGTTCGTAAGAGATCACCTGAGCGGAGGAACGAACCGCACCATAAAGCGGAAGAGTCGAGCGCGTAGACCAGCCTCCCAGGACCACGCCATACAGGCCGAGCGAGGTAATCGCAAGGATGTACAGCGTTGCGACCGGCATGTCCGCCAGCTGAAGGGGACTTGAATGTCCAAAAAGGTTCACGTTCGGCCCCAAGGGGATGACCGCGAACACGCTGAAAGCAGAGAAAGCTGCGATTGCGGGTGCGAGGAAGTAGAGGAACTTATCGGAGCGCCTCGTCCACATGTCCTCTTTAAAGAGCAGCTTGCCCGCGTCAGCGATCGCCTGGAGGAGCCCCAAAGGACCGGCAACATTCGGACCGGGACGGGTCTGCATACGACCAAGACCTCGACGTTCCACCCACAGGGCAAGCAGAACGTTCAGGATGAGGAAAACGATGATGAACACCGCTTTGATGAGCGTCAGCCACCACGTTTCCTCGGAGAAGTCAGAAGCGGTGTAATCGGGCACCGCGGCAAGCAGAAGATTCACCGGGCCACCTCCCCTGTAGCGCTGAGAGTCACGACGGTACCGGCGGTACCCAGTGACTGATGGACGAGGGAACCACGCGAACATTCGGGGACCCACACAACACGCTCAGGCAGATCCGCGATCTGCGCGGGCAGTGTGAGTGTGCCGCGTTCGGTAGCGAGAACCAGTTCAGCGCCGGAAGCTAAGCCCAGCGCTTCGAGAGTAGCGGCTGAAACGAGGGCGACCGGCCTGCGCGCAGCATCGGAAAGCCAAGGAGCAGCGTTTTGGAGACGTCCCGCATCGAGCATGAGTTTGTGCGTCGCAAGGATTGCCTGCCCCTCCCCGACCGGGGTTGGTGCTGGAGCAGCACATGCAGCAAAGGTTTCACGCACACCGCTCCAGGTGATGAGCGGATTCACCTCGTCATACAGGTCCGTTAAGGTTCCAACACCTAAGTCAACACCGAACTCCTGAGCAAGCTGAGCGAAAACATCGCGATCGGTGAGTGAACGCGCGGACACAGCCTGGCCGAAAGGACGGAGGCGACCTTCCCAGTTAATGAAAGTGCCGTTCTTTTCCAGCGGCGGCGCAACGGGAAGGACAACATCGGCCAGTTCGGTGACATCGGAAGAACACACCTCGACAGAAACGAGGAAAGGAACAGCTTCCAAAGCACGAAGAGCGCCAGCTGGATCTTCAAAGTCGCGTAGATCAACACCGCCCACGACCAGAGCACCAACACTGCCATCCAGGGCACCTGCAAGCTGTTCATTCACATCGCGCCCACGAGTCGTCGGCAGTTTCTTCCAGCCAAGAGACGCGCGAGCCGACTCCTCAGAAAGCGGACGACCGAAAGGAAGGAGTCCGGGTAGCAGACCCGCTTCAAGGGCACCGCGATCACCGGCGCGACGCGGAACCCACTGAAGCCGCGCACCCGTGCGCTCTGCCAGCGCAACAACAGCGCTCAGAAGGCCCGGAGCAGCCGCAGCGCGCTCACCGACGAGGATGATGCCCCCCGTCAGCGAAGAGGCAAGCTCTGCATTTGCGCCCTCGGCACAAATCGAAGCGACAACCTCAGCTTCGGTGCCCGGCGCGGCCCGCAGGAGCTGCGCTGAAAGCTTGGCACAACCACGAGAAGTGAAGGGAGAAATCGTCGATACCGTGACAGTCCCGGCACGCACTCCCTTACGCAGACGCAAGAAAAGCGCACCGAGCTCATCTTCAGGTTCAAAGGCAACGAGAAGGACATGACCGGCCTTCTCGACATCGGAATAGGTGACTCCTAAACCAGAACCCGCAACACGGGCAGCGAGGAAAGAACGCTCCTCCTGAGAAACAGGACGCGAACGGAAGTCAATGGAGTCTGAGCCGACAACGCTTCGAGCGAACTTACCCCAAGCCCAAGCATCCTCGAAGGAGAGGCGTCCACCGGGGAGGAAACCGACCTCACCCGAAGCCTCCTGAAGACCGGCGCGAACCCGGTCAAGAGCATCCGACCAGGAGGTCGGCACAAGTTCACCATCAACGCGAACCAGCGGCGTGCGAAGACGCGATTCCCTGTCCCAAGTGAAAGCGAAGCGATCTTTATCGGTGATCCACTCCTCATTCACTTCCGGATCGTTACCCGCCATCCGACGCACAACCTCACCTCGACGGATATCAACGCGGATCGCAGAACCCGAAGCGTCATGCTCGGTGACAGAGTCGGTCGATACGAGGTCGAAAGGACGAGCACGGAAACGATACGAAGAGGCAGTGAGCGCGCCCACCGGGCAGATCTGGACGATGTTGCCCGAGAAATACGAGGCAAAAGCTCGACCCGACTGATCCAGATCCACAGGCCCTAACTCGCCCTCGTTCACCGAACCAATAATCCCGGCCTCACCGTAAGGACCGCAAATGCCCGCTGTGCCCAGGTCTTTTGCCTTCGGATCGTGATAGCCGAGAGTCGAAGTGTCAAAGCCACCGATCTGCTCCGCCATGAAATAGTGATCGTCCGTCGGCGCGGTACCGCCGCCACGACCCTGAAGATCAATGAAGACATCACCGGAGATTTCCTTACCGAAACGCACGCAGCGCTGACACAGGATACAGCGATCACGGTCCAGGAGAATCTGGCTGGTCAGACGCAGGGGTTTACGGTACGTGCGCTTGGCATCGGCGAAACGCGAAGTCGCACGCCCTTCGGTCATCGCCTGGTTCTGCAGCGGGCACTCACCACCCTTATCGCAGATCGGGCAGTCAAGAGGATGGTTGATGAGAAGGAACTCCATGACGCCCTTCTGGGCGCGCTCAGCCACCTCGGAAGTGAACTGCGTCTTCACCACCATGCCGGGGGTGACCGTCTGCGCGCAGGCCGGTTGCGGCTTCGGCAGAAAACGCAGCTCACCGGTGTTGCGGTCAGGCATACCGACCTCAACGAGGCACTGGCGACATGCAGCCACCGGCTTGAGCAGTGGATGATCGCAGAAACGCGGGATACGGATTCCCACTTTCTCTGCGGCTCTGATGACGAGCGTACCCGCAGGGACGCTCACCTGGACGTCATCGATGGTGACGTCAATCAACTGGGGAGCGTCGCTCATCGGACACCTCCTCGCGCGTAGACGGCGGATGCCTCATAGGGGAAGAGTTCCCGTGCAGGCGTGGTGAGACCGGCTTCGAACTCTTCACGGAAACGCTGAATACCGGACATGATCGGTGTAGCCGCCGCATCACCGAGAGGACAGAAACTGCGACCCGCAATGTTATGCGCGATCTCGTCGAGAAGATCCACATCTCCGGGGAGGCCCTGACCTTTTTCGAGGCGGAACATGATCTGTTTAATCCAGTAGGTGCCTTCACGGCACGGAGTACATTTCCCACAGGACTCATGCTGGTAGAACTCAGCCCAGCGGGCGATCACACGCACCACCGAAGTGGTCTCATCGAAGACTTGCAAAGCCCGGGTCGCAAGCATTGAACCCGCAGCCCCCACCGACTCGTAATCGAGTGGGGTATCCAGCTCAGCCTCGGTGAAAAGCGGTGTTGAAGAACCACCCGGAGTCCAGAACTTCAGGGTGTGCCCCTCGCGGATTCCGCCCGCCATCTCAATGAGTTCACGCATGGTGATCCCGAAGGGAGCTTCGAACTGTCCTGGGTTTTTCACGTGACCTGAAATCGAGAAGAGACCGTGGCCCTTCGACTTTTCAGTGCCCATTGACGCATACCACTGCGCAGAGTTGCGGAAAATACCCGACACCTGGCAGATCGATTCCACGTTGTTGACAACCGTGGGACGCGCATACAGGCCCGCGACCGCAGGGAAAGGAGGCTTGATGCGCGGGTGCCCGCGTCGTCCCTCAAGGGAATCAAGGAGCGCAGATTCCTCACCGCAGATGTAGGCTCCGGCACCCGCATGTGCGGTGATCTTCAGATCGCCGAGAATGCCCGCTTCGCTTGCTTCTTTAATCGCCGCAAGAAGGCGACGGTACACGTGTACGACTTCGCCACGCAGATAGATGAAGGCATGTGTGCAGTTGATCGCACGGCTCGTAATCGCAACGCCCTCGATGAGGATGTGCGGATTCGCCATGATTGTGGGAATGTCTTTACAGGTGCCCGGCTCGGACTCGTCCGCATTCACAACAAGATAGCGGGGCAAACCGTCGTCAGGCGGGAGGAAAGACCACTTGAGGCCGGTCGGGAAGCCTGCGCCGCCTCGACCACGCAGCCCCGAAGCTTTCACCTCGGCCACGATATCGGCTGCTTCCATCGTGTTCGCGCGTTTAAGACCCTCATAGCCTCCGCGCTTGAGATAGGACTCAAGGGTCCAGGAACGTTCCTCGTCCCAGCCCTTCGACACAATCGGGGTGAGAACCCCCGGTGCAGCAAATGATGTCATGCCTGCGCACCTCCCTCGGTGGTGTCGCCCTCGTCATGTGGTAAATTGACGGCGACCGGTTCGGTCCAGCCCTGAGCGGCAGCGAGTTTCAGTCCCAAAAGACTCGGCTCGCCCGCAGAGGGGCCTTCGTTTTCATGACCGTCGAGGAATCCCGCCAAGGTGCGCTCAACCTCTTTGAAAGTGGGCGCAACATCGGCACCGCGCGTCGGATGTACCGGACGACCGGCCTCGATATCGTCCACGAGGGCGAGCGCAGATTCTGGGCTCTGATTGTCGAAAAACTCCCAGTTCACCATCACGACCGGCGCGTAATCACAGGCCGCGTTGCATTCGATACGTTCGAGGGTGATCTTGCCGGATTCGCTCGTCTCGTCTGAACCTATGCCCAGACGTTCAGAAACAGCATCCCAAATATCATCACCGCCCATAACGGCACACAGCGCGTTCGTGCATACGCCCACGAGATAGTCCCCGTTGGGATGACGTTTGTACTGAGTGTAGAAGGTTGCTACGGCGCTCACTTCAGCGCGCGAGACCTCCAGGACTTCGGCGATGAATGCAATACCATCCGGGCTCACGTAGCCGTCCACCGACTGAACGAGGTGGAGCATCGGCAGCATCGCTGAACGAGCATGACCGCTTGGATAGCGCGAAATAATTTCAGCGGAATCTGCACGTAAACGGGCTTCAATTTCGGGAGAAAAACTCATCGATCAACACCTCCCAGGACCGGATCGATAGCGGCCAAGGAGACAACAACATCGGCCAGCTGGCCGCCCTCGGTCATCATGGCCAAAGACTGAAGATTCGCGAAAGAAGGATCCCTAAAGTGTGCCCGGAAGGGACGGGTTCCCCCATCAGAGACGAGATGCACACCGAGGATACCCTTCGCATGCTCGACCGTCTGGTAGACCTGCCCAGCCGGGACAGTAAAGCCCTCGGTCACGAGCTTGAAGTGATGAATGAGCGACTCCATCGAAGTCCCCATAATTTCGCGGATGTGTTCAAGAGAATTGCCTTGACCGTCGGTGGCGACAGACAGTTGCGCAGGCCAGGCAATATGCGGGTCGGCAATCATAACGGGTGCGCCCTCGGTAGCCTGAAGGCGATCGAGCACCTGATAGATGATGCGCAAGGATTGGTAGCACTCGTCGAAACGAACCATCGTGCGGTTGTAGACATCGGATTTATCGCGCACGGGAATATCAAAATCGAAGTGCTCGTAGCCGCAGTAGGGCTGCGACTTACGCATATCGAGAGGCAGACCTGCGGCACGCAGACCCGGTCCGGTAGTGCCGAGCGCCATAAGTGCCGATAGCGGCATCACCGCTACATCACACAAACGCTTCTTGAAGATCGGGTTTTCCTTGGTGATGTCCTCAAGCTCACCGATATCGCGACGCGCTTTGGGAAGAAGCTCACGGATGTAGTCGAGTGTGCCTTCACCGATATCCTGGGCGACACCGCCGGGTCGAATATAGGCGTGATTCATACGCAGACCCGTGATGCGTTCAAAGATTCTCAGGATCTCCTCACGTCCACGGAAAGCGATCGTCATGAGTGTCGTCGCACCCATCTCGTTACCGGTTGAACCGATCGCAACAAGGTGGGAAGCGATGCGGTTGAGTTCCATCATGAGCACGCGGATCAGGTTGGCGCGTTCAGGGATCTCGTCGGTGACACCGAGGAGCTTTTCAACGGCGAGACAGTAGGCGACTTCCTGGAAGAAAGGAGCGACGTAGTCCATGCGAGTACACAGGGTTGTTCCCTGGGTCCAGGTACGGTATTCCATCGTCTTTTCGATACCGGTGTGCAGGTATCCGGTATCAACGCGGGTCTCGCGGACTGTTTCTCCATCGAGTTCAAGAATGAGACGAAGAACCCCGTGAGTTGAAGGGTGGACGGGACCCATGTTGACAACGATACGTTCCGAGGAAATCTTTTCGATCTCGTTGAGAACGTCAGCCCAGTCACCGCCTTGCGTCATGACTTCGGGGATCTCGTCGGCGTCGATAGGCGCGCCGTTCGCTGCGTGGAAAATCGGGGTGCTCATCAGTTGTACGACCTCCGCGTATCGGCGGGTGGAACGGTAGCGCCCTTGTATTCGACGGGTACGCCGCCGAGCGGGTAGTCCTTGCGCTGGGGGTGACCTACCCAGTCATCAGGCATAGCAGTCCTGGTGAGCGAGGGATGTCCGTCAAACACAATGCCAATCAGATCCCAGGTCTCACGCTCCTGCCAGTCATTTGCAGGATAAACGCTCACAAGTGAGGGAATGTGCGGATCCGCATCCGGGCAAGTGACCTCAAGACGCATCATGCGGTTGTAGGTGATCGACAAGAGCGGGTAAATGGCGTGAAGCTCACGTCCCGCGTCGCTTGGGTAGTGGACGCCATTTGTCCCCAGGCACAGTTCAAAACGGAGATCTGCATCATCACGCAGATACTTCGCAACGCGGACAAGATGTTCACGCACGATGAAAATCGTCAGTTCACCGCGATCGACAACGACTTTTTCAATGACGTCGGCAACTGCAAGGCCATCGGCAGTGAGGAGTTCTTCGAGGACATCCACAACCGTGTCGAACCAGGCACCGTAAGGACGCGAAGATTCTCCGGGGAGGAAACTCTCGCTTACAAGTCCACCGAATCCAGAAGTATCGGGGAACATACCCTCGCGTCGGGTCATGAGTTCGGGGGCACCGAAAGCCCTGTTCGCAGCGCCAAGCTCGGCGGCGCCGGTTGTGTCAAGCGCGTCGCTCATGCGAGGAGTCCCTTCATTCGGTGAGTCGGTGTCGCCGCAAGGGCCGCTTGTTCGGCTTTGCGTGCGATTTCACGACGATGAACGCCGAGGGGTTCTTTGCCGATTTGCTCACGCAGAGTCAGGATCGCGTGGATCAGCGCCTCGGGACGCGGTGGACATCCGGGGAGGTACACATCGACGGGGACGATGTGATCGCATCCTTGGACAACCGCGTAGTTGTTGAACATACCGCCCGAAGAGGCGCAGGCACCCATTGAGATGACCCACTTCGGTTCCGGCATCGAATCGTAGACGCGACGGATGACCGGAGCCATCTTGTGAGAGACGCGGCCCGAGACGATCATCAGGTCGGAGTGGCGGGGCGATGCGCGGAATACCTCAAGTCCGAAACGTGACATGTCGAAGCGCGGAGTACCGGCAGCCATCATCTCGATTGCACAGCAGGCCAGGCCCATAGTGACGGGCCACTGGCTGTATTTGCGCGCGAGGCCGAGCATCTTCTCAACGCTCGTCAGGGCGATGCCTGCGGGCAGGCGTTCTTCAAGACCCATTGATGTTCCTCCCAGTCCCTCAGTAATCCAGACCGCCGCGACGCCACTCATAGACGTAGGGCACGGTAATGAGTGCAATGAAGATGAGCATAGCGATCAGACCGAATAAGCCGAGCTGTTCGAAGCTTACGGCCCACGGATACATGAAGACGACCTCGATATCGAAAATAATGAAAGTCATGGCGACGAGGTAGTAGCGCACGGGGAAACGCCCCTCGTGCAAGTGCGCAGAAGTCGGTTCGATACCGCACTCGTAGTTGTCCGCCTTCACTTTCGACTTCTTCGTCGGCCCGAGGATAGCGGAGGCCACGAGACCGCCGAAGGCGAGCACGAGGGCGGCCGCAGCCATGATGAGCAGCGGGAAGTAGGGATTCGTCATCGTTCCTCCATGAATCGAGTCATTCGCCGTCCGTTCATGCCGAAGGCACCAGACGAGTCAGTGCGGTGATGATGCGGTCGTCGAGGTCTCCCCCGGCGCGTTCGTATCCGTCCGACAAGAGCTTGTGAACGAATGTCATAAGACGCGGAATCGGCAGCCCCTTTGTGGTACACAGGCGCATGATTCGCGGATTTTCAATAAGAGAGACAAAAATGCGGCCAAGCTGGTAGTAACCGCCGTATTCGGCTTTAAGCATCTGCGGGTACTGGCTCATCGCGCGATCCACGCCCCTTCGGTCTGCACGACTGAGGGCTTGGGCGATACATTGCGCGGCGAAACGGCCCGCTTTGAGTGCGGGGGCGATCCCCTCACCGTTGAAAGCAGACACCATACCTCCAGCATCACCGACGAGGAGAAGCCCGCAGGTGTAGTGCGGAGAACGATTGAAGCTCATCGGCAGAGCAGCTGAACGAAGGGGCGCGATCTGGTGTGCTTCGCTGAATCCCCACTCTTCAGGGATATTGCGCATCCAGGTTTCAAAAACTTGTCGATAGGGAAGTTTCGTTGCGTTCGCCGTGGAAGCAACTGAACCGAGCCCGACGTTGACGATGCCGTCACCCATCGGGAAAATCCACCCGTATCCGGGAAGAAGATCAGATTCCCCAGGTTTTCCGCTCCAGAGTTCAAGATGGGACTCCATGAAGTCCTCATCCCCGCGCGGCGAACGGAAATAGGTGCGTGCCGCAACACCCATCGGGCGCTCCGGCTTTTTCTCAATCCCTACAGAAGTTGCCAAGCGCGCAGCAACTCCCCCGCAGTCAACCACGAGATCTGCACGGATTTCGACGAGTCGAGCGTGTGCGCCTTTGCCGATTTTTGCGGTGACCCCGACGACGCGACCACTTGAATCCTGAAGCGCAGCGGTAACGGTAGCGCCTTCAACGAGGCGCGCGCCGACCTGGACGGCGCGCGTGATGAGCTCATGATCGAGGGTGGCTCGTGCGCGGGTCATCCCGTAGCCGGGCAGGGACTTCTGGTCCGGCCATTCAAGTTCGACGGTATGTCCGCCACCGATGACACGGAGGCCACGATTACGGTTCCATCCCGTCGTGTCCACGCCCATGAGGATCAGTTCGTGTACTGCTGCGGGCGTGAGTCCGTCACCGCAGATCTTGTCACGCGGAAATTGAGCTTTTTCGAGGACGAGGACGTCAATCCCGACAGAAGCGAGGTGGTAGGCGGTAGAAGCGCCCGCTGGACCCGCGCCGACGACGACGACAGCGACGCGAGTGTCGCCGGTCAGTTCATCGACCACGAGGTGTCCTCCCGTAGTGGCGCAGCACGGGTCTGCGCAGGTGTGCAATGCGGAGCGGTGTGCACTGCACCGCGATCCGAAATGACAGCGTAATGCTTCGCGTCGCTTTGGGGTGCGAAAGCGGTATTCATGCGATTTTTTCCGCGTGAAACTTTCGCCCTCGGCCATGATTTTGAAAAGGAAATAGATTCTTTATTCATTGTCGAGGCTGTCGATTCACTCAGGAAGTCGCTTCACAGCGCGATGCAGTGCAGCAATACCACCGGTCAGATTGCGATATTCGACCTTCGCCCATCCGTTCGCCGCGATCATCCTTGCGACCTCCTCCTGAGCGGGCCAGTCTCTGATCGATTCAACGAGGTAGTCGTAGGCCACATTATTGGAGGACAGTAAAGCGGCAAGCAAGGGCATCACATGTGATTGATACAGCTCATACAGCGTGCGGAAAGCTGGATTCGGAGGTGTCGAAAACTCGCAGACCACAAGCTTTCCGCCCGGACGAACAACTCGCGCCATTTCACGCAAAGCACGCGCAGGATCTGGGATATTGCGCAAGCCCCACGAGATCGTCACCGCGTCAAAGGATTCGTCTGCGAAGTGCAGATCAAGTGCGTTGCCTTGCACGAACTCAATCTCGGGGTGGCGCTTACGTCCCACGGCGATCATGCCTTCGGACAGATCACAGGCCACGACGTGTGCTCCAGTTTTCGCCAAGGCAGCAGAAGAGGCACCCGTACCCGCAGCGAGATCAAGGATCCGTTCACCGGGATGCGCTTTGACGGCTGTACGAAGCGCTGCCATCCACACGTGATCCATCCCTGCCGTCATGACGGCATCCATCAGGTCGTAGCGTGTGGCCACGCGGTCAAACATCGCCGCAACATCGCGTGTTGACTTATTGAGATCGGCACGCACCGCACCTGCTGCTCCTCGCTCCATAGTCTCCATCCTCCCACGTCCTCTTGGAGTAGTCCTCACCTGTCTTCCAGTGACGAGTCAGTTCGTGACGACTCAGCTCCCCTCCTATACCTCTTCCACCGCAGCTACGCTCTTCTTTTCCCTTCCTTTCGCTTCGCCTGCACTCAGCGTCACGTCCCGATCCAGGCAGAGGGCGCGAGTAAAATGTGCGCTATGCAGATCGACCCCTTAGCGAATGCGCGTCTTCACGCGCGTATCGCCTCTTTAGAGGGCACGCGTTGGGAATCAACGCCTCTTCTCGATCTGCTTCCCGCCGGTTGTTCTCCGCTCGCCTGGCTGGGGTTTCAGCGTTCAATGGTCGGTTGGGGTGCCTCCGCGATCTGGACCGGCACCGGAAAGGAAGCGATCGTTGAAGCGGGACGCTGGTGGGAGGCGATCTGTACGCGCGCGCAGATCGACCAGGCTCCCGCAGCATCGCAGCACCTCACCGCTTTCGCTTCTTTCGGGTTTGCCGCGCACACGCCCTCGACCCTCATTGTCCCTGAAGTCCTGATCATCGACGAGGGCGGGGCACGCTGGGCTGTGTCAACGGGAATTGACCAGGCTCCTGATCCTTTGGACCTCCTGCCTCGTGTGGCGCACGAAAGCCCGCGCCTATACCAGACTGTGCAGACCCGGATCGGGCGGATGACTCAGGATGAGTGGGTCGAATCAGTGGCCACACTCATTGAACGTCTGAAAGCGGGTGACGCAGCCAAAGCTGTGATGACGCGCGACATGCTCATTTACGCGGATGCACCCATCGACCCTAGGTTCCTGCTGAAACGCCTCAACGAGCTTTATCCTTCAACCTGGCGTTTCGCAGTCGATGGATTGATCGGAGCTTCACCGGAAATGCTGGCCTCAGTCACCGCAGGTCATCTTCGTTCACGTGTCCTCGCTGGAACCGCCCCTGCGGGGCACGGGGAAGAACTTTTAGGCTCTTCGAAAAACTTGCGCGAACATAGGATCGCCGTTGAATCGGTCACGAAGGCCCTTGCTCCTCTTGTCGCCTCGCTTCACAAACCAGGCCCTCCTTTTGTTCTTGATTTGCCCAATGTTGCACACCTTGCCACTGATGTCGAGGCGACTCTTGGACAGCTCACACTGTGTGAAGCTCTTGCAGCTTTGCACCCCACCGCTGCTGTTTGCGGCACTCCGCGCGAAGCGGCACTCTGCCTCCTTCAGGAGTTAGAAACAACGGAACGTGACCGATATTCAGGGCCAGTCGGCTGGATGAATACCGAGGGCGAGGGCGAGTTTTGTATCGCACTGCGCTGCGGTCATCTCGAAGAAGACGATCACGCCCTCCGAGTGTTTGCCGGGGCCGGGATCATGCCGGATTCGGATCCTGCGGAAGAACTCATCGAGACTCGCCGAAAAATGCAGCCACTTCTTGAAGTATTCGGACTGAGCACTTTGCCTTAAGAATGCTGCGTGTGGGTGTGGGGCCGTCTGTATGCAGACGGCCCCCCCCCCCCACCCCCACACACTCGCAGCGCTTCACCTCTGCTGAGAAGTCAGCTGCGTCACCACATCGTACTTTTGGCCGTTGCGCACGTAGGTGACCGTCACTTCGTCTCCGCCTTTGTAGCGCCTGACGTAGCCCGTGAGCTGCTTAGACGAGGACACGCTTTCACCGTTGATGGCGACAATGACATCGCCGCTGACCAGTCCGGCTTTGTCTGCTCCACCTCCGGCGGTCACATCGACCACTTTTGCACCCGCCACCGCTGCTCCGTCAAGCTGCGCTGCCGCTGACTGGACTGTCACACCAAGCACGGCATGGTCGGCTGAACCGGTGGTGATTAGCTGTTCAGCGATCGAGGACACCAGATCAACAGGGATCGCGAAACCTAAGCCAATTGAACCTGCTTGCCCTGACGAAGCCGTGTTGGACGCGATTGAGGAGTTGATGCCGATCACTCTTCCGCTGGCATCGAAGAGGGGTCCACCGGAATTGCCCGGATTAATCGAAGCGTCCACCTGGATCGCATTCGTAATCACCGAATCCGCAGAACTTGTCCCGCGATTCTGAAGCTGGGGGAGCTGACCGAAGGGATCATTCGGATCAATTGAGTCACTTGTCGATACTTCAACAGGTCTATTGAGAGCGGAAATGATGCCGGTCGTGACCGTATTCGATAAACCAAGCGGCGCTCCTACCGCCATTACCTCCTGGCCGACAGCGAGGTCAGCTGAGGAACCGAATGCTGCGACCGTCAGGTCTGCCGGAGGGGTGGTTAAGCGGATCACAGCAAGGTCCGTCGTTTGATCGGTACCGACAATCTGCGCTTCAAAGAGCCGTGAATCAGCAAGAGTAACGGTGATCCTTCCCTGACCATCGAGGGCGGAAGAGATGACGTGGTAGTTCGTTACGATGTCACCCTGCGCGTTGTAGACAACACCAGAACCCACCCCGGAACTGGAAGAGCCTTCAACATTGATTGTTACGACGGCGGGTGAAACCGCAGAAGCGACAGCCTGCCAATCGGGACTGTTGCCAGTGGAAGTAACAGGGGTGACGGTCGTTGTACCTTCCTGGGAGGTCGATGAGACTGGCACGGGACGCGAAAGGGGGCGTGTCTGCATGAGAATCCAGGAAGCGGAAAGTGTGATCAGAGCGGTCAGGATCATCGAAATGATAAGGGCAAACCAGCTCGGTCCTCGTTTTGCTGCTTTCACTCGGGGTGCAGTAAAAGGCGTGGGGATGTGCTGTGCTCCAGCAGGTGCAGTCGCCCAGACTGAAGGCCCCTGTGGTCCTTGAGCGCTCGGCCCTGTGCCCGCAGGCCCGGTAGCTCCGGTAGGGGGCATCCAAGCGCGCGGTGGCGCACCGTGCGCGGCTCGCATCCCCTGGGGCTGCGCGTTTGGCGACATGTGTGCGCTGGGAGGCATCTGTGACACCTGAGGCATATACGCACCCTGCGGCATTTGCCCACGATAGGGCGCCGGAGTCGCTGTCATCGCCGCTGTCGTGTCCGAAAGAGAACCGCGTCTCACATCCGCGTTCAGCGGAGGGACCATAGGCGCTTTTTCAGGCTCCTGAGCAGCGTCTTCTTTCACGGCAGATACGCCCTCAGGGCGAGCAGAAAATACTTCCTTAGGCTGCTCATTCGCAGCGGGGATCGAAGTGGATTCCCCCGTATGCACTTCGGGCGTGGGGATCGGACCACGCCACACTTCAGGACCTTGCCCCTCGTAGGGTTCCGGTTGCGTGTCGCTCATAGATTCCTTCTTTCAAGCGGCCAATCGTGGCTGATGACACCAGTGTGCAGGTCTTGGCTTCTGCATTACTGAATCTGATCTGAATGTTTGCTGAGAAGGCGAAGATCCCGTGAGGCCCTTTTCACGTCCTGAAGTGCGCGAGGGCGCGAACATGGGATTCTGCACACCACAATGCCTTTCGTACTGCATTCAAGAAGAGCACGCAGATCTTCTCGTGTCGTAACTTCCCGGTAGCTGACCCCATAGGCGCACGCAAGACCCTCAATCGATGTGCGTTGAGGAGTCGCAAACCATCGCTCAAAAGTCGGAGCGTTCTCAGGATGACCGTGTTCCAAACCCTGAAAAATGCCACCACCCCCGTCGTCAGCGACGAGGAGAAGAAGATCAGGCACCGGCTCATCTGCAGGAATGGCCAATGCGGCAGCGTCATGGAAGAAAGACAGATCACCCATAAGGGCAGTGACCGGCTCTCCTGTGCCGAGGGCGAGACCTATTGCCGTAGAAATCGTTCCATCAATACCAGCAAGCCCACGGTTGGACACAACCGTACGCGAAGGCCCACAGTCTGCCACCAAATCAGCGGCTCGCACCGAGTTAGACGCGCCCAGGAAAAGAGTGCGCGAATCGTAGGACCACACGGTCTGTGCCGCATGAAGGACACTGAAAGGAGCCGCATCGAGGATCGATCTGATCCTGTCACCCGTCGCCTGAGCGAGAGTGCGCCAGCATTGAAGCCACGCCTCATTCGCACTCCACACATCCCGTTCATGAGGCGGAGTGAGTGCAGGCACCACACGGGAAGCAACACCGGCGACATCAGTCCACGTACTCGTTGAATCCACCACCACAATCCGCAGGTCTGGACGCGCAAGGAGAGCTGACACGGAACGCGACAAAGTTGGCCTGCCCGTGACAATGACCTGTTCGATCTTGTCGGCCAGATCAGATTCGAGGAGGGATTGTTCAAAAGGCACACGTAGCGCATCGAAGGCCAAAGCACTGCTCGGTTCAGCCAGGATCGGGATCCGGGCTGCTGCCGCCCACGATGACGCACAGGGATCAGCACCGTCACCGGCGATAATGACCGTAGACAGACCTGCGTCGATCACCTCCTCCCATGCGATCGGAACACTTAGGCTCGGATGCACGCGCGCGGACACGGATCCCTCCACAGAAAAAGGGAGAGCCTGAATTGAGCCACCTTGCGGGGTCAAAGGTTCACGGAAAGCGATGTTGATCTGAACGGGGCCCGCGTTTCCTGAAGGTAGCCCCTGCGCACAAGCCACGACACGCCCGATACGGGCATTGAGACTGAAACCGGGAAGGGAATCAGCGGGCAGATCCAGACATGTCCGCACGTGAGGGCCGAAAATCCCGGCCTGCATTGTTGTCTGGGATGCCCCTACCCCTCGCATTTCTGCGGGACGATCCGCGCTCACCACAATGAGGGGAAGATGCGCATGATGGGCTTCAGCAACTCCTGCATGAAGTTCTGCAACCGCTCCCCCGGAGGTTGTGATGATGGCAACGGGAGCCGGGTGAGCGTACACAGGAGCATCATCTGAGCATGATTCCTCTTTTCGTCCCGCCCTCGACAATCCGAGTGCAAGGAAACAGGCCGAACGTTCATCAAGGCGAACGTGGGCGCGAAGAAGCCCGGCATCGACTGCAGCCGCTAGGGCGTAGGCAAGCGGT
The DNA here is from genome assembly GCA_029983625.1 of Pauljensenia sp. Taxonomy (GTDB): domain Bacteria; phylum Actinomycetota; class Actinomycetes; order Actinomycetales; family Actinomycetaceae; genus Pauljensenia. Next base: position 16,872 of record JASBZF010000001.1, on the reverse strand, counting down.
GCCGAACGAGAACCGGGACAGTAGACCACATCGCGGATTCCTGCCGAAATGAGGGCGGCGATCAGCGAGCGAGCAAGTAATTCGGATGGGTAGCTCATTGCTGTTCCTGAAGGTGAAGGGCCATCGCACTGAGGCGTTGTACCCAGCGAATACGCAGCGCTTCATCAACGGGCGAAGCGAGGAGACGCATATCGGGGGCAAGATCACGAACGGGCAAGGCTCCGGCCTCAACACGCACGGGTTCGGCGACAAGATCGGAAGTAAAAAAGGAAGCGGTCGCAAGCCCGCATGCAAGAAGTTCTCCTGGAATCGATGCGGCAGCACGCACTGCGCTTTGAATACCGATTGAAGATTCGAGGGCGGAAGAAATCACCGGCTGCAGGCCCGTTTCTTCTGCGATCTGCAAGGCTTTCCTCACCCCTCCCAGGGGCGCTATTTTGATGATCGCGATATCAGCAGCGCCCGCACGCGCAACCTCCAGAGGATCACAAGCACGACGAATGGACTCATCGGCGGCGATGGGGACGCGCACTGCGTGACGCACATGCACAAGTTCATCGATACTGGCACAGGGCTGTTCTACGTATTCAATACCCCCGACCGTACTGGCCGCCTCGTCAAAGAGTTCGATCGCTCTGATCGCCTCCTCCACGTTCCAGGCCGCATTTGCGTCGATGCGGACACGAGCCGCCTTGCCGACCGTGTGCGCAAGAGCATGAGCGACCGCGCGCACTCGTTCCACATCATCATCAAGGCTTACTCCCGGATCAGCGACCTTCACTTTGGCAGTAGTGCAGCCCCCTGAGCGCATCACGCGCTCCCTGGCTGCGTCAGGAGAAACAACCGGGATCGTCACATTCACGGGGACTGTATCGTGGTAGAGACGAAGCCTAGGTGAAAGTGCCGTATCAATCGCCCCTTCAAGCCATGTCGCAGACTCAACCGGATCGTAATCCCAGAAGGGAGCTGCCTCCGCCCACCCGTACTTTCCGCGCAGTAAAAGACCGTTTCGGCTCTTCACCTGACGGAAGCGAACATTCATCGCCAGCTCGTACACGAAAAGCTCGTCGATTCCTTCTAAGACTGCGCGCACATGCGATGGAAGTGTGGGGATGTCGATTCGAGAAAGACAAGCGGAGTGTCGAGGCCGAAACATAGCGTCCATCATGCCCGCCTGTGAGTATGTTCGCCCGCCTCAAGGAGAAGCATCGCCGAGGCCGGTCCCAAAAGGGCGTGTCCCGTACATTCCGATTCTGAAACCGCATCACGACCAATGACTGCTGAGAGTTCACGCGCGCGATCGGCATGGTTGAAAAGAAAAAGCGCCCCGGATCGATGCACGGCCTCCACTCCGTCGGGCACAGTCGCTTGCGGAGGTGCCAGATACGCAACAGCTGCGACGAGGGCGAGGAGGGCGCGGCGGGTTGCCGCATCCAGACGGGCCGATATCCTCCACAGGCCGCCCGAAGCACAGGGCTGGTACGTCAAGATGGGATCTGAAGACTGAGGGCAAGAGGCGATGACCTGCTCCGAAGCTCCGATATTCCTCAGCGGAGCAGGCGAAGCGTTCAGTGTGCGCGCAGCGGGAGGCGGATCGCCGAGGAGTTTCATGGCGCGTTTCAGTAACGGTGAGACCTCACGAAGTAAAGGCCCAGGCGCAAGCGGTGAGGAAGAGGGAGGAGTACATGCGTCGAGGAAAGTTCTGTGCGCACGGGAAATGCGATAGGCCACGATTTCAGAATCTGTATATTGCGGATTCTCATCTTCTTTAGAGGTATCCCAGATGACCTGTCTGCCCTGACGGCACTCATCCTCAATAAACTCAGGTTCGACTGCTCCTGCACAGATCACAAGTGGGCAAAGGGGTTTGCTTCTCAGATGTGCCCACTCCTTAGGGGAGGCCAAACGTAGGGAGTATCCCGCTTCCCAGGCACTGCGATGCCAGTGTTTCAGGCCCTCAGCTCCTTCCTGATTCGCACACACAAGAGCAATGTCTCCCGACTCATCTTCCCGAGCTGCGATTATTTTGAGCGCGTCATCAAGCTCACTTTCCAAAGCGACGAGTCGAGTTCCCCCGTCCCCGCGCGCTTCCCAGGCGCCGTGGGCGGCGGCGAGGACCGCCAGTCCACGGCGCTCAGACTCACTCATGTTCTCCGTAATGTGAAAGCTTGCGATCCACGAGTGCGTACACGATTCAGCACGCGCACAGTCCAAGGAAAAGACGAGGTCGTGCGCAGATGCCGGCGCAAATGTGAAGACGGGCAGCTCGGTCATGTCCGCAGATTACCCGTCCTCATCGGCATTTCCGTTCGCACAAACACAGCGCCCAGAAAGAAGAGCGCACAATCCCACACAAACCCGTATCCCATCCGGTACATATACGACCTCACAAGCTGAAGAAGGCCACGGGAAACACAGGCGAGACACACACCGAGATACACACTGCGGAAAGAAGAGAGCTGGCGCTTGCGTAGGCTTGTGCCATGAGTGCCCTTCCCTTCGTTTCTGACACCTTCGACCCGACTCGGTGGCGCGAAGTCGCAGGCTTCACACTCCACGACATCACCTACCATCGTGGAATCTCGCGTGGAGTAGAACAGGATGGCCGCCGCGCAGGCGAAGATCTGCCGGTGGTGCGCATCGCCTTTGACCGTCCCGACATCCGCAATGCTTTCAGACCCGCAACCGTTGATGAGCTGTACCGCTGCCTCGATCATGCACGCCAGACCAGTGATGTCGCAGCGGTCATCCTCACGGGGAATGGGCCGAGCGCAAAAGACGGCGGCTATTCTTTCTGTTCGGGCGGGGATCAACGAGTACGCGGAGCCGACGGCTACCGTTACGAGGTCGAAGGTGCTGACGAGGGCGCAGACACCGCGACGCGGCGTGAACAGGTTGATCCGACGCGCGCCGGTCGGCTTCATATCCTTGAAGTTCAACGATTAATCCGCCACATGCCAAAAGTGGTAATCGCCGCAATTCCCGGATGGGCGGCAGGTGGAGGTCACTCACTCAACGTGATTTGCGACCTTTCTGTCGCATCGCAAGAACACGCGGCATTCATGCAGACCGACGCAAATGTTGGGTCCTTCGACGCAGGCTACGGTTCAGCGCTGCTTGCCCGTCAAGTCGGAGATAAACGCGCGCGCGAAATCTTCTTCCTCGCCAAGCGCTACGACGCTCAAACCGCTGAACGCTGGGGAGTGGTCAACGCCGCAGTCCCACATTCTCGCCTCGAAGAGACGGCACTGGAATGGGCCGCAACAATCGCCACGAAGTCCCCGCAAGCGATCCGTATGCTGAAGTTTGCTTTCAACCTCGCAGACGACGGAATGGCAGGACAGCAGCTTTTTGCAGGTGAAGCGACACGCATGGCGTATATGACGCCGGAAGCTCAAGAAGGACGCGACGCTTTCTTGGAGCACCGCGCTCCCGACTGGAGCGCGCACCCGTATTACTTCTAAAGTACGGGGCGGTGAGGTGGGCGCTTTTCATGCGCCGCCCCACCCGCAGCCCTTCACATGCCACGCCTGCTCCCCTCGACCTTGATTGCTCTTTGAAGGCAGAGTGGGAGCGCGGGTTTCATTGTGCGCTCATTCGTGTGAGACCACCGTCGTACCGATGTCCGCCCAGTCAAACACACGTTTTGCCGCTGACACCGGCATATTGAGGCATCCGTGCGAACCCTCGTCCCCCTTCCAGCCAAAACTCTGCAACCACGGAGCCCCGTGTATCGCATAGGAACCGGTGAAGTAAGTCACCCAGGGAACGTTTGGTGCCACATAAGGCGTGCCGTCAACGTTCGTACCGCGCATCGTCTGAGACGGATACTTGAGGTAGACGTGATAGATGCCCTGCACCGTCGGAGTCTGGGGTGCGCCCGGAACCATCGCAAAAGGACCACCAACAACAGTGGCACCTTCATACAGGGTGATCGTGATAGCAGTCAGATCAATATCGATCCACTTCTCACCAGGGGCCGCCTGGTAGATCAGTTTTTCCGCCCCATCGGCGATGAGACGCTCTTCAAAAGTCGGAGGAACATCGTCGTAAGTAATGGTTCCCGAATATGCCTGTCCCGCAGTCAAGGCCGTCATTAAGGCGCGTGCAAGCGCATCCGTGTTATTTGCACTCCTACCCGCAACACCTTCCTTTGCGACGGCAACCACCGTACCGTAACTATTGATGTTGCGAATGCCGTTGACGACCTCGATATTCGTCTCATCCACAATCCTTTTCACCCAGGCAGCTGACTTCTCAGCATCAAGCGACACCTTCACAGTGCCATCGTTATTCGGCTCGATCTTCACCCAGGATGCCTTATCGACAGCGGAAGCAGGAAAGACTTCAACGCCGTCACTGAGAACAACATCCAGAGCAACCATCGCGTTCGCAGACTCAGCTGCAGTGAAAGCCGCTTCATTCGTCACTTTCGGGCTCACTTCGCGAGCCTGCAAAGCATACGACCCCGAAGTCAAAGCCATGCCTTGAGTCATCACAGCTTTCTTGACTGCTTCTTCATCGACAAGCGATCCCACGGCAGATTGTGTCGTCGTGAAAGTCACACCGTCTTCACCAAGAAGCACTGTCGCATCCGTCACCGGAGTCCCCGTGGTGGCGGCAAGCTCAGTCGCGAAAGACGCGAGGGCTTTCTCATCCGTTTTCAAAACCGGAGTCACATCCTGGGAACGGAAAAGAGCGCCGATCTTCGAGCCGAATCCCGCGTTGGGAGCGAACACCGCATCCGCGGTACTCTGCGCATCCACTGTGACACCTGCCTGAGACAGGCTCGTCTCAGTTGCGGTGCCGTTAATGTTAAAAGTGATCTTCGTATCCGCAGCACGAGACTCAATCACAGACACAAGCTCTTCACGGGACATGCCGGTCACGGATTCACCCGCAAGCCTCATTCCAGGAAGTACACGATCCGCATAGGAGATCGCATAGGCTGCGGTGGCACCCACGAGGACGACAAGCAAAGCGGCAACCGAAGCGATCACCACTTTCATTTTTGTCGAAATTCGCATCATCATCGGGCATATGATATCCGCTGCTACCGCACTGAGGCTCCGCGCGTCCACTATGTTTTCATTTTCAACTCAAAGCCCGATCCCCACACAGGGACAACACTTCGACACCCACAAGAACCTCAACTTCGCAGTTTCTCAGTAAACTACCTAGGCTGTTCGGATCGAATCAGAAAACGGACCCAAGCACACTGCCCCTTTTCATCGCCTAGGAGGTCTCGATGTCTCACACGCGCATCCTCGTCGTCCCTGGCGGTATGCAGATCGGGGCCGTCGCCCTCGCGAACGCGGCAATCCATAAAATCATCGAGCTCCACGAAGAACGCCTCGCAGATCCCGAGCATCCCGCACCGCATACACTCGTCGCACTGCGTGATCCGCGAGAGGTTCCGCCCTCGTCACTTCAGCAAAGCGCCACCACTCCCGCGCAGGCATTCCCCGCCGAACACTTCCCCGCTCTCGCACAAAAAATCGAAGATCCTTCCCTCTTCACAGGCGTGGACCTGATTGTTTCCACCTCCGGCTCCACTTCAGGTGCCCCCCACCTTGTTGGGCTTTCAGTCGAAGCTCTCCTCGCTTCCGCGAATGCCACCCACCTTGCCCTTCAAGGCCCCGGTCGTTGGATTCTCGCTCTCCCCACCCATCACATCGCCGGAGCGATGGTCCTCGTGCGCGCCGCCGTCGCGGGCACTGATCCTCTCATCGTGGACAGTCCAGATACTTTCCGCCCCTCAGCCCTTTTACCAGCAATTGCGGGGGCCACTGAAAATCCCGAGGTACCCGGATACCTTTCTCTTGTCCCCACGCAGCTCGCCGCCTGCCTGGAAGCCGGTGAAGAAGTACTCACTGCGATGCGCTCTCTCGCCGCGATTCTTATCGGCGGGGCAGCAACACAAAAAGCTCTGCTCGAACGCGCCAAACAGGCCGGTCTTAAAATCGTGACAACCTACGGCATGACAGAGACCTGCGGCGGCTGTGTCTACGACGGCACACCTTTACCCGGCGTCCAGGTCCGCGCCGTTGACCGTGACGGCGCGAATCGTTTAGCCATCTCCGGTCCGGTCCTCATGAACCGCTACCTCGATGCCGATTCTCCTTTTTTTGACGAGGGCGGGCACACCTGGCTTTTAACGGGGGATCTCGGAGTCATTACCGGCGGCGGTGTGGTGCGCGTCGAAGGCCGAGCTGATGATGTGATCCTCACCGGAGGGCTTTCAGTTGCGCCAGGACAAGTCCTCAACGCACTGCTCGACATACCCGGTATTGCAGATTCGTGGGTCACGGCGACCCCTGATGAAAAGTGGGGGCAGATCGTCACCGCCCTCGTCGTTCCACAAGAAATGCCACACTCACCTGAACAGATGCAAGCCCTCGGACGAATGGTCCGCGACCAGGTCGGTTCTCGTATTGGCCGCGCCTACGCACCCCGACGTGTCGTGGCCGTCGAAGCCCTCCCCTGTCTCAACGGCGTGAAGATCGATAGGATTGCTGCCCACACAATCGCCGAGGACGAATGTCGGCCCGAACGCGACTGGCGTAGGTAGCGCAAGAACAGGCTTCAGGACTCACCTGGCGCCTCATCATCGTCTCAGACGGCAAGGAGTTGCACAGATGACGACACTACCGCAGTGGATTGAAGGTGCTCGTCCACGCACTCTTCCCGCAGCAGCTTCCCCCGTGATCCTCGGATCGGCAGCGGCCTACCATCTTGGCGGATTTGATCCGCTGCGTGCAGTGCTCGCCCTCAGCGTCGCCTTAGCTTTACAGATCGGCGTCAACTATTCGAACGACTACTCCGACGGAATCAGAGGCACCGATACTCACCGCCAAGGCCCTCTCAGGCTCACCGCTTCCGGTCTTGCTTCAGCGAAAGCTGTCCTGGGTGTCGCCTTAGCTTTTTACGCGCTGGCCGCCGCTTCCGGTCTGGTCCTTCTTGCCCTGTCGGGACAGTGGCTTCTCCTCGTCCCCGGAATACTTGCCGTCCTCGCCGGATGGTTCTATACGGGAGGGCGAACTCCTTACGGATACATGGGTGTGGGATTGTCCGAACTCTTTGTTTTTCTCTTCTTTGGCCTGATGGCGTGCGTGGGCACCACCTGGACGCAGATCCAGGCAGCGCCGGGCTGGTTATGGGGGTTAGCTTCAGCTCTTGGGCTTTTATCCGTCGCTCTTCTCATGGTGAACAATATCCGTGATCTACCTTCTGACAGGGACTGCGGGAAACGCACCCTCGCGGTGCGCCTCGGTGATACGAAATCTCGGACAGTGTTTTCCGTCTGTTTCACGATTTCCGTCACCGTTGTCGGGGCGGTCCTTCACGCGCTGGAGTTTTCTTGGGCGACTTCGCTTTCGCTGATGTTCCTCACGGCCTTTGGTGCGGCAGCCGTCGTTTCCCCCGTCATTATGGGCGCCAAAGGCGCTGCTCTTATTCCTGTGCTGCGTCGCACGGGTGTGTTCACACTGGCTTACGCGCTCATCATGAGTGCAATGCTCCTCCTCGCTTAATTTTTTCTTTTTCCTTCGCCGAGGGCGGAACCCTTGCCCAGAACTCCCATCTGGATCACTGGATAAAATTGCCGCGTGTTGAGAGTTCTCATCGTCATCGCTTGGATTGCCGTCACCGTGTACGCGATCGCCGACTGGTTCCGCACTCCCGAGGAGGAAGTTCCGGCACGGATACCAAAAGCAATGTGGCTGATTCTTATCCTCATCACGATCCCCACTTTTTCTCTTGGCTCTGTCGCCTGGGTGATCCTTCGCGCTGTTTCACGCGCTGAAGCTGGACAGTCGCCTCTTCCGCCAATTCCCGTGCCGCGTCCACCGCATTCACACGAAGAAGAACCTCGGCCGCTCGCTCCAGACGACGACCCTGATTTCCTTTTTAAAATTGGACGCGACATTCAGCGCGAAAAACGACGCAACGCCAAAACGAATGCTGCGAAGAAGGCTGAGGAAGAAACTCCGACGACAGAGCAAAAGAGTGTTCAGCAGCCAGATGAGGATGAAAATACGGGAATCGAGGGCGATCAGCACAGCGAATAGGGACACACTGAGTTGCGCTCAGTGTCAGCGTTTCAGTGTTGCCGCTGAGTCACCCGGAGTCATGTCCTGTGCTTGGGTCAGAAGGTCCGCCGCCGGTTCGCAGTATCTGATCGCTACGAGTGTCGAATCAACGAACTCGAATGTCGTCAGCGAAGCAAGCGAACAGTGGCGTAACCACGGCGCGTGAGCGAGAGGCTGTTTGCGGGCGAATCGGGTGAGGATCGTAATCGGACTTTGATGCGAGACAAGGAGTGCTTCTCGCCCTTTCGCGATCCGCACAGCAGAAGAGAGTGCTGCACTCATCCGTGCCGCGATCTGCGCATAGGGTTCCCCCCAGCTTGGGCGCAAGGGATTCGTGTAGTACTTGAAGTTTTCGGGTCTGAAGAAAATCGCACGATCAGAATTCACTGCCTCGCCCTCGAAAATATTGTCCGCTTCAATGAGGCGCGGGTCTGAAAGAATCGGGAGTCCGTAGGCGCGAGCCGTGGGGGCGGCGGTGAGCTGGGCGCGCAGGAGCGGAGAGGCAATCACCGCGCTAATATCCGCTCCGGCGTCACGCAGGTGTTCCGCAGCTTTTTCAGCCATCGCTGTGCCGAGTTCAGTCAGTGGGAAACCGGGGAGGCGGCCGTAGAGCACGCCTTTTGGATTATTGACTTCACCGTGGCGCATCACGTGGATTTTCGTCCAGATCATGCCTCTAGTTTCCCACGTGTACGCCCCTCGTCTCCTGTTTCACACAAGCGAAAGGCCCGACCGAAGGGTCGGGCCTTTGCAACACTTACTTCTTGTTGCGACGCTGGTGACGGGTCTTGCGCAGCAGCTTGCGGTGCTTCTTCTTTGCCATGCGCTTGCGGCGCTTCTTGATCACGGAGCCCATGGGGTTCCTCCCTCGTGTATGAAAAAGATGTGCGGCGTAAGGTTACCACCGCTCGTCGTTCATGCCCGGTCGGGCATAGCATCAGCTATTCTACTCGCTTCAGCCGCCGATCCCGGCCGCAGCTTCATCTGTGTGATCGGCAAGACCCGATGCAATGAGCGCACCGACAGCAGCTTCTGGAACGCGGAAGCTCTTTCCCACCCGAATCGCAGGCATGTCTCCAGAATGAATCAGGCGGTACACGGTCATTTTTGATACGCGCATGAGTTCCGCCACCTCGGACACCGTCATGAAACGGGGTGCGGACTTTCGATCCATGAACACTCCTGAAGTCATTCACGCGGGACCGAGAACCCTGCGCCCTTGATTCACCCGCTTCACGTCATACTAGTGGCTGAGGGCACTTCATCGGCAACTTCGGAAGGGGGAAATCTTTCTTCTCGGATACCGGCGGCCCCTCCTGAGTCACTGTCCGTAATCTTGTGTCGTTCAAAGGCTGATATGCGAAGGAAGGACGGGCCTGTGGTGCAGCACGAAAAGCCGAGCGACCTGCCCCTCGACACAGCTGCATACGATGACGAGCGCGACCCTCGTTTCCCTTTTTCATCCAAGGAAAAGACACGCGAGGTTACTCATTCAGGACTGATGCGCCGAGAAGAGCAAGGGGATCCGCGCACACCGAAAGACACTCTTCGTGATCGTTTCCGTGCCTGGTTCGTTCACCAAGCCCGCTACGCGCCCGCACGTCTTGCTGTTGGCGTGTTCGCACTCATTATTGCGATCATCACTTCGCTTCTGAGCCTGCCGATCGCGACCATCCCACAGCGACCGGTGTCCTTTGTCGATATTCTTTTCACCGCTGTGTCCGCAGTGTGCATCACAGGCTTGACTACGGTAGAAACGGCGACAAGCTGGACAATGTTCGGTCAAGGTGTCATCGCCTGCGGCATCATGATCGGCGGCCTGGGCGTAATGACTCTTGCCTCTATTCTCGGTTTCGCAGTGTCGCGCCGACTCGGTCTGACCCAGAGGATGCTTGCCGCTCAGGAGACAAAATCGGATGGTCTTGGGCAAATCTCTTCTCTTCTCAAAGCGGTAATCGCAACCTCGCTCACCGCAGAATCTCTCCTTTTCCTCGTTTTCCTCCCCCGCTTCCTGACCCTGGGTGAACCTCTGGGCAAAGCCGCTTGGGAGGCCATGTTCATGGCGATTTCCGTGTTTAACAATGCGGGCTTCGTGATCCTCGTTGGCGGCCTCGCCCCTCATGTGTCTGACTGGTGGCTCCTCGCCCCCATCATCTTAGGCACCTTCGTGGGCGCGGTCGGCTTTCCCGTCATTCAAGATCTCGCCGCCCGCTGGCGTACACCGGGGAAATGGGCACTGCACACGAAACTCACTTTGTCCGTCTATGCGATCTTGGCGCTTGCGGGAACAGTGATGTTTGCTCTTACCGAATGGACGAACCCACTCACTTTGGGTTCACTCGACACTTCAACGCGCGTGCTCAATATTATGCTCGCGGGTGTCAATTCGCGTTCCTCAGGACTGTCGGCCCTCGACATCGGCGTGATGAGGCCGCAAACACACTTCGTTCAAGATGTTCTCATGATGATTGGCGGAGGTTCTGCCTCCACTTCAGGTGGCATTAAAGTCACGACTTTCGCGGTCCTTGTTCTTGCTGTTGTTGCTGAAGCGCGGGGCGATCGCGATATCGAGACCTTCGGCAGACGGATTCCGCCCTCGGTTGTGCGTCTCTCAGTTGCCGTCGCACTGCTCGGAATGACACTGGTCACTATTGCTGTTCTGATTCTCCTCACTCTCACGAACTACTCACTCGACACGATTCTCTTTGAAACGATCTCCGCTTTCGCAACGGTCGGCCTCTCAACCGGTATTACTCCGACACTGCCTCCCCTGGGTAAGTACGTGCTCATTGTCCTCATGTTCGCCGGGCGAACCGGCTCTATGACAATGGCCGCAGCTTTAGCGCTACGTGATCGTTCGCGCGTGATCCGTATGCCCGAAGAACGCCCCATCATCGGCTAGAGCAACACAGGCTGCCATTGTTGCCGAGGGCGAGGAAGGGGCGTGTTCTGAGGCAGAAGAGGTACACATCGGAATCTTCGGGGCATAATGACGCTCATGGCTCACGAGGATATGCGCGAACTGACCTCTGGAACACTCGTTATCGGACTCGGTCGCTTCGGTTCAGCGGTCGCGGTCACGCTCGACAAGCTCGGATATGAAATCCTCGCCGTTGAAAAGAACCCCGCGCGCGTTCAAGCATTCGCAGGAAGGTTCCCCCTCGTCGAAGCGGATGCGACCTCAGTGGAGGCCCTGGAACAGCTCGGAGCCCGAGAGTTCCGCGCCGCAGTGGTCGGTGCCGGATCCTCGCTGGAATCTTCAGTGCTGATCACGGCGAATCTTGTCGATATGGGGATGGGATCGATCTGGGCAAAAGCGATCTCTCGGGAACACGGTCGAATCCTGAAGAGGATCGGCGCTCACCACGTTGTTTATCCTGAATTCGACGCGGGTCAGCGCACGGCTCACCTCGTCGGTGGTCGAATGATTGACTACATCGAAATGGAAAAGGACGGCTTCGCGATTATGAAGCTTCGTCCACCGAAAGAAGTACAGGGCTTCACGGTGGCAGATCTGGATTTGCGAGGGCGCTACGGCGTGAATCTCCTGGGCGTTTTACGACCGGGAACGCCTTTTACCTACGCGACTGCGAAGACGCGCATCAACCCTGAGGACATTATCATTGTGTCCGGCGATGCCCGTTTGCTCGAATATTTCGCCAATCGTCCCTAGTCATCCCGCAGTGTGTCGCAGATGCCTATGCCCACCCTTAGGCTTCACACATGGCGAAGGCAAAGACGATCTACCGCTGCACTGAATGCGGCTGGACCAGTCCGAAGTGGTCGGGTCAGTGTCGAGAGTGCTCCGCATGGGGCACCGTGGAAGAGAACGCATCTGACGGCGCAATTGCAGGGGGCACCGTTGCGATTCCCCCACGTCGTCCGGCGCTTCCCATCGCAGATGTTGACGGTGATCGCGCGCGCTCACGTCCAAGCGGCCTCGGGGAATTGGATCGTGTTCTCGGTGGGGGCATAGTCCCCGGTGCCGTTGTGTTACTCGCCGGTGAACCCGGAGTGGGAAAGTCAACACTCCTTCTTGATGTGGCCGCACGTGCCGCTTCCGTAAGCCAGGACTGCGGTCCCGTTCTCTATGTCACCGGCGAGGAATCTTCTTCTCAGGTAAAGGCACGTGCCATGCGTATCGGCGCCCTCGATGAGCGTCTTCTCCTCGCCGAAGATCACGATCTCGCCTCTTTGCTCGGCCATGTGGAGGCCGTCTCCCCTTCGCTTCTCATTGTCGATTCTGTGCAGACTATTTCTTCACCTCAGGTCGAGGGCGGAGCCGGTGGCGTTGCTCAAGTGCGCGCGGTTGCCGCCGGTCTGATTCGCGCTGCGAAAGAGCGTGATCTGCCGGTACTTCTTGTCGGTCATGTCACGAAGGACGGCGGTATTGCAGGGCCTCGCGTCTTGGAGCATCTTGTCGATGTTGTGTGCCAATTTGAGGGCGATCGACATTCACGCCTGCGTCTTTTGCGCGCGGTGAAGAACCGCTACGGTCCCACTGACGAGGTCGGTTGCTTTGAACTCATAGAATCTGGGATCCGTGAAGTTCCCGACCCTTCGGGGCTTTTCCTGTCGGGATCCTCAGCGAATGTTCCCGGAACCTGCGTAACAGTCTCATTGGAGGGGCGTCGCCCGATGCCCACCGAAATCCAAGCCCTCGTCGCCGCGAGCGCTGCGGGATCGCCAAGGAGAACCACCTCGGGGGTCGATCATTCCCGTGTCGCGATGATTCTCGCTGTCCTTCAAGCCAGGCTCAATCTTGATGTGTCTTCCTGCGACGTGTATGTCTCAACCGTCGGTGGGGCAAAAAGCAGTGAGCCCGCGCTTGATCTTGCGATCGCGATTGCTGTTGTCACGGCGCGTGAACAGATCGTTCCTCGCCCTGGAACTGTGGTGATTGGTGAAATTGGGTTAACTGGGGAGATTCGCGCCTCAACCGGTGTGGGTCGTCGTCTGCAAGAAGCTGCTCGTTTGGGATTTACTCGCGCTATTGTGCCGGCAAAGGGCGCGCAGGATCTTCCTCGTATCGAAGGTCTGAGCGTCTTGACCGTTTCTGATCTCGCGACCGCGATCCGGGCGGCGCTGCCGTAAAATTCATTGCGAAGCCGACGTGAAGGAAGGCGAGACTGTGACATCCGATTCGGTGATCCTCAGGCAGGCTCTTGCGGCCGTCGCCCCCGGTACTGCTCTACGTGAGGGCCTCGAACGGATTCAGCGTTCACACACGGGTGGTCTCATTGTTTTGGGTTATACGCCAGAGGTTGAGGCGATCTGTTCGGGTGGTTTTGATTTGGATGTGGATTTCACCGCTTCACGTCTGCGCGAATTGTGCAAGATGGATGGGGCGGTTGTTCTCGATATTGAGAATATGAGGATACGAAAGGCTAATGTCCAGCTTTTGCCCGATGCATCGATCCCCACGGATGAATCAGGAATGCGGCATCGAACCGCTCAGAGGACAGCACGTCAGACCCATCTTCCTGTGTTGTCTTTGTCTGCCTCCATGAAAATGATCTCCGTTTATGTGGGTGAATGTCACCGTCTCGTGGAAGAGCCGGAGTCCTTGCTGGCGCGCGCCAATCTGGCGGTTGATACCCTCGATCGTTATTCGCAGCGTCTTGATGAGGTTCTTCAGACGCTCACGGTTTTGGAAATGCGTGATTCTGCGACGATTCGCGATGTTGCGACAGTTGTTCAGCGGATGGAGATGATTCGACGCATTACCTCTGAAATTAACGGCTATCTTGAAGAGCTCGGCTCCGAGGGTCGGCTCCTCGCCCTGCAAGTTGACGATCTTGTGCGTGGTTCTGCTTCAGAACGCGCACTTGTCCTACGCGATTACATTCGCAATGCGTCCTCGATTGCTTCGGTGGATCAGCATCTTTCTGAACTCGGCGGCGACAAGCTCGTTGATCTGAGTGCGATTGCGAAAGTGTTGGGGCTTGCCGTTTTCGAGGTCGCTGATCTTGATCGTGATATTCAACCGCGTGGGATTCGTGCGCTTTCACTTGTCCCGCATCTTCCGTGGAGCGTCATCAAAGAAGTCTCTTCTCATTGGCCGAGTTTCCAGGAGCTGCGCGCTGCAAGCGTCGAGGATTTGCAAGGGATCGAAGGGATCGGCCCCTACCGGGCCAAACTCATTCGCGACAATTTGGATCATCAAGCTCAGATGGCGGCCAGCGGTATCGTCGGCTGGTGACTTCTCAGGGAAGCTCAGCTCGCAAGGAGCGTGGAAGTCTGAATAGCGTAGGGTTCAGGCAAGCACCTCAAAGACGACTTCCTCACCGATTTGCCGGTCTTCGGACATGAGAATCGCCCGGTAGGTGCCCGCCTCAGCGTTCACTACCTCAGCGGGTGCTACGCAGCCCTCAGAGTAGACGTGACCATCCCAGTTCAGGGTTCCACTCCAGGACATACCCGGCGCTAACAGGAGGGGTGTCGCTTTCGGATCGTAAGTGTCACAGGCACGTGAGTCGTACATTGTGTCCTCGCCGGACACAATGCGCACACCCCAGGCGCCCGCGTGGATCATGCAGGCAACCTCCCCCGTGTTCTCTACAGAGACGGACAGTGTTTCACCCTCACCGACCTTCGTCTGGGAAGCTGTCAGCGTGTAGTGAAGAGCTGCGGACGCACAGGTGGGGATGATGACCCCTTCGCTTTCTGAGACGATTCCGTCGCGAGTGATCGTCTGATCACTGCCCAGTTCAAGAACTTCATCCCCTGATTGGATGGTCTGCACCTTAAGTGTCTCAAGCGATTGCGGCTCCTCATTGGCCGATGCTGCACCACCGACAAAGAAAAGAACAAGGCTGACGATTCCCCAGATCAGCAGTGCCACAATGGCAAGGAGCCCCAATCCCGTGATGATGCGTCGGGCCCACAGGCGACGACGTTGACGTGACGACTGTGAATGGGAGCGACCTGGTTGTCGCGTCATGATCTCCTCCTCGAAAGAGCTGCTGAAGTCACGGACGCTCAGAGAGCTGAAAGTGCATATGCGAGGGCGAAAGCTTGTGGACTCTACGCGGGACTGGCACTTGGGCGCGCGACCTCACCGGGATCGTCTGAATCCTCATCGATATCTGCGATACACCAGCGTTCCACGACCACAGCGACGAGGCACCACCAGAGGGAACCCGCACATGCGAGGCCGGAAGCGAGGGCATTAGATGCCATCAGTGGTGCTTCCACACGTCCTAAACTGGCACACAACACGCCCGCTAATACGCCCGTCGCCACCGAGGCGACGTAGCCGGAAGCTCGTGCGGCAATTGCGATACGCATTGCCGCAAGCGGCGTCACCCAGGTGCGTTTATGGTCTTTAAAACGTCGCACGTGCAGGCCAGCCCAGCCGAGCAGCAGACCGAAAAGAGCGAAAAGCGGGGCCAGAAGTGGGGCGATGAGCAGCGGCGATCCGCCCGCAGAAACGAGGGCGAAACTCGCAACCCCGGTGAGGGTTGCGGTGAGACAGGCAAGGCCGAGAAGACGAAGCCACGATAGCGGCGTCATCGTGTGTCCTGTTCCCTTGTCACAGTGATGGGACCTGAAACGGAAGGGCGCACCACCACTTTGCGCAAGATCCCGGTGCGCGTCAGTTCTGAATCCGGGGCGGGGCCTCGAAGTGCGTCGTGCGGTAGACCCGGATCGATGATGGAACGCCTCACAGGAGCAGAGCTTGTCGTCTTTTCTGGCTCCGCAGTGGAAGTGGCGCCCTCGTCAACAATCCTCACGCGCGAACCGGCGAAATCCCAGGTGGGAAGGGTACGTGACGGACGTGACAGAGTCACAGAGTCGTCACAGCGCTCTGAGATTGTCACAGATTCCGGTAGGGAGGTGCCCGCGCTGCTGCGCGCTTCCTTGTGTCCGTTCAGAGGAAGCCACGGCAAGCGTGGTTTCTTAACGGCAGGCTCTGTTTCGGTGGGCATAGGGGTAAGGACGTGTACTTCCTCATCTGTGACTCCAGCATCAGCTCCAGTATCTGCATCCTCGTAGCTTCGATTCGCCTCCTCCGCAGGGACTTCAACAGGTGCAGTCGCGACGCTGAGGGGCGTATGTGCCGCGTCAATTGGAGCTGACCATTTTTCCCACAGCTGCCGCCACACCAGATCAAGGCAATCCTGAGAGGGCGCAAGACTCTTCCGGGATTCTTCTGGCACACCATCCAAACGCGATTTTCCTGCCAGTCCCTCAGGGGAAGAATGCGCACACACAGAAGAAGAGGACGCAGGCGCTTGTGGCGTCAGTGATCCTGAGTTCAGCGCTTTCGACGCAGATCCCTCAGTTTTCTTCTCCTGAGTTTTCCTGTCTTGGGTTTTCTTCTCTTGACGTAAAAGAAGCGCATTCGACTCCGCGAGGATCGTCTCTGGCTCATTGAGCCACCCCTCAATCGCATCCACGATGCCCCCTCTGTCGGGAGCCTGTTTCAGCAGATCAACGACACGATCTTGAGCGAGGAGTGCCTTCGGATCAACGACGGACCAGGGTGCCAATACGAAAGCCCGACAATAGGCACGCGGATGCGGAAGAATCAGGTCCGCATCATGTATTTGCATCCCCGCATAGTCGATGAGGTCAATATCAAGAGTGCGTGGACCCCAGTGTTCGAGGCGTTCACGTTTAGCCGCAGACTCCAGTTCATGCGCGAGGGCGAGCACTTCGCGCGGAGCACAGTCAGTTGAAGCCAGGACAACAGCATTCCAATAGTCATCCTGGGATTTTTGTCCCGGCGCAAGAACCGGCTTTGTCCTAAAAAGAGGTGACACCTCACGCACGTCCA